>WLGJ01000025.1 GCA_009703275.1 Actinomycetota bacterium
AATATTTGGGAAGACGACGAGGCGCGCGAACTTCTCAATCGTCGTATTGGCTCCGAAACCGTTCCGAGTGTGTTGGTTGGCGACGAGATTCTCGTGAATCCGTCGATTACGGAGTTGATGGCCGTTTTGCGAGAAGCCAATAAGTGACGCGGGTTAGGTGACGTCAGGGTTCGAGAACGACCTTGATGGCTCCTTCTGAACGATCGGCAGCAACACCAAATGCCTCTACCGCTGCGTCGAGCGGGAAGCGATGAGTGATGATGATCTCGGGAAGCTCTGGACGCTGGGCGAGAATCGTCGCGGCAACATCGATATCGCGAGAAGGTCCGACGCGGCCGTACATCACGGCAGGAACGATCGTGATTTCTTTCATGCCGATCGCCAAACCTGGCATCTCGACCGAACCATCCCAGTAACTCCCAAGGAGCACGATTGTTCCGCCAGGGCGGCAGCGATCCGCAGCTTCGGCCAGCGCCGATGATGTACCGGCGGCTTCGATCACAACGTCGTAGCCGTGGCCATCGACCGATCCCGCTCCGAGGCGCGTTGCAGCTTCGATCTGACGTTCGTGGCGGGCCGAGAGGTCGACCTTTGCACCGGTTTGCTGCGCAACGACAAGTGCGGTTTGACCGATTGTTCCTCCGCCGATGACAGCGACTCGATCGGTGCCGCAAATATTGCCTCGTCGAATTCCGTGGACGGCAACTGCAAGCGGTTCGACCAAACAGCCATTCGATGCAGCGACCCCGGCGGGAAGCCGAGCGATTGATGTCGCAGGCACGATGACCTTCTCGGCCATGCCGCCGTCGCGGCCTACGCCAAACGCCATTGATGGACCACGCACGCAAAGTTGCGTCTTGCCATCGATGCACGCTTCGCAAACAAAACATGGATCGATCGGTTCGACCGCAACGGGCGTGCCATCGGCGAGAGTTCCTGCGAACTCATGTCCAAATGTTGCCGGAAGGCTGAAATTCAAGAGGTGAAGGTCGGAGCCGCAAATACCGGCCGATGCAACAGTGACGACAATGCCTTCACCCGAAGGTTCGGGGAGATCGACGACAGTGGGTTTGCCTTCTGGGCAACGTACAGCGCGCATGGGATTCCCTTTTGTGGGTGGGTTAGCGGTCGTGTGAGAGATCGAGCAGTAATTGATACAGCGGATCGGTGCGATCGCGCTGACCTACTGCTGAGTCAGGAGGTATCGGCCATTCGGAACCGGCTCCGGGTGCTGTCACCCATTCGGTGGTCGCGATGCGGCGAGCGATTCGCCAAGGTCCTTCGTCTCGACGCTCAAGTCGGTCGAGATAGCGAAAGCCGACAGTGAGGTTGCGGCGAGGATCGGGATCAGAGGACCGGTGATAGGCGATCCCGTAGGTTTCCGCAACGGCAGCAGAACCGTTCACGGTTGCGAGATGGTTGGCGACGAGATGCATGGTGGAGTCGTAACGCTGCAGAAGTGCGAATGCCCAGTCGATGAATTCGGCGATCGTGCCGTTGAACGAACCATGAGTGTCGGTGGCGTCAGCGTGAAAGCAGCTGGTGACAAGGTCGCGGTCGAGGCGGTCGATGCCTCGGCAGTAGGTCAAGACCACGTCGCTAATCGCCTGTCGGTCGGCAAGGGATGCGGGAGTAGGGGTTCCGGGTCCGGTGTGTTCGGGGCTCACTCCCGTGGAGGTTAGGTGTCTGTCATCATCATGTGTGACCTCTGGGTGTCCCGGTGGTCCTCGACCCGAACCCTTGGGTCTGCGCAGGAGACATCCGTGACCACCTCAGTCGAACCTCACATCTCTCGATGGCGAACCCTTCTCTGTCGTGTTGAGGATGTCGTCGTTGCCCTGCGGGGTCGGATGTCTTGGGGTGCGTGGATGGTCAGCGTTCTCGGAATTGTGACGATTGTTTCGCGCTCTCCAGGTTTGCTCTACAACGGGATGTTTGATCGAGACGAGTCCTATCTGGCAGTGACCGGTGATGTGCTCCGGCAGGGTGGAACGCTCTATGTCGATGTGATTGATCGGAAGCCACCGATTGTCCCGATTATGTATTCCATGATTCGCGAGTGGAGCGTTGACATGCGCACCATCCGATTCGTTGTTGCATTGCTTATCTTCCTCAATGGTGTGGTCGTCGCTGAGATTGTTCGACGTCTTGCAGGCTCGCGTCGCGCTGCATTGTTCGCTGGAGTTCTCTCGATCGTCGGAACCGCGCTCTTTCTTCCTGCTGATGCGCAAGCTGCAAACTTTGAACTTTGGGGATTGCTTCCGGCTTCGGTGGCAATCCTGTGTGTTGTCGTCGCTCGCTCCACCGACCGTTCACCGCTGTTGTGGTTTGCGTTGGCTGGCGCAGCCGTTGTTTTTGCTGCCAATTGCAAGCAGCCGTACATCGCAGTCGCGATCCCGGTTTTGATCGAGGCGCTCCGCCGAGTTGACGGAAAATGGCGCGCGGTTGCCGCTGCGACGGTCGGAGCAGCAGTCGGTGCGATTCCGCTTTTCGTTTTCTTTGATGGCGCAAAAATGATTCGTTGGGTGTGGTCGGATAACAGCGACTATCTCAACGGAGGCATCTCAACGGGAAGGGCCGCGGCAATTGGAGTCGCTCTGACCGCCGTGTTCGTGGTGCTTCACCTGCCACTTTTCTATGGCCTTTGGGCAGTGATCCGTCGGCAGGTGCGTGCTGACGTCACGATGCTCGTGTGGCTTGGCGCATCGCTACTGGTGATTCCGATCGGTCTTCGGTTTTTTGGTCACTACTTTCAACAGTTGGTGCCGCCACTGGCGGTGCTTACTGGCTGTGCACTCGTTTCGGCGAGCCGACGTGTTTGGCAGGTGTTGATGTCGCTGACCATCGGACTGCTTGCGGTGATGTTGACACTCGCGTTTGTCTACCGCCCTGATCTGACGAACTACACCGACTTGGGCCGCTATGTGCAAAGCACGACAACTCCTGACGAGCGAATCCTCGTATGGGGGGCCCTGCCCGACGTGTATGTAGCGTCACAACGACTTCCGTCGGGCGTCTTTTTGCATGGCGGTTACCTCACGGGCAACTGGGCGAGTCGTGCTCATCCGCTCCCAGAGAGTGTGATTGCGGCCGAGCCGTTTCGGTCGCGTTGGGACATGTTCTTTGAAGATGTCGCGAAGCATCCACCTGTTGTAGTGATTAATGCTGCTCGTCCCGATACCGATTGGGCGATGTATGGACCCGAGTCATTCCCGATCGGAACTTGGCTCGAGCGTTGTTACAACATCGATCGCGTCGTTGATGGGTTGGCCATCTGGCGTCGCGACGTTGCTGCTTGCCCGATGTGACCATTGAGGTTCTTAGGCGGTGGCGAGCACTCCTCCGTCAACAATGATCGATTGGCCAGTGATAAACGATGCTTTATCGCTGAGTAGAAATGCGGCCGGTTCGCCGATTTCACTCGGTTGGCCGATTCGCTTGAGTACTGAGCTTTCTTCGAATCGATTCCGCATCCCAGGAATATCGAGGGTGATACCCAGCATTGGAGTCTCGATGAAGCCGGGGCAGATCGCGTTTACCCGGATGCCTTCTGGCCCCAGTTTGTCGGCCATCGATCGGACGGCTCCGAGCATCCCTGCCTTCGACGCGCAATAGGCGGGAATAGCGGCATTGCCGACCCAGCCTTCGATCGATGCAATGCCAACGACTGCAGCTCCGTCAGCGGCAGCAAGGTCACTATGCATTGCTTGAACCAGCATCGGGAACGCGCGCAGATTCACATTTAAAACGAAGTCCCAGCCGGCATCGTCAAGGTCGCCGACTGATTGGCTTCGTACCGTTCCTGCCGCATGAACAAGTCCGCCAAGAGGGCCGACCGCAGATCGGCTTGCGTCGACGGCACTAGCAAGTTCAGCGGTTTTTGTGACATCGATACCGAGTCCAAACGTCGCCACATTGTGTTTGTTGGCGATCTCTTGAGCGACGCCAAGCGCGCCGTCAGAATTGAGATCCCATACGGCAACGGCACGTCCTTGTGCGGCGACTGCTTCCGCACACGCTCGTCCAATTCCGGATGCACCGCCGGTGACAATGACTGCAGAAGTTGGGGTCATGATGTTCCTTTGTTGTAGTCAGCGATTGTTTGCAAGTCGGTCGAGGTCAATCAGCATCGAGTCGGTGAGCTCCATTTCGCTTTCGATTCGGCGGACCGCCCACGACGCGACAAGCGCTGGGTAGGCCCAGTCGGGTTGAGCGTCAGCCTGTTCCTGCGATTCTTTTGCGGCGGTGAGTTCTGCATGGAGCCGGGCGCGGTGCTCCGCAATTTGTTCGCGAAGTCGGTCTGGTTCTGCGAGGTGTCCGAGCCAGATTCGGAGAAGAACTCCGTGTTTGAGGATTGGAGCTTCAGCATCGACGGTTGCTTGCCAACTTCGAAGTGCCTCAGTCCCAATCGGAGTGATCGCGTAGACGGTCTTGTCTCGAACTTCATCTCGAGCAACAGTTCGGCTACTTACGAGGCCAAGATCTTCCAGACGACGAAGCTCGGTGTAGATCTGGCTTGTGGCAGGACTCCAATAGAAGAAGTGGAGGATGGCGTCAGACCAATTCTTGATGTCATATCCGGTGAGCTCGCGCCCAAAACTGAGAATTCCGAGAACCGCCCATGCGGTTGCAGGGATTTTGGGCAACGCGATATCGGCTGCTTGTAGATCTGCATTCCCCCCGGACATGGCTCCGGTTCTAGCACGGCCGCGATGTGAAGGACCCTTGCTTGAGGTTTAGGAACCAGGTGTTGGTGGCCACGGCGCGATTGTCGGCCAAGGCGAAGCGGCTTCAATTTGCGCGGAAAGTTGAAGAAGGATTTCTTCGGAACAATGTCGACCAACGATTTGAACGCCGATGGGGAGACCATTCGGGTCGAACCCAGCGGGAATGGACGCGGCGGGTTGTCCGGTCACATTGAAGACGGCTGTGAGTTCAGCGAAGCGGCCCGCATGAGCAAACACAGAATCAATGTCGGAAGTGTTGATGACTCCGAGTTCGGGTACGAGCACAGGCAACGTTGAAGTCAGCCACACATCGTGAGTGTCGTAGAAGCTCGCAATGTCTCGGCTGACAATTTCGATTTGCTGAAGAGCCTCGATGATGCGAAGCGGATCGATGGCGAGCATCCGATCGTGGAGGAAACGGGTAAAGGGCTCGATGTCGTCATCGCGAAGTTCACGACCTAGTTCAGCGAGACGATCCTCGACGACCTTTGCGCCCGATGCGCCCATGACCATCGCGAGGGAGTTCGCGGGCATCGCGACATCCCAGCGAGGTGCAGCTTCTTCAACGTGGTGGCCGAGAGACTCGAGCAACATTGCAGTACGTTCGATTGCTTCCACTGCTGCGGGATGCATGTCTTTGCCCGCTGGCGAGACGGTACTGAAGCCGATACGAAGTTTGGGAGTGTCTTGGTCAAGGGCGGCAAGAAACGAACCGGCCATAGGCGCTGGAGGTGAGGGGTAAGGGTCTCCGGCAAGCGGGCCGGAAATTGCATCGAGAATCGCAGCACTGTCGCGAACAGTGCGCGTCACGGCGTGGCCGATTCCCATTGGGTAAGAGAACGCTGCGGCGGCGGGCCAGGTTGGCGTGCGGCCTCGTGTGGGCTTGAGCCCGTACAAGCCACATTCAGAGGCGGGGATTCGGATGGAACCGCCGCCGTCATTTGCGTGTCCTGCAGTGACCATGCCGCCAATGACGGCTGCGGCCGAACCGCCCGATGAGCCACCAGTGGAATGGGTCAGCCGCCACGGGTTGTGCGCCGGGCCGAAGAGAAGTGATTCAGTGATCGGAGCCTTTCCCATCTCAGGGGTGTTGGTGTTTCCGAGGATGAGAAGTCCCGCCGCTTTGAAGCGTTTCGTCAGTTCGCAGTCGTTCGTGGCGATGACGTCAGCAAAAAGACGACTGCCCTTTGTGGAAGGCAATCCGGCAACATCGCAGTTGAGGTCTTTGACGAGAAATGGAACACCAGCGATGGGGGAGTCTGAGGTGACCTTGGATGCTTCAGCCCGCGCTTGTTCATAACGCTTCGCGACAACAGCGTTGAGGGCTGGGTTGCGAGATTCAATGCGGGCGATCGAAGCATCGACGAGTTCAAGACTGCTCACTTCGCCTGCAGCAACGAGTGCAGCCAGACCGATGGTGTCGTTCTCATCGAGAAGGCGTTCAGTGTCAGACATGGTTACTCCAGGAAGTCGGCGTATCGAGTGAGGTAGGGCTGCACCCGCTCGGTGAGTTCGTCACGGTCGAGTCCCCATTCTTCTAGGGAGTAGGAGTGAGACCCGAATCGGTCTTTCTTATGTTCTGCACTATGGGCACGCATCGCTTGCTCGGCTTGAGGAGTGAACGTCTCACCGAGTTGCTCATAGAGGGCACCGATCGTGGAAATCGGATTAGCCACGAGGTCTGAGTAGGCGAGGTCAACAAAGGCATCAGCGCGTCCTGCGGCGATTTGAGAATCCCGGAACGCGTTTTGATTGTCGAGAAGTGTGCCGATGATCTCGGGCCATGTCTCACGGATATACGCCGTCCAGTCTGCGTCAGTGAATGTGCCAGCGAGAACGCGAACGAGATTGCATGCAGATGCGATGACATTGACTGGATCACGGTGAGTCAAGACGAAACGCGCATCTGGATAGACCTCTGCCAGCGCGAACGGATCAATGAGATGCACAGGTGACTTCAATTGCCATTGGCCAGGGCATTCCGACTGGAGAACTTGAAGAACTGCCTTGTGCCACTCGTAGGCCTGCGTGTGGTCATTTGCACATACCCAGTCCATATAGGAAGGAAGATTGAACGTGGTCGACAAATGCAGGCTGGAAAAATGCTGGCCGAGAACCGTTGCGCATTCGAGGGGCATGTTGGGCGGATCGTGATGGATCGCCTTGAACTCAGGATTGATCATGCTGAGCATGTCGGGAGCTTCCATGGCCGCAACAAAGCGAGGATCGGACCTGTAGGAATCGGTCCTGGGTGGTGGAACTGATTCGTTGATTTCCCAACCGAGCAACGAACGATTGCCGGGGTCGACGGAAAGTAAGTGGCTCAGCGCAGTGGTGCCTGTGCGAGGCAAGCCAATGAGGAAGATCGGGGACTCCACCTGCGTCGAAGCCAAATCAGGGTGGGTGCGGTGCCACTCGACGACGTTGAGGCGGTTGACAAGATTTCCCAATGCCATTCCCTCAGCCGCTGCAATCCCGATGTCGGTGAGTTGCCCTTCGGTCTTTGCCGACTCGAGAAAGACTTCGAGTCCCTCGCGAAACGAGGGGTCTCCAAAGTCGCTGAGTCCATTTGCGAGTTGGCTCGCCTGAGCGAGTAGTGCGTCGATATCTGTTGACATAAGTCCCCCCGGTGTCGTGCGAACGGTAGTCGGTGGTCGCCGTTGTCAATGCCGCGTTGTGTCCGCGTGGTCGTTGATTTCTCAGTCCTGACTCAGGTTGGGAGACCGGACAACGTCTCGGGGCCGACTGGGGCCATACGCTTCTTGTTTGCCGGTGACGCAACTGTCCCGGCCTTGGTCGAATGGCAGTTGGAGATCCCGTGAGTCAGAGCGACAATTCACATTCATCCGAGGTTCCCGGAGGTTGGGGGCCGGCGCTCGATGATCTTGCGCAGCGCCGGGTAGCTGCTCGGGCGATGGGCGGCGAAGAGCGCCTCGCGAAAAAGCACGCGAAGGGGCAACTCGATGCCCGCGGGCGTATCGACTATCTGCTCGATCCAGGTTCATTCCGTGAACTTGGCACTCTGGTTGGTGACGTGCCGAGCGATGGCATCGTTGCTGGCGCTGGCCGCATTGATGGTCGTCCCGTCATGATCGGCGCCGAGGATTTCACTGTGTTGGCCGGTTCGATTGGTCCCGGGAGTTCGTCGAAGCGTTATCGAATTGCCGAACTTGCACTTGCCGAACGCATTCCGCTCATCATGTTGCTTGAAGGCGCAGGTCATCGCGGCGGCGGAGGCGGCGGTCGCGCACCGACCGACCTCCTCATTCAAGCGAAGTGTTCGGGCAAGGTACCGGTGTTGAGTGCGGTGATGGGTCCGTCTGCTGGCCATGGCGCGCTCATCGTTCCAATGTCGGACTTCAGCGTGATGACGCAGGACGCGGCTGTGTTCACTGCTGGTCCGCCGGTTGTTCGCGAGTCGCTCGGCGAAGACGTCTCAAAGGAAGATCTCGGAGGCCCGTCGGTTGCAGTACCGAGCGGCCTCATCCATAACGTGGCTCCAGACGATGAAACGGCGCTTGACATGTTGCGCGTATATCTGTCGTTCTTCCCATCGAGCGCTTGGGGTTATGCCCCACATCTCCCCGCCGAACAGTGCAACGACCAAGGATTTCGATCGACTGACGAACTCCTTTCGATCATTCCTAGCGACTCTCGTCGGGCCTATGACATGCGCGCTGTACTTGACGTCGTGGTCGACGATGGGTCGTGGTTCGAGGTGCAGCCAGGATTTGGTCCATCGATGATCTGTGGTCTCGCTCGGCTTGGCGGCGAATCAGTCGCAGTCATTGCGAACCAGCCGACAGTGATGGCTGGTTCCATCGATGCAGATGCTGCCGATAAGGCTGCGCATTTCATCATGGTGGCTGATTCGTTCCACCTTCCATTGGTATTCCTCGCGGATAACCCAGGGATGCTGCCGGGAAGCGAATCGGAACGTGCTGGTGTGCTTCGTTCTGGTGCGCGGATGTTTGCGGCGCAAACGCAGGCCTCGAGTCCGAAACTTCATCTCACGCTGCGCAAGGCGTATGGCTTCGGTTCGATGGTCATGACGTTGGTTGGTTTCGATAACCAATCGGCAACGTTTGCCTATCCGGGTGCAACGCTCGGGGCCATGGGGGCAAGCGCGATGAGTAGAGCCACGAATGCTGATGAGGACGAAGCGGCGATGCTTCGTGATGCTGAACTTCAGGCTTCCTACCGTTCTGCGGCAACGCTGGGGTTTGATGAGTTGATCGACCCGCGTGAAACCCGAGACGTTTTGCTCGACGCCCTCCAGCGAGCGCTGTTCCGTCGCCAGGTTGCGGCGGAGCCAGTCTCTCGGACGGCGATAACACCATGAACCACAAGTAGAACAAAAAACGTTCGAATGCGTCACGAACGCGTCAGTAATCGCTAGTCTCTCTTGGTCGCGAGAGACTGTCTCGCGCGGATCGACGTGTCACCCTTGGCACACAGGAGGCAAAAATGTTTGCAGCGACTTGGGGTCTCGGTGAAGCGGTTTTGGCCATGCTTTACTTCACCTGTTTCTTCATCTGGATCTGGTTGGCGATCAGTGTTTTCATCGATATCTTCCGTAGCCCTGACATGGGTGGCGTCCACAAAGCCATTTGGGTCGTAGCGATCTTTATCGTTCCGTTGCTCGGTGTCCTTGCGTACCTCATCGTTCGCGGCGGCAAGATGAACCAGCATGCGATCGAGGCTGCAAAGGCTCAGGACGCAGCAATGCAGAACTACATCCGCAACGCAGCAGGCACCACGCCGGCCGACGAACTTCATCGTCTCGCCGATCTCAAGGATCGTGGCGTCATCGATCAGGCCGAATTCGACAAGCTCAAGGGCAAGGTCGTTAGCTGATCCCGTTGCAGCGCTGAAGCGCTGTGAGCGAGTTGTACCCGGTGCCCCGCTTCGGCGGGGCACCGGCGCGTTTGGGGCCCTCTCTTCAAGGAGAGGGTCGTAGGATCTGCCGGTGCCTCATCCCAAGCTTCTGACGCAGGGCCGTATAGGTCCGATCAACACTCGGAATCGCATCGTGCTGCCGGCGATGGATCAAAACAGTTGTGACGACGGCGCCATCACCGATCTCAATATCGCTCACTACGAGGCACGAGCCCGTGGGGGAGTGGGGCTCCTCATTCTCGAAACTTCCGCAGTGGCGTGGCCCATCGGCGCTACCTCGTTGCATCAGCCAGCGCTCTCTGACGATCGATTCATTCCAGGCCTGTCGCGACTTGCCGATTCGGTGCATCGTCATGGCTCGAAAATGGTTGTGCAGATTTGCCACCACGGAAAGACTGCTGGCGTCGACGCGATGCAGGATCGCGAACAACTCGTTCCTTCGGTGCCGCTTCCCGACGATGAATCTGACATGAGCGCGATCACGATGGATGAGCTCATGAAGATGGCGGGCCTCACAGGAGGCAAGCGTGGGAAGCAACGCGCCGCTACCACTGATGACATTGTTTGGGTGATCGAACAGTTCGCCGACGCATCGGAGCGGGTCAAGAAGGCGGGTTTGGATGGCATCGAAATTCATGCCGCGCACGGGTATCTGATCTCAACATTTCTTTCGCCCCACTACAACGTTCGCGACGACGAGTACGGCGGTTCGGTAGAAAATCGGGCTCGCTTGCTTGTCGAAATCATCACGGCAATCCGTAAGCGATGCGGCTCTGACTTCGGGATCATCGTCCGGCTCGACGGCCGCGAATATGTCGATGGTGGCATCACTCCTGAACTTTGTGCTGAGTATGCGGTTCTGGCGGAAACTGCAGGCGCCGACGCAATTCACGTTTCGGCGTCAGGCCCCAACTCGATGGGTATCGGATTTACGAATGGTCCACTTCCGTGGCAGCCCGATCAGTACGTTGGCCTTGCAGCAGTCGTAAAGATGGCCGTGTCGATTCCAGTGATTGCTGTAGGCCGCATCCTCCCCGATGCTGCTGAGACTCACCTGAAAAACGGCGACTGCGATTTCGTTTCGATGGGTCGACAACTTCTCGCCGATCCTGAACTGCCGGCGAAGTTGCTCTCAGGTACTCCTGAGCGAGTCCGCACCTGCATTAATTGCTATGTGTGCGTGGCGCAGAACTTTTGGGACGGTGCCCCTATCTGCGCGATTAACGCCGAACTTGGTCATTACGAGGAAGGTCCTCTGGTTCCGGCTGCGGTCCGTCGTCGCGTCGTCGTCGTGGGCGGCGGCCCAGGCGGTATGGAGGCAGCGCGAGTTGCAGCTGTTCGCGGTCACTCGGTGACATTGCTCGAGAAATCTCCCCACCTTGGCGGTACGGCGCGGTTCTCTTCTCTTACAACGCCGATGAACGCGCAATTCGTTCGTTACCTTATGACGGAGATCTCTCGACTCGACGTCGACATCCGTACCTCAACTCCCGTGACCGCAACACTGTTGCGAGAACTGAACGCCGATGTGGTCATTGTTGCGACAGGCGCCCGGCGCGAGCGTCCGGATGTGCCGGGCTCAACGTTGCCGCATGTTTTCTCAGGTGACGATCTGCGTGCGCTTTTGACTGGAGACGATCCGACGGCTGCGGCGCGGCTCCCGATCCATCGCCGGCTCATCGTTTCGATCGGTCGCTCGCTTGGTTTGATGTCGAACATGGATCGGGTGAGGTCCATGTCAAAGCGGTGGATGCCGATCGGTAAGCGCGTCGTCGTTGTTGGTGGCGGGCTCGTCGGCGTTGAACTCGCCGAATACCTTGCCGAACGCGGCCGCAGCGTCACTGTCCTTGAAGCGGGCGAGAAGCTCGGTCTTGAAATGGCCCACCCCCGACGGGCTCGTGCTGTGCACGAGGCTCGCAATCATGGCGTTGAGTTCATCACTGGTGCCGAACTCGTGTCGATCACGCAGAGCAATGTTTCCTATCGCGTCGGTGAAGATGCTCATACCGTGCGGGCCGATGCCGTTGTCATCGCTAGTGGTGTTCACACTGACCACTCGATTGCTGAACAACTCATCGCAGACGGATTCGAAGTGCAAGTGGTTGGTGACGCGGTTTCGGTTGGCTACATCGAAGGTGCTGTCCGTACCGGTTACCTCGCGGGCCGCTCACTCTGAGCAAAAACAAAACTCAGGTCTGGGTGGAGCCCAGACCTGAGTGAGTACTGCGAGGATGTTTTGCAGCGGGAAAGGGTTTAGAGGCGCCCGAGCACTGCGGAACATGAACTGACCTCAACGCCACCGTTTTCATCGACGTCGATAGCGGTGATGATTCCGTCTTCGATGATCGCTGCGTAACGCTTTGACCGAACTCCAAGTCCGAACCCGGTGCCGTCCATGACGAGGCCCATTGCCTGAGTAAATTCGCCGTTGCCGTCGGCGAGCATGGTGATTGAGTCGCCAACTTGCTGGTCGTCGCCCCAGGCTCCCATGACGAACGCATCATTGACGGAGAGACAAGCGATGCGGTCGACGCCCTTGCCTGTGAGTTCGCCGGCTTGCTGGACGAACCCAGGAAGGTGAACTTTTGAACAGCCAGGAGTGAACGCTCCGGGCACGGCGAATAGAACGACTTTTCCTGATCCGAGGACATCGGCGGTGTTGACCTTTTCAGGTCCGGCTGCGCCCATGACGAAAAGATCGACGGAAGGGATGGGGTCTCCAACGTTGAGTGTCATGGCGACACGATAGGCGTTCGTGACCAATTTGCGCCCGTTCAGTACTCGGTACTACCGCCTGATGGAGAGTCGGTCTATGCCTGAACTCAAGTGAAGAGCACGGAGCTGGCGTCGACCGCGGCGAGGGTGGCGACATAGACGAGAACAATTGTCTGGGCGAGACATAACAGCCCCACGAGTTGGGCTGATTCGGAGACCTTGCGGCTCTCGGGGCCCCAGAGAGAACGAACAGCGATGGTGCCGAGGAAGGCAGCAGAGGCAATCGTGATGATGACGAGCCAGCCCACGGGTGCATGAATGCGCCATGCGATGAATGCACCGCCGCTCAGCACTCCGGGGACGATTGCAGACCAACGGCCGGCAGCAGAGGTGCAACACAACACCCGGCGGAGGAACTCAAAGAGTCCTGCCCCGCCCACGGCAAAGACGACGATTTGGAGAATCGCGTCGGTGGCCGACTGTGTCGCGAACTGATTGAAGGCGAGGACATCTGCGAGAACGAGAAGCAAAAGTGAACATGAGAGAAGAACTGACTGGGTCACTGATCGCAAAGACCGCCGGGGACGGGTGAGTTCAGTTGTCATGATCGCCTCAGGATGTCACGCCATGAGCGCCGCGGGGCGAGTTCGTGCTCTCGCGCTGCGTGAATTCGCTCAGTTCGAAGCGCGTTGACGTCGCTGTCATCGAGCGGAGTCATCTCTGTCGGACCGACAATCCATTCGAGTAGAGCATCAGCGAGGCGGGGATTACGTGCGAGTGCTGGTCCGTGCAGGTATGTGCCAACGACAGTTCCGGTTACGACACCTTCAGAGCCATCTCCGTTGCCCTCGCCAACTTCGACGGAAGCGAAGGACACGGCATTGGACCCGGGAATTGTCCGACCCGCATGATTTTCGAACCCGGTGAGTGGGCCGAGTTCAATGAGGCCGTGGGGAGTTGTGAGGCGTGCATTGGTGGTGAGGAGTTCGCCGACGGCGCGTGGCCGGTTGACTCTGACGGTTTCACAGTCAAGTAACCCAAGCCCGCTGCGGCTAGTGCCGGTTGCGTCGGGAAATCGATGGCCAAGAATCTGCATGCCCGCGCAAATGGCGAGGACGACGGCTCCCTTGTCGACAGCTCGATGAAGCCCTTGGCTGAGTTCAAGTTCGCGCGTCGCCTGCACCTGCGGGCCGTCTTCGCCGCCGCCAACCAGATAGAGGTCGGCGGAATCGGGAACGGGTGCTCCGGCATCGACAGTGATGTGCTCTACCGCTATCCCTCGCCATTCGAGACGACGGGAAAGAACGAGTGCGTTGCCTCCGTCGCCGTAGGTGCCGAGAAGGTCGGGATAGAGCGAAACGATTCGAACTGCAGAGTCAGTTCGGTTGAGGCCGGGAGTACTCGTCACAGCACGCCGCCAACTTTTTCGAGGTGATCTTGGAACGCTGTGTAATTCGACGCGACGTCAACGGGAACAGTTGGGTCGAAGTCAGGTGACTGGCGGACAAGTTCGAGGGCTTCTTCGAGACTTTCGGCTACACGATGAGTGATGTTTCCATAGCGGAAACGCACGGCAAGGTCGTGGCGTCGTTCGCCGATGGCGATTACAAGTCGATTGCCGACGCGCTCGTAGGCCACATCCCAAAGCCAAGAAGGATCGTGGCCGTCGGCGATTCGGGCATTAATGGCGATAACGAGAGGTGTTGATGGTCCCTCGAGGAGTTCGAGTGCTTCATGCCAGCCGGCGGGGTTCTTGGCCAAGAGAAGGCGAATGTTTGTGCCATTGAAATCGGCTACGCGGTAGCGGCCCGCAACTTCGGTGATGTTATCGAGTGCGTCGAATGCCGCATCGAGGTCAGTGCCCATTGCTGAGGATGCTGCAAGAGCAAAAGCTGCATTGACTCGATTCACCCGGCCGGGGAGTGCCAGTGGTGAACGAAAACTGCGACCGGCGATGGAAATGGTGTCGTCTTCGACAAACACATCGACGCGGGGACGCCTGAGATCACATGATGTGCAGGCCCACCCGGTGTCGACGAAGTCGATTCGGCCGGAACACGCAGGACATCCCGCAGCATCGGCAGTCCATTCCTGTCCCGTGGCGATCCAAGTGACGCTTGGTGCGGCGAGCGCGGCCCACGTCACGAGGGGATCATCGGCATTCGCTATGACGGTGCGTGGCGGAGTGGAAGTAAGCGCGTTGCGCCATTGTTCGGCGAGTTTGCGAACCTCTTGTGTCCGGTCGAGTTGATCACGACTCAGATTCAGCAGCACCACGGTGCTGGCATTTGTGGCGCGAAGGACCGAATCAACCCAACGCTCATCAACCTCGAGAACTGCCGTATCTGTCGAGTTCGCTGCAGCGAGCGCGGCGACGATGCCGGGAGTCATGTTGGCGCCAAGCCAATTTGAGACCACAGGTTGGCGAGAACTGAGCGCAGCTGAAAGAAGTTTGGTCGTCGTAGTTTTCCCGTTGGTCGCGCTGACGATTGCAACATCGCGTGACCCAGTGAGTTCCGCAAGAAGGTTTCGGTCAACGAGTAGTGACACCCGGCCACCAATGACCGATCCGGTTCCGAAGCGCACCACTCGCGATGCCCATGCAACGGTGCGCCCGACAAGAACTGCGAGTCGTGCTCGGGGTCGGATCTTGACCGTTTGGCCAGATGCGGGAGCGGGGGCAGGAGCAGCGGTCACGACAAGGTGATGCTAGTTCCGCCGTCGATCAAGGCTTTGGTGTCAGGAGGGCCCTGAATTAGCGAGGCGGTCCGTTCGAGACGAAGACAGAAACGATCGGACCATCGAGGAGCAATTTGAAGTACCGCTTGAAATCCGCACTCGGGGATTTTGCTGCGAGTTCGGCTTGTGTCCATTTTTGGAGCAACTGCTCTTGGACGCGAACTTGGTCGAGAGTCGACATTCCCGGTTGGGCATCGAAGGCAGCGTATTTCGAGACGAGCGCATTGAATTCGGCGCGCTGATCTGGTGTCAGCGGGTCGTAGCTGAAGATTTCTCGGTAATCGGGGTTGGTTTGCATCTCGAGCCGCGCTGAATCAGTGAGGAAGAGCAATTCTGATGCAGCTTGCGAACGTTCGATCGTTCGCTTGTCTCCGTAGATGTATGCCCAACTTGGGCCGCGGCGCACATCGATTCCGGCTTCTTCCGCTTGCGCCAGGACGTCGAGTCCTGCTGATCCGTCCAAGCCGTAGCCATCTACGAGAAAGATGGGCTCAGGCAATCCTTCGAGTGCTGCAAGGGTTGGCGGCGTTAATGCGGCGATTGCCCGAGTCCAACTCTCTGAGAGTCGAAGTGGCGTGAGGTTGACGCCGCGAATGAGCATCGCCACCAGCACAAGAATTGTTGCGACAACGACA
>WLGJ01000026.1 GCA_009703275.1 Actinomycetota bacterium
CCTAGCATCGCATCTATGACACCTGCTCCCCGACCACTTCCACTCACTTTGGACGATGGCACCGTTCTTGCGGGCGACCTCTATCTTCCAGATTCAGATTCCCGATCTGCCCCCACCGTCATCATGAGTCACGGGTTCTCCGCAACACGAGCAATGGGTCTGCCTTGGTTTGCTGAGCAATTCGCTTCGGCTGGATACGCCGTGTACCTGTATGACCATCGCGGACTTGGCGAGTCTGCGGGAGAGCCGCGCAATGTGGTGAATCCTTGGGTGCAGACCCACGACATGTGGGAAGTCGTCGATCAGCTTCGCTCTCGGCCTGAGGTTCACCCCGACCGCATCGCACTCTGGGGCTCAAGTTTCAGCGGTGGAGAAGCGATTGTTCTCGGTGCTCTTCATCCCGAAATCAAAGCTGTCATCGCGAATGCTCCGTTCTCCGGCATGGGAGACCTCATTACGAATCCCACACACGCCGAGCAACGCTTCATCGCAATGCGGGTTGCCTTCGATAACGCTTCTCTAGACGTCGGCCTCCGTGAAATCGGACCAATGGCGGTTGTTCTCGATTCAGGAATAGAAGCAGCAGTTCTGCCCCACCCAGAATCGTCAGAGTGGTTCCTCGCCAACGGTCCTCAAAATGGCTGGAACAACACCGTGACCATGGTCATGACGACCACACCACCATTTGATCCCGGAGCCTGCTCGCCTTCACTCAATGGAACGGCACTCCTCATGGTTGTCGCCACCAATGATGAAGTTGCCTCGACCGCGGTTGCGCTGGACACCTACGAACGCGCTTCAAGTCCGAAACGCCTCGCCATGATTGAAGGCCACCACTTCAGCGCATATGAAGATCCCGGACGCGAAAAGGCTTTCGACGCAATGGTCGACTTCCTTGACGAATTTCTCTGAGGTAACTGCGTGAGACGTTGTTAGCCCACGACAACGTTTGGACGCGGAATACCTTGCATCTCACACAATGCGAAGTAGCCAGCCAGCGAGGTTGCGCCATCGGTGACTGATTCGACGTTTCCGTCTGCATCGAGGTTGAGATTCGATCCGTACATGTGGAACCACACCTGGGTGTTGTCTTCGATGCACTGAAGCGTGTGCACAGAACCGGCAGGTTCGTACAAGAACGAACCGGCGCGGTTCACGTAGTCGTATTCCTTGTACTTCCAGCCACCACTGACGGTGTAACCCCACACAGGACCAGTGTGCTTGTGGGTCTGGACCTCGAAGCCCTTCTGCATGATGTTCTCAACGATCCAAAGACCTTCTTCGATCTTCACCTGCAGAACGCGAAGCTTGTTTCCATTCCCAATTTCAACCCACGGGAGTTCATCGGCACCGATGTGAACGGCTTCGGGTGCGTTTGAGTGAACGAGTGTCATGTCCGGAGTCTCCTTGAGTGACGAGTTCCACAGATGTTACGCCGTCAGCGCATCCCACGGACGAGTCGGCCGGGACGGGCCCCTGTGTCGTGGTCGTCCTTTCGGGTGATGACACCGGCCACGATGGTAAAGCGGTAGCCAGTGGCTCGCTGGATTAGCCGATGGCCACCGGCGGGCAGGTCGTGGACCAGTTCGGGATGCAGCAGGTGAAGATTCTCGAAGTCGATCACGTTGAGATCGGCACGCTTCCCAACTTCAAGCGACCCTCGGTCGCCAAGCCCATAAACAGTGGCCGTCTCGAGTGTCTGCATCCGTACCGCTGACTCAAGAGAAAGCCGAGGACCGCGAGACCGGTCTCGGGCCCAGTGGGTGAGCACCATGGTGGGCATGCACGCATCGACGAGGAGGTTGCAATGTGCACCGGCATCGGAAACACCAAGGACAGATGCGGGGTGGGTGATCATGTCGTACACACCGTCAAGTCCTGCGTTGGCGTAATTATTGATGCCCGCCATCATGAGTGCACGACCATCGCGATCGAGCATTCGGTCGTACATCATTTCCATCTCGGTAACGCCAGCTGCCGCAGCGAGACCAGCAACGCTCTCTTCATGACCAGGCTCTTGGTCGATGAGTTCACTCATCGGAAAAATGATTGAAGCCCCATTTTGAGCAAAAACGGATATTCCCTCATAGAGCTCTCCACTTGGCGGGAGATCTTCCTCAGAAAGAATCGCTGCTCTCACCTCTGGGTCGCGAAGCCTCGTAACCAGGGCATCGAGATCGCCGTTTGATTCCTCACGCACCTTCCGGAACGTTGGCCTGCGAAGAAACGCGTGCGATGAGGTCAGTCCAATGAGCAGACCTTGGCTCTTGGCTGAGACCTGAGGAATAACGAGCGCACCGTCTGATCGAGCCTCGAGACAAAGGTCAAGGATCTCGCGATAGAGGTCGATGTTTGAAGGAATCTGATTAAGGATCATCAGCACCGGAATTGAAAACTCAGCGGACATCCGCCGCATCCAGTCGAATTCCTTGATGAGCATCTCCGGGTCAGAGCTGACGACACCTAAGGGCGAGACTTCAAAAACGGCGTGACCAAATTCGTGCATCGCGCGAGCAATTGCCCAGAGCTCATCGGCATCGGCATGGGTGCCAGGCACATAACTTCCATCAGGGGCCTGATGCGCGTAGGTGCGAGAGGATGAGAACCCAAGTGCTCCGGCTTCCAGTGCTTCGGTAACAAGAGATGCCATTTGGGCAGCATCTTCTGATGTTGCGGTGTGCTCACCGACGGCGCGGTCGCCCATTACCCACACTCGCAGGGCGCCGTGTGTGATTTGTGTCGCCACATCCATCGACCACTGACGTTTGTCGAGTGCATCGAGGTAGTCGGGGTAGGTGACCCAGTCCCAAGACATTCCTTCGGTGAGGGCAACCCCGGGTATGTCCTCGACACCCTCCATCAACTGAACGAGTTGCTCCCGACGCTCTGGCGCGACTGGAGCGAAGCCAACTCCACAGTTGCCCGCCACGATCGTGGTGACTCCGTGCGATACCGACGGCTCAAGAATTTCATCCCAGGTGATTTGGCCGTCGAAATGAGTATGAATGTCGACGAACCCTGGAGTAACGAGTAGCCCGGTCGCATCGATCTCCTCTGCGCCTTCGCCAACAACGGTTCCGCCGACTTGGGTCAAGATGCCACCCGTAACGGCAATATCTCCTATGAATTGAGAGCGGCCAGTACCGTCGACAATGGTGCCGTTACGAATCACTAAATCGTGGATGCTCATCGGTACTCTCCAACTTCATTGATGCGTCCGTCTCGCAAAAGATTCTCGGCAGCGAAACTAAAGGAGCTGCGTCCATCGTGAGCGGGTTCATCTCCAATTCCGAACAACGTCATGTCGCTGAGTCTTTCATCTCTTCAACTGCCAGGGTCTTCAGATCGTGAGTCGCACGGGAAGCTTCTTAACTCCATTGTTGAGATTGGATCTCACTCGCACAGGTTGACCGACGAGCTCAATTTTCGAAAATCTCTCAAGCAACTGTTCGAAAAAGACTCTTCCTTCGAGACGAGCGAGATGGACGCCAAGGCAGAAGTGCTCTCCGATGCCAAACGAGAGCTGAGGATTTGGCGATCTCGTGATGTCGAAACGCTGAGCATCTGCGAAAACGGCCTCGTCTCGATTGGCGGATGTGTAATACATCGCTACCTTGTCGCCTTTCGAAATCTGTTTGCCACCAAGTTCGACGTCATCGGTTGCAGTTCTGCGGAAGTAGTGCAGCGGATTGAACCAGCGAAGAATCTCTTCCACCGCACCCGGAATCATCGATGGATCGTTCCGCAGTAGGAGAAGTTGATCCGGGTGCTCAAGAAGCGCCCAAAGCCCACCAGCGAGCATCGACACAGTCGTGTCGTTCCCTGCGGTGATCATCTGAACAAGCAAACTCCCGATATCGGGATCAGTGAGGTACCGGCCATCGAACTCTTGGCCGAGAATGACGTCCATGAGATCGCCCTGTGGGTCGATCTTCCGTCGCTCCGCGGCAAAGGCCATCCCATACATCGCCATCTGCATCGATGAGTCAGCGCTTCCCGCTTCGCTGAGATCACCGTCTGGGTTCAAGTCTGGGTCTTGACCACTCGTATTCATCTGAGCGAGTCGATGAAGCCAATCCCAATCCTTCTCCGGCAACCCGAAGAGACGACCGATGACTTGCGTCGGCAACGGACCAACAACGTCATGAACGAATTCGACTTCGCGCGTCTCGGCGGCGCGATCAAAGATCTCCGACGTGATCGTCCGGATCTGATCTGCCATTCCTGCAATCACACGTAACGCGAATTCCGGAGCGAGTGGCTTCCGATATGCGATGTGTCGCGGAGGGTCCATTGAAAGCAACATGTCGCGCATTCGAGCAAGGCGATCGGGATCAAGGTCTTCGAGAACCACCCCTCCTGCTTCACAAGAAAACAGCAATGGATTGCGGGAGACATGAACAACGTCGGCATGACGCAGCACCGCCCAGTAGCCGGCCTGCCCAGGAATCTCCTGCCAGTGCACTGGATCCTCTCGGCGAAGTCGCTCGAATTCGGCGTGCGGAGCACCGTCGACATAGGTGTCGGGACTGTAGAGATCGACCATCACGCTGCTCTCCCCCATGACACCCCCCGGCGTCACGAACCTCCCGAGTCTTGCCGAAGTACTCTGCGCCGTGCCGTCAGTATCGACGGGCCACCCACGTACGTAGACGACAGGAACATCAATGGACATCGCAATGACCATGCCGACGATGGTTGCTCACAACCGCAGCGACACATTGTCCTGGTGTCGAGCAATCGATGAAGGCCCGTGGTCAAGTTTGGCGGTGCCCGAGCGCGTCACCTATCCCAGCCATTCTTGGGTAGTGGAGCTTTCCGCTGCAGCAGCCCTGACAGAGCGGGTGCGGCTCTGGACCACGATCATCGTTCTGCCTGCTCACGACGCTGTCGATGTCGCGAAACAGCTTTCCTCTGTGGACCAGCTCTCGAATGGTCGACTCACTGTGGGAATCGGCGTTGGTGGTCGTGAACACGACTACAGAGCAATTTCTGGTTCATATGAGCGCCGTTGGTCCCGAATGGACGAACAGGTCGAAACGATG
This sequence comes from Actinomycetota bacterium, assembly GCA_009703275.1. GTDB lineage: Bacteria > Actinomycetota > Acidimicrobiia > Acidimicrobiales > Acidimicrobilacustridaceae > Acidimicrobilacustris. The sequence continues at coordinate 5,046 of WLGJ01000026.1, forward strand.
CGTCGGATCTGGAATGGCGAGCCTCCTTTCGAAGGCGCTGATCCTGTGGGTCCACCTCCAGTTCAGGCCGGCGGTCCGCCGTTTATCGCCGGAGCAATGGGGCCCAAGGCAATCGCTCGAGCAGCCAAATGGGCGAATGGAGTCGATGACGGCTCGACCGTCTTTGGCATTGATCCCGCTGCCACTGATGCTGCGTTCTCTCGCATCCGCGACATTTGGGCTGCAGAAGGTCGCTCAGATGCGCCGCACATCTCGGCCAGCCTCTGGTATGCACTCGGCGATGGCGCGCAAGAGCGCCTGTATGACTACGGCTACTCCTACATGAAAATCTTCGGCGAAGAGGTCGGAACGATGATGGCGTCAATGCTTGCGACGTCAACGCCCGAGTCGCTCCGAAACGCCGTGGAGACGCTGGAGTCACTCGGCTGCGACGAACTCTTTCTCGTCCCCACCACAGCCGACGTCACCGAACTCGACCGCACACGCGACGCACTCGGAATCTGAACGGAGACCGGTATGACTGACATGACCTATCGCCATCTCGGCGACAGCGGCCTCATGGTCTCGACTGTGGGACTTGGCTGCAACAACTTCGGTATGCGCATCGACGCCGCAGCGACCGAGCGAGTAGTCGGCGCAGCACTCGAACATGGCATCACCATGTTCGACACCTCAGACTCTTATGGCGATTCAGAGATCTTTCTCGGAAAAGCACTCGGGTCTCGGCGAGACGAAATTGTTCTCGCTACAAAATTTGGCAGCGACCTTCGCGGCGCAAATGGTCCCGACTGGGGCGCACGGGGTTCGCGTCGTTACATCCGCAAGGCCGTTGAGCGCTCGCTCTCGCGTCTCGGCACCGATTACATCGATCTTTACCAACTCCACATGCCGGATCCGTCGACACCAATCGAAGAAACACTGAGTGCGCTCAGCGACCTCGTCCATGAAGGAAAAGTTCGCTACATCGGTAATTCGAATTTTGCGGGTTGGCGGATTGCTGACGCCGATTGGATCGCACGAACAACCGGATCAGTTCGATTCATAAGCGCTCAGAACCACTACAACCTCATCGAACGCGGCGCTGAAACTGATGTCCTTCCAGCATGCGCTCGCTTCGGACTCGGCCAACTTCCCTATTTCCCACTTGCCAGTGGCCTCCTGACCGGGAAGTACCAACGCGGCGTGGCCGCTCCTGCCGATGGCCGCATTGCGGCGTGGCATATGGATTCGATGCTTTCGGATGCAAATTTCGACAAGGTCGACGCTCTCTCGGCCTTCGCAGTTGAGCGGGGCCTTTCGCTCCTACAAGTTGCGCTTGGTGGACTCGCATCTCGGCCCACCGTTGCTTCCGTGATCGCAGGCGCCACATCACCTGAGCAGATCATTGCCAACGTTGAAGCTGGCTTGTGGTCGCCTTCCGCAGATGATCTTTCAGCAATTGAGGCTGCGCTCCGATGAGCCAGATGCTTGTCGCCCTCGGTTACGAGCAATCGTTCGCTACTTAGAAAACGATGCCATCCGCTCGAAGTTGTTCGACATCTTCACCGCGACCGAGCTCGATGAGAATCTCATCCGTGTGCTCTCCGAGTAGCGGCGAAACAGTCTGCAATGTGGCTGGAGTACCTAAGAATTGTGCTGGGTGTCGAGGTTGGCGGACGCGACCAGCGACTGGATGATCAAACTCTTCAAACATTCCGATCGCTTGAGCGTGTGGATCATTCGGAAGGTCCTTCGGATCCACGACGAGAGCAAAGGGCACCTTCAACGCTTCCATACGTTGCGAAATCTGCTCACACGTAAATGATCCTGCCGCCACATGACACTTCGACATGATCTCGCCATTCAGTTCTGGATGCTTGCGACGCTCTCCGATGGTTGCGACACGAGGATCGTCATGACCCTCGACGCCGAGCGCTTCGCACATGCCATGAAAATCGGCATCGGAGGTTGGGGTTGCGATCCCAAAACCGTCCGAGAAACGGAAGGGCTTTGACCCCTGCACAAAACTTGAGTTCATGGATCCGTCGGAATCCATCATCACCTCGTTGCCCGCGGCGTCGGCCCAGAGAAATGACACAACCGAATCGGCCATGGAAAGTTCGACGTGTTGACCACCCATTCCGCGCTCTCGGGCAAAGAGTGCTGCGGTAATTGCTTGTACCGCATACATCGCGGTGATCTTGTCCGCAGCCGTTTGACGGAGAAACACCGGTGTTCCGTCGTCAGGGTCGGATTGGTTCGATCCGAGCCCTGCATATGCCTGAATCACGGTGTCGTATGCACCTCGCTGTGCATACGGACCGGTCTGACCAAAACCAGACAGTGAGATGTAGACAAGATCGTCGCGACCTTTCGAGAGATCTTCCCAGCCGATTCCGAGCCGCTCGGCGACACCAGGACGCATGTTTTGAATGACGACATCGCTTCGTGCTGCGAGCTCACGAACAATGGCAAGACCTTGTGGCGTCGCCATATCGAGCGCAATCGATCGCTTTCCGCGGTTGCACGACTGGAAGAGCGCTGAGACACCGTTGACAGCAACCCCTACCCAGCGAGCTAGGTCGCCGAGACCCGGACGCTCAATCTTGATGACGTCAGCACCTTGATCAGCCAGCAGCGCGGCGGGATAAGGCCCAGTGAGCGCGGTCGAGATATCAAGAATCCGAATTCCGTCCAGTGCGCCTGCCATAGTTCCCCCCGGAAGTGTTGATCAACCGACTCGACGGTATCGCCACACTGCAAGCGGAACGAATATCGCGAGGAATATCGCCGACCAGATAAGGGTCAGAACTACCCAATGGGTGGTGTCGGCACCTGGTCCACCCTGCATAAGACCTCTCGTGGCGTTCACCGCGATGCTGACCGGCTGGTGCTCTGCAAACCACCGCAACCAAGTTGGCATCGACTCTGCTGGCACGAATGCTGTCGACGCAAACGTCAAGGGGAAGAGAATCGGGAACGCCATGAGTCCAGCGGTTTCGCTATTCGATGCCGAGAGACCGATGAAGGCAAAGACCCAAGAGAAGCAAAAGGCGAACAAAATAAGTAGCGCGAAGGCGACGAGATAAAGGCCGAATGATGTTCCGATACGGAAACCGACGGCAAAACCTACGAGTGTGATGAGGATCATCACGAAAATATTTCTGACGGCGTCAGAAATTGTTCGACCGAATAACACGGCCGATCTGGCCATCGGTAGTGAACGGAAACGCTCAATGAGTCCCTTTTGAAGATCCTCTGCGAGCCCGACGCTCGTACTGACACATCCAAAAAGAAGAGACTGCACAAAAATGCCGGGCATCAGGTAGTCGACATAACTCATGCCGGGTGTAGCGATTGCGCCGCCGAAGACATATCGGAAGAGCAACACGAACATGATTGGCTGAACGCTCGAAAAGAACAGCTGATCCGGGATTCGAACGTACGAAACCAGATTCCGTTCAGTAACGACGATGCAATCGTTGATTGATCTGCGCAGCTTTGAGCGCTTCACTGGAGTGGCGGCCTGCGGCAACACGGTGCTGGTCATCAGTTGTCCTCGCCGAGTTCTGCGCGACGGCCGGTGAGACTTAAGAACACGTCATCGAGACTTGGTTCTCGCAGTGTCATTGACGTTGGGGCCATACCGGCTTCGTCGAGTTTACGTAGTGCCATCATCACCTGGGACGGCCCCGCATCGATCGGCAGCTCAAGGATGGAGCCGTCGAGAACTGGCGGAGCGGGCCACGAACTCACGAACAGTTTTGATGCTGCAGACGCCGCACCGACGTCAGAAAATCCAAGATCAAGAACCGTCTCGCCAAGTGTCGCTTTCAACGTTGCTGGCGTACCTTCTGCAATCACAGCACCCCGATCAACGACGACGATGTTGTCGGCAAGACGGTCGGCTTCCTCGAGGTATTGCGTTGTAAGCAAAACGGTTGTGCCGTTCGCAACAAGGTCTTCCACGACCTGCCACACCGCAGTTCGACTGTTCGGGTCGAGCCCAGTTGTCGGCTCATCGAGAAAGAGAACCGGGGGGCGGACTACAAGCGCGGCAGCAATATCAAGCCGACGTCGCATTCCGCCCGAATAGGTTTTCGAGGGACGGTTCGCTGCTTCGGTGAGGTTGAAGTGCTCAAGGAGTTCGTCAGCGACACGCGACGCGTCCTTACGCGACAACTGGAAAAGCTGGCCGACCATTCGCAGGTTCTCACGTCCCGTGAGGTTTGCATCGACGGCCGCATACTGCCCGGCAAGTCCGATGCTTGACCGAACCTTGTTCGCGTCCTTCACGACATCGAGACCATTGACACGGGCCCAGCCCGAATCTGGAACGAGCGTTGTCGTCAGCACCCGAACGGTGGTGGTCTTGCCGGCACCGTTCGGACCAAGCAGGCCAAGCACGGTTCCTTCTTCGACAGTGAACCCGACGCCGTTAAGCGCCAGAAACTCCCCACCAAAGGTTTTCGTGAGACCCTCGGCCTCTATCGCTGCAGTCATCGGCTCATCACGAGAAGAGACCCTACCGAAAAGGGTGAGGCCTCAAATATCGGACAGATAGTGCGCCATCACCCGAAGGTGATCTCGCGTCTGGCCATCTTCCAACCCTCTGACGTGCGTCGAAGCGTGTCGTGATAGTGGCCAACGAGCGTGACTCGGGGTGCGACGTTGGTCTCCACGTAATAGACCCAATACGAATCAGCCACGGCTTCATCGTCACTCGTGAACTCAACCGCGGTAGAGGCCACAACGTGGCGGGAATTGCTTCCGGGCCCGACCGTGCCCTCAGCGCGGCGGGCCAGACTTCCTTCGAGGATGTCGGCACGACCATGTCGTGGAGCATTTGGCATCAGCCAATCGGCGTCCTCGGTAAAGAGATCTGCATATTGCTCACACGAGCCGAGTCCGTCTGCGTACTGCGCCAGCCTGACGATCACGTTGCGGACCGCCCACTCGTCTGCCGCTTGTTCTCCAAGACCTCGAGTTGAACCCATGACTCCCCCTCATCGATGACTTCAGATCATCGCATTCCCTGAACCAAGTGGGCGCACTTCCCATCTCACGCCTTTGACGTGGGATGATGTGACCATGGAAATCTCGATCGGAATCACGCCGGGTCCTGACGCCGTCCACCACGCGCAACTCGCTGAGAAGCTTGGGTTTCGTCGTGCGTGGTTGTACGACTCAGCAGCCCTGTACGAGGACATCTGGATCAACATCGCGAACATCCTCAACGCCACAGGCAATCTCGACGTAGGCACGGCAGTACTTGTACCGAACCTTCGCCATGTCATGACCACGGCCTCAGCTATCGCCACAATCGAGCGAATGGCACCGGGCCGCCTCATGGTCGGATTCGGCACCGGTTTCACCGCACGAATGGTGCTGGGCAAGAAGGCACTTTCGTGGAAGACCACGCGCGAATACATAGAAGCGCTTCACACGCTCCTGAACGGCGGCGTTGCCGACGTCGAAGGCGAGCGCGTTCAAATGATCCACCGATCATCTCTCACCGCGGATCGACCAATCGATGTGCCACTCTTGCTCTCGGCAATGGGCCCCAAGGGCCTCGACATCACCAAGGAATTGATCGCGAACGGAACATGCACCGGCCTCATAGGAGTGCAACCCCTCGAGGGACCATGGGGTCATCAGGTACTCATGGTTTCTGGTTCAGTTCTCGACGACGGCGAATCAGCTGGCTCCCCTCGAGCACGCGCTGCAATCGGACCCTGGTATGTCGTCGGATATCACGGCTGCTGGGAAGCGGCCCCCGAGTTTCTCACTGCGATGCCTGGCGGAGCCGAATGGCTCGCAGACGTCGAGGCATCTCGTCCAGCAACAGAACGGCACCTTGCCGTACATGAAGGTCACGTGACTGAAGTGTTTGGACGAGACCAAGTTGTGCTCGACCTCGCTGACGAAGCGACTCTTGCAGGAGTCGGATGGACTGGCGACAAGGCTGCTGTGAAAGAGAAGGTTGCACACGCATCTTCGATGGGCGTAACAGAAATCCTCTACACACCTGCTGGTCCGGATGTCGAACGCGAAATGCGCGCGTTCGCGGAAGCAACAATCTCCTAGTAAATGCCTACCGTCCAGCGACGACGCCGCCTTCCGACGAAGGCCGGATGGGTCACGCTCTTTGGCGTCGTTCCTGATCATGGGCTTCATCGCAGAGCAAGCGATGTCTTTCGCGTTATCGCTGGGATTGTGCTGTTCGCTCTCGGAACTGTCGGAGCGCTCTCGTATTCGAAACTCGAACGATCGATTCACTCCGCGGTCGAGTCTCTGCCCGACCCACTTCTCAGAGTTGCAACCATTGCCAATGGCGGCGGCGTCGTCGTTGCCATTGTTGTGGTTTATGCAATCGCACTTTCCTCGCGACGGATCCGATTCATTTCCGGTCTTTCGATTGCGCTTGTGGGCGGAAGTCTTCTGACGCTTGGACTTCAACACGTAATCGACGCTCCTGCAGTCATTGGAGCCGCCGCTAAAGAGCTTTCCCACTACCCGCAGTACCCACCGTTACGTCTCACTGTTCTTGCGGCGGTTTTCTTTGTGGCGGGCCCTGAATTGACTCGCCCCTCTAGACGCCTGATGACGACGCTCTTAACCATCGTCGCAGTGAGTGCAGTTGCGCGCACCGAGGGCTATCCAGCCGGCGTCTTTGGAGCCATCGCACTTGGCTGGGCTCTCGCAGCCGCCATCCATCTCATTCTTGGTTCTCCCGATGGCGCCCCCGATCCCAATGAAGTTTCGAGCGACCTTGATTCAATTGACATTTCCGTCGATGACGTCAGCGTGAGCTCAGTGCAGGCGTGGGGCGAGAAGGCCTACAGCGCAACGAGATCCGATGGAACTCCGCTACGAATCATTGTGATCGGACGCGACGCAACCGACGCGCAACTCCTTACGAAGATTGGCCGCTTTCTTTGGTACAAAGATTCTGGACCAGTCCTCAGTTTTGGCCGACAGCAACAGATTGAACATCGGGCGTTCGCTCTACTTCTTGCCGAACGTGCAGGGGTTCAGGTTCCGAGCGTTGTCACCGCAGCAACGATCGGCTCACGAGGCGACGCAACACTCGTTCTTGCGGCCATTAAGGGCGACACGCTTGACCAGATGCAGCCTGAGAAGATCACCGATGAACAGCTCGTCGATACGTGGACTCAACTCAGCAAGCTTCACGATGCGGGAATTACCCACGGTGGCATCTGGGCGAAAACGTTTGTCCTGTCTGAAGCGGGTGCCTCATTCACCGACCTTGCAACGGCGAACACCAGGCCAGATTCCGATGCGTTCTACTCAGACCGCGTTGCCCTTCTCGCCACTCTTGCCGATCTTGTCGGCGACGACCGGGCAATTGCAGCGGCCCAGACCTCACTTGGCAAAGACGGCCTATCCGCCCTCCTTCCCTATCTGCAGACGACCGCGCTTCCTCGCGTCAACCGCCGATCAGCTGACGACCTCAAGAAACTCTGTGCGCGGCTTCGCGATGAGGTCAGTTCAAAAACCGGTGTCGAAGCCCCCAAGCTCGAAGAGCTCCGCCGCGTTGCCCCTTCATCAATCCTGATCGCCGCGTTCACAATCCTCGGCATGTACCTGCTCATCGGCCAATTCGCTCATGTCGAATGGTCCACGATGTTCAAAGACGCCCACTGGATTTGGGTGCCCTTCGTCTTCTTGCTCGCCTGGGTTCCGATTGGCGGGCTTGCGATGTCACTCCTTGGCTCGGTGAGCAAACCGCTGCCACTTCGCCCAGTCATCATGCTCGAGATCGGGACGAAGTTCACCGGACTCGCTGGAGGTGGAGTGACAACGTTTGCTCTCCAAGTTCGTTTCTTTCAGAAACAAGGTTTGAAGTCAGCAGTAGCTGTCACTTCAAGTCTTCTTAATTCAGTTGCCTCCGGTTTCACCGAGGTCGTCTTCCTCCTCATCGCTCTCATCTTCGGCGCGAGCGCGTTTTCCCTCAGCAAGAGCGGATCAGGCGGCACCAGTGGACTCTCCGGGAAGATCCTCCTTGCCGCAATTGTTCTTGCCGTCGTCGTCGCAATCGTCTTCGTGATTCCGAAGCTGCGTCACCGGATCACGAAGTTTCTCATTCCCCAAATTCGTGCCGCGAAAGAAAATCTCTCCGCCGTCATGAAGAACCCCCGCAAGGGCGTTCAGATGCTCGCCGGAAATGCGCTCTCGCAGATTTTCTACGCGCTCGTCCTTTGGGCTGCACTTCACACCTACGGTGAATCACTCGGACTGATGCAACTGATCATCATCAATACGCTTGCATCGATACTCGGAGGGATTGCTCCGGTACCAGGCGGTATCGGGGTCATCGAAGCCGGACTCATCGGGGGCTTCACTGCAGCGGGCATTCCCGATCAACAAGCAATCGCCGCAACATTCACGGCTCGACTGTTTACTGCGTACCTGCCCCCTATTTGGGGCTGGCTCTCAATCAATTGGCTACGCCACAGGGATTACGTCTGATCCTTGGTTGAGTCGGTTTGTTCGAAGTGAGTGTTGAGCATCTCTTCGATTCTTCGGATTCGACCATCGGTCGAATCGTCATCTGGACCTGAAGCAGCATTACGTCGACTCTGAGCTTGATCCATGAAACCCGAAGCAATCTGAGCGGTGATGACTGCTGCGGTTGTGAGTCCCAGAACCATGATCCCCACCGCCGCTATTCGACCCGGAGTCGTAATTGGGTAGTAGTCGCCGTAGCCGACGGTAAACACCGTGACGCATCCCCACCACACAGCAATCCCGATACTCGTGATGTTTGCTCCGGAGGCAGTGCGCTCGAAACCCCAAACAATCACGACGAGGTTGAACAGAAGCGCGATTGAAACGAAAACGAAATGACCGGTATTGCCCTTCTTAAACATCGCCCGTAGCAGTCTGAGACTGAACAGGAGTCGAATGACCGGAAGGATGACAGCAAGGACACCAACAGGATGATGGGTGAAGTACCTCAGCCGATGCCGAGAGAGATAGGTGCGCACTGCCATATCCACCCCGTAAATCACGGAGAGAGCGAGCCGGCCGATATACCAAAGCATTGGCTGATCTGCGACACGGTGAATCGTTCCTAACGGAACAACAGTGAGCCAGATTGTGCAGAGCGCGAGTAAGTCAAGGGGCAGAGTCGTCTTATTGATCCAACGATCGAGACGCGGATTGTTGGGCTCTGACTCCGATGGATCCGCGCTCTCTACATCAGGCGGGATCGGAACTGCTGTTGTATCGCTCACCTGGGCAGTCTCCCAGACCAACTCAGGCCGATGCACTTCCGACACGTGCGGCTTCGGCTTTCCAGCGGGCCTGGTCGACCTTTCCGTTGGCCGCCCGTCCGATCGACTCAACGATCACTAGGTGCCGGGGGATTTTGTAGCCGGCGAGTCGGCTCTGTAGCGCAGCTTTCAACTCTTCGGGATCGAGTTCGCTGCCAGCATTTGGCTCGACGAAGGCTATGACCTGTTGGCCAAAGCGCTCGTGGGGTGCTCCCATGACGACCGCGTCGCGTACGAGTGGATGGATCTTGATCGACTCTTCGACCTCTTCCGGAAACACCTTTTCGCCACCCGTGTTGATACAGCCAGACCCTCGACCAAGGAGAGTGACGGTCCCATCCTCATTGACGGTTGCGAAATCACCAGGTGTTGTCCACCGGCGACCACCAATCTCCCTGAACGTTCTGGCGGATTTCTCGGGGTCGTTGAAATATCCGATTGGCGCTCGTCCCGCTATGGCAACCAAGCCAGATTCTCCTGAGCCCGGAGTTACCGATGTTCCGTCATCACGAATGACCTGTGCGTCAGGTCCAAGCTTGAAACCCGCGGTTTTCGCTGTACCGCGCGAAGAAGAAATTGAACGCGCGAGGCCGACCGCTTCAGATGAACCGAGAGTGTCCACACACAGCAAGTCGGGTGCGTGCTCGATCAATCCGTCTTTCACTGGAGCCGACCACATGACTCCTGACGAAAGCATGACCTTGAGTGAAGAGATATCCCAACGCTTTGGGTGTGCATTAAGTGCGTCGAGTAGCGGTTTGGCAAAAGCATCGCCGACGATCGAGAGGTCGGTCACCCGATGGGCTTCGACCGTGTCAAGCATTTCTTCCGGGTCGAACTTGGTGTGTTCGCACAACACCACGGCGCCACCGGAATCGAGAACGGCAAACGCGGAGAACGCAGCAGTGCCGTGCATCAATGGTGCAGCAGGGATAACTCGGGCTCGTAGTTCACCGGCCTCGCTAAGTCTCTTACGCACGACGTCGAGGGCGCCATCCTCGGGGTACTTGATCGTTGCGCTGCGATTGAGAACACAGAACAGGTCGTCCTGCCGCCACATCACGCCCTTTGGCTGACCAGTTGTTCCGCCGGTGTAGAGCAAGAAAAGGTCATCGCCACTTCGACTGGATGATTCTGTGGTCAACGGCGCTCCAGACAGCGCTGCAACCTCATA
>WLGJ01000027.1 GCA_009703275.1 Actinomycetota bacterium
AAGACGCGTCACTCGACTCCAGGCGTAGGACTGATTTCGCCGCCTCCCCATCACGACATTTATTCGATCGAGGACTTGGCGCAGCTCATCCACGATCTGAAGAACGCAAATAACGAGGCACGAGTTCACGTCAAGCTGGTTTCCGAGGTTGGCGTCGGTACCGTCGCTGCAGGTGTGTCGAAGGCCCACGCCGATGTTGTGCTCATCTCCGGGCACGACGGTGGCACTGGTGCCTCTCCGCTCACGTCGCTCAAGCACGCAGGAGCGCCTTGGGAGTTGGGTCTCGCCGAGACGCAGCAGACATTGTTACTGAACAACCTTCGCGATCGAATCGTCGTTCAAGTTGATGGTCAGCTGAAGACCGGCCGTGATGTTGTGATCGCTGCGCTACTCGGCGCCGAAGAATTTGGCTTCGCAACTGCTCCGCTCGTCGTTTCAGGCTGCATCATGATGCGCGTTTGTCATCTCGATACATGCCCGGTTGGAGTTGCAACACAGAACCCGGAACTTCGGGCCCGCTTCTCCGGCAAACCAGAGTTCGTCGTGAACTTCTTTGAGTTCATTGCCGAGGAAGTTCGCGAACTGCTCGCTTCGCTTGGGTTCCGCACTCTCGATGAAGCCATTGGGCAAGTTGAACTCATCGATTCGAAACATGCTGTCGAGCATTGGAAGGCATCTGGTCTCGATCTTTCTCCGATCCTCTATCTCCCCGAGATTGCCGAAGGAGCCAGTCGTCGCTGCATCTCGACGCAGGACCACGGGCTTGACCTTGCCCTCGACAACGAGCTCATTCGTCAGGCCGCTCCGGCTCTTGATCGCCGAGAGCGAGTCGAGATCGCCTCGCCGATTAGAAATGTCAATCGAACAGTCGGCACGATGCTTGGGTCGGAGTTGACTCGTCGATTCGGTGGCGATGGGCTCCCCGATGACACGATCACGATCGCTTTCGAGGGATCTGCCGGGCAGAGTTTCGGAGCATTCCTCCCGAAGGGAATCACTCTTCGTTTGGAAGGCGATGCCAACGACTACACGGGCAAGGGGCTCTCGGGAGGCCGCATCGTTGTGCGTCCATCGAAGAGCGCCACGTTCGCAGCCGAAGACAACATCATCGCCGGCAACGTCGTCCTCTACGGAGCAACGCAGGGCGAGATGTTCCTACGCGGCATCGTCGGGGAGCGCTTCTGTGTTCGTAACAGCGGCGCAACCGCAGTAGTCGAAGGTGTCGGCGACCATGGCTGCGAGTACATGACGGGTGGACGAGTCGTGGTGCTTGGTCCTACCGGACGCAATTTTGGTGCCGGTATGTCCGGCGGAATGGCATTCGTCTATGACCCCGACAACACATTCCTGCTGCGGGTCAATCCCGAGATGATTGATCTCGATCGACCCGATGCTGGAGATCTCGAATGGCTGCAGGATCGAATCGAAAAGCACCGTCACGAGACTGGTTCCGCTGTGGCGGAATCAATGCTCAATTCATGGGCGGAGAGCAGCTCCAAGTTCGTCAAGGTCATGCCAAAAGATTTCAAACGAGTGCTTGAAGCAGAACGCAAGGCGCTCGCTGAGGGCACTGATCCCATCGATGCGGTCATGGCCGCTGCCCGAGGGTGAGAGGACAACGACATGGGTGATTCAACCGGATTCATGAAGCACGACCGCCAACTTCCGTCTCGGCGAGAGGTTCCCGTTCGCCTGCGAGATTGGAAAGAGGTCTACGAAGACTTTCCGATCGCCAAGGTTCGCGAACAGGCCAGCCGATGCATGGACTGTGGTATCCCGTTTTGCAACAACGGATGTCCACTCGGAAATCTGATTCCCGACTGGAACGATCTGGTGTTTCGAGATCGTTGGCGCGACGCCATTGATCGCTTGCACGCAACCAATAACTTTCCTGAATTCACAGGTCGGCTCTGTCCGGCTCCTTGTGAAGCTGCATGCGTCGTTGGCATCAATCAAGATCCTGTGACCATTAAGCAGGTTGAGGTCGAAATCATCGATCGCGCTTGGTCCGAGGGATGGATCGAGCCACAGCGTTCGGAGCTTCGGACTGGCCGTCGCGTCGCTGTCGTCGGTTCTGGGCCTGCAGGGCTGGCTACCGCACAACAGTTGGCGCGTGCAGGGCACGATGTGGTTGTTTTTGAGCGTGCCGACCGTCCCGGCGGTCTTCTGCGTTATGGCATTCCAGAATTCAAAATGGAGAAGCAACACCTTGATCGTCGTTTGGCTCAGCTTGAAGCCGAAGGCGTTGAGTTCCGCTGCAATGTGAATGTTGGCGTCGATATCACCGGCGAACAGCTTCGAGAGCAGTTCGATGCAGTGGTTTTAGCTGGAGGTGCAACCGCAGCCCGTGACCTCACGATCCCCGGTCGCGAGTACGTCGGCATCCATCAGGCGATGGAGTTCCTTCCCCTTGCCAACCGAGTGCAGGAAGGCGATCTTGATCGCAGTCCGATTCACGCAGAAGGCAAGCGCGTTGTCATCATCGGTGGTGGCGACACCGGTGCAGACTGCCTCGGAACCTCTCACCGTCAAGGTGCGACCTCGGTGCATCAGTTCGAGATCATGCCTCGACCCTCCGAGTCCCGTCCGGCTGAGAACCCTTGGCCGACCTGGCCAATCGTGTATCGCACATCATCTGCCCATGAAGAGGGTGGAGAGCGTGTGTATGCGGTGAATACGTTGGAGTTCCTTGGCGATGCCAACGGAAATCTCACGGGTCTCCGTGCTGTAGAAGTTGTCTCAGAGATCGTTGACGGCCGGCCTACCTTCGTACCGGTGGAGGGCTCAGAGTTCGAGGTCCCCTGCGATTTGGTGTTTCTCGCGATGGGCTTCGTCGGACCAGAAGGTGGCGGCGTACTTGAGCAGCTCGGCGTCGATCTCGATGTGCGAGGAAACGTCGCTCGCGACGAATCATGGTCGACCAATGTCGATGGCGTCTTCGTGGCCGGCGATATGGGCCGCGGACAGAGTCTGATCGTTTGGGCTATCGCCGAGGGACGCTCAGTCGCTGCATCGGTCGATACCTGGCTCATGGGTGAAACAATGCTCCCGTCCCCAGTTGATCCCTCAGCTGCTCCTTTGCGCTGAGATCCTTCAAGAACGCGAAGAGGCCCCCGTCAGTGACGGGGGCCTCTAGCGTTTTGCAGGAACTATCAGGCGGCGACGGTATCGCCGTTGAGTTGGCGATAGGCATAGCCGATTGCAATTTCGGTGATACCGATAGCAAGGCCACAGGTCACCAGGTTGATGAGCACAACAACGATGGCGAAAACCAGTACGTCGCCAGCGTTCTTGCTGACGAGGTTGAACGAGTTCTTAATGGCATCAACTGGTTCGTTGTTCCGCTTTGCATCAAGTACAAAAAACGCCCAGAAAAGAAGGAACAGTCGCACCACGATGTAGCCAATGCAGCATGCGATGATGCCGACAAACGACAGAAGGGCGACGATGATCGCTCCGATGGCAAATGGAGCCAGACGTTCTGTCGAGAACATCATGCTTGCTTCAGGTGGTCGACCATCGGTGATAGCCAGAGCAGCGCGGACGAGACCAGCCTCAATCATGAACCCGACGAAAATGCCGATTCCGAAGATGATGCCGGTGACGATGAGTCCGGTGAACAGACCGCTTGGTCGCACGAACTGCACGAACATCGTGAAGACGAACTGCACGCCGAAGAAAATGATGACGATGAGGATCATCGTGCTCAGGTTGGCAACGAATTTTTCCCAGCCGTAGGACAGCGCCGCGCCGACATCAAGACGAGCTCCAGCCGGCTGAGGTGTTGCGCCGGGGGCTTGCTCCGGGGGATACCACTTTCCGTCCGAGGCCTGCCACCAGCCCGGACCTTGGGATGTGTCGCTCATGGACGCTCCTTGTGTTGGGTGAGTTCGGACTCTGTGATCCGAATCTGCGGCACGATCGGACCGCGACAAGAAGGTAGTGCGTGAATCGTCAGTTTCTTGGCTTTCCTGAGACGCTTCGTCACGAAACGGGAGCAAAGGAGTTTCTTTGGCTAGCGGCTCTCGTCTCGTGACCGCTTGGACCTGTCAAGACGCAGAGGAATCGTCGGCTGAACGGTGTGACCGCTTGCCGCCATCAATGAGAGAACCCATTCCTCAACCTCTGACCAGCCGGCAGCTCTGGGACCCTCAACCTCTGAGTTATACCGCTGCGAAAAGACCAGCGCCTCTGCACCGGAGGATCGAAGCGCCTCAATATTGTGAGGAGCGTCGTCAACATAGGCATGGGCATCCACTTGGGGCTTATCTCCCAGAAAGCACAGATCTCGATACGGAATCGAGTGGTGATCGAGCCACTCGACGGTATCGGCGACAGCCACAGCGTGTCCCCAGTTTGTATAGAGGCGATGGGTGATCAGTCGAATCCAAACTCCAGCGTCGGAAAGACGCCAGAGAGTTTCCGCTGCACCAGGGATGACAGGCATCGTTCTGAACATGCGGTGCTCAACCACCGCCAGTCGGTGGAGCCGTTCGAACTCTGCTCGGTCAATGTCCCACTCGGTGAAGTCCCAAGTCTCCTGAGGAGGCAGGGAGGACAGATCGACCCCTCGTTCCTCGGCGACGACCCTCCGGAACGCTTCGGCGTGATCACCGCATACTCCATCGAGATCAACTCCGAGGATGAAGTCCGACACTGTCAATGGCTCGAGGCGAGGAAATCAAGAGCAGCATCGATGAAGCCGAAATCCTTTGGCGTTGCAAAATGATCAACGTTTCGCAACGTAACGAGGCGTGCGTTGTTCAGCGCTTCGAGCAACGGATCGGCCGGTCCGGCAAAGTCTTTGTCGCCGAGGACTACAAGGACCGGGCATGTGATCGTGCTTAGAAACTCAGGCGTCATCGTGATGCCGTTCGGGCGGCGCATGAATGCTGCGAGCGCTCGAGGATCTTGATCCGGAGCTTCAGCAAGTTGAACGAAATAGCGAACAATCGGGTCGTTAGCATCGCCTGATCCATCAATTGCTGACGCGATTGATTCACCGGTTCCGTCTCGTTCAAAGAGGTTTCGACCCACCCCGGCAACAATCAGCGAGTTGAAGCGATCGGGATGGAGAGCGGCCAATACGAGAAGCGTTCGAGCGCCAAGCGAAAAGCCAATTGCGTCAACTGGTTCATCGGGGAATCGATTAAGTAGATGCTGTTCGAATTCCGCGTAGTCCTCTGGCGAATGGGGTTTTTCTGCCGTCCCCGATCCGAGCACATCGAGTGGAAGCGCGGTGCGACCCATATCGGCGAGGAGATCGACCCAACCGTTGTCGCCCCAGGTTCGTGCAGCCGAGGTCGCAAAACCAGGCACCAGTACAACTGGCGGAGCCATTAACGATGGCCTTTTTGGCGGCGAATTGCATCTTCGGCCAGCGGCGTAAACGTTCCCAATGCAGTAGCTGCCCACGTGAGAGTTGCCGCGTGTTGGAGTGCACCGGCAGAGAGTTGGTCTCGCAGGGAAGTGTTGGTGAGGACTGCCGTGACCTGTTCGGCGAATTCCCGCGGCGAGCGCGCCAGCAATCCTGAGAGGTCCGGTGCTACTGAGTCGCGATGACCAGCGATGTCGGTGGCCACCGAAGGGGTGCCACATCCGGCTGCTTCTGTGAGAGTCATACCCCAGCCTTCGGCGATGGAAGCGCTCGCAACAAGCCAGGCTTTTCGATAGAGAGAAAGCAGTTCTTCATCGGAGACGCGACCAGCCAAGCGGATCCATGATTGCGCCCCGAGTGACGCGATTTGGGCCTCAAGAGCGGGACGCTCGTACCCATCGCCGACAATCACAAGTTCGGTCGTAGGCACAAGAGCTCGAACCTCTGCCATTGTCGCAATGAGATCGTCGAATCGTTTCGAAGGCATAAGCCGTCCTACCGCAACGACTAGCGGAGTCTCAGACTTGTTTCCTAGGGGGTGAAACTTCTCGTCGATGCCAGGCGGCACAACGCGGACTCGTGAGGCGGGAAGCCCTAGGTACTCAATGATTTCCGTTCGACTCGATTCCGACAACGTGACGATCGGCGTACGGCGGTACAGCGGGGGAGCAATGCGATGCTCAAAGAATTTCCCAGCCTTCGCCAGGCCAGGTTCGAGAACCATTTCCCACATGTCGCGATGGACATGATGGATCCAAGTACTCCGCGGCCCACGCGCCCACACCGGGGTGAGAAAAGGAACTCCGTTCCAGATTTCGATAATCCCGTCACGGGGACCCAAACTTCCGAGCAATTCGCTGACAACGGTTGTGGGGAACACCATGAAGCGGCCATGTTTGCGAACGATTCGGTAGCCGTCGCGAGTTCCGGTATAGGGATGGCCCTGGGCATAGGAGGTGCGCATCGTGATGTCGATTCCCGCCTCGGCCCAGAGGGCAAGGACCCGAGCTGCATGGAGCTCAGAACCCCCGGCTTCGATATCGACGAGATCTCGCCAGGCAAGAACGTGAACTCGCTCGATGCCAGCATCTTGGGCGAGAGCAGAGATATCGCCGATTGACGGCGCAGTAGGCATGTCGGGTCAGGACGGAGGCTGATGGACGGGATGTCCGGCGTCGTAGGCGTCGCGCTCAATGACCGGAGCATCTCGACCCGTCCCTGAGCCACCTGAACCTGCGGCTGGGGCCTTTTCCTCGTGGTATTCCTCTTCCACGTTGACTTCCCAGACGTCGTAGGAGGTGCCATTCACGATGTTTTCCACTGTGAGCATCGCGGTGTACATCGAGTGATCCTGATTGTTGTAGCGGTGCATACCGTTACGACCAACCGGATGAACATTGGTTGCGCAATCGTCAAGCCACTCGCGCATGCGTTGCACATTTGCCTTATAACGCTCGTCATAAAACGGATAGGCCTTCGGGACACGAACGACGTAACCAGCTTCAACACGGCCTGGTTCGATCAGTCCGATTGCTTCGAGTTCCCGGGTGGCGAGAGCAACGAGTTCGTCATCGGGTGAATTCCAAAGCTTGTCGCCTTCGAACACGAAGTACTCGAGACCAAGACAAGTGCGGCCTTCCTTCACCATGTACGGCGACCATGAACTGAAATTCTGAATACGTCCGACGATGACCGCAGGAGAGTGGATGTAAATCCAATTGTCGGGGAAACCGGCGCTCTCGGGCACGACGAGCGCAACGGTAAGGAAGTCGCGGTAGCGCAGGTCGTTGGCCGCTGCGAGCACATCGGCCGGGGGCGGGGGATCCATCGCCTTAAGGAGCGACGACATGGGCATCGACGAAATGAGTTCGTCACAAGCGACGGTGGTCGCACCGTTGGGTCCTGAGGTGGTGACTGAGGTTGCTCGACCGTCGTGATGCTCAATACGAGTGACCTTGTGCTGCATGTGGACAGTTGAGCCGGCAGCGACAACATTGTCGCGAGCGGTTTCCCACATCATTCCGGGCCCGAACTTTGGATACTGGAATTCCTCGATCAAGGAGGTGATGTCGGTGGACTTGCCTGCGTGAACAAATGGGACCCAGCGCGGAATCGTGTCGAGAATGGCGTTGATTCCCGCATTCCACAGCGACATATTTTTGATTCGTTGCGCTGCCCAGTCGGCCTGAAGTTTGCTGGCGGGCACACCCCAGACTTTTTCGTTGTACGTCTTGAAGAAGTGATCGAAAAGACGCTTACCGAAACGGTTTGTGATCCAGTCCTGAAGGCTCTCTTCGGGTTTATGTCGGCCGAAGATTTTGGCGACGCTGACTTTGGCTCTCGCCCAGAAATAAGAGGCCACACATCGAACCGCTTCAACGATGCCGAGATTCTTGAGGGCATTGGACGCCTTGAGTGGGTAGTCGAAGTACTTCCCGTCGTAGAAGATGCGGCTCATTCGGGGCCGCATGAGGAAATCCTCATCAGGCAGGATTTCGTGCCAAAGATCTTCAACAGGCTGGACTTTGGTGAAAAAACGATGGCCACCCAGATCAAAGCGCCACCCATCTACTTCGACGGTTCGGGAAATTCCGCCGATGGCGTCGGTCGCTTCAAAGATGGTGCTGGTGCGCCCGGCCTTTGAGAGCTCGAACGCAGCAGTGAGGCCGGCTGGTCCGGCACCGATGATGACCACCGAGGGATTGGAATCGGTGCTCGAGTCTGTTGCAGTCATCATCAGGTCACTTTCGCAAGAAGGAACGTGGAGAGTGTAGTGAAGGCGACCCTCCAAGATGTCGACTTAGGTGACTGATTTCAGTGGTAACCGGCAGTACTCTGCGGGCCCATGGACGACATTGTGCCGGGCCAGCCGGACACCCAGCCGGGCGCTGAAACAGACCGGGACGCTCGACCTGAAATCGTCGTACTGGCTGTCGTCGCTCTCGCGATTGGCCTCTTCACGAGGTTTGTGACCCGCTCCTCGCTGTGGCTCGACGAGGCGTTATCGGTCAACATTGCCCAGCTTCCGTTCGGCGAGATGGCAGAAGCCCTGAAGCACGACGGTCACCCTCCGTTGTATTACGCCTTTCTCCACGTCTGGATGGATGTCTTCGGCTCCGGTGATGTCGCTGTGAGAGGGCTTTCCGGCCTTTTCGGAATCGCAACCCTTCCATTGGTCTGGATTCTGGGTCGGCGAAAAGGCGGGACCGTGCTGGCATGGGTCGCCGTTGCTGTTGTCGCCGTTTCCCCTTTTGCCGTCCGATATTCCAACGAAACGCGGATGTATTCGTTAGTCATCCTCCTGGTCGTTATCGGTTGGCTTCTGATCGATGACATCGTCGACCAAAAGAAGTCGACTGTCGGAAGATTCCTTGGCCTGGCGTTCGTTGGTGCGGCACTTCTTTACTCGCACTATTGGAGCATTTGGCTGCTTGGAGCTGTCGGGATCACGTCGCTGTGGAAGATTTGGCGCGCTCCGGACCAAACGACTCGTCGGCCTTGGATCGGTATCGTGATCGCCGCCGTCCTTGCTGGCGTGGCGTTCATCCCGTGGCTGCCGACAATGCTCTATCAGTCTGCAAACACGGGAACACCTTGGGCGAAAGCTTCACGACCCACGTCAGCCTTTTCTCTTGTTCTGGCCGATAACGGTGGCGGAAGTTACGGCGAACAAACCCTTGTCGGTGCCATGTTCGCCATAGCGATGGTCATCGGCCTCTTCGGCATCGCAATCGATCGTCGCACGACAGCATTGGATTTGCGGACCCGACCATCGCTGCGAGGTGCAGCATGGATAGCGGCACTGACCTTCGTGATCGGCTGTGTCGTGTCCTTTGCGACGTCGAGCGCTTTCGCGAGTCGCTATTCGTCAGTCATTTTTCCGTTTCTTGCTCTCCTCGCTGCCGCAGGATGTGTTTGTTTTGCTTCACGCTGGGTTCGTTTCGGAGTTGTTGCAGTCTTTTGCAGTTTCCTCGCAATTGGAGCCTTCTGGAATGTGATCTCGCAGCGAACGGAACTCAAAGTGATCGCTGAGGCGGTGCAAGCCTCGTCGCAAGAGGGTGACATTGTCGTGTTCTGTCCCGATCAACTTGGTCCTGCAGGTTCTCGTGTGATGCCAACTGGCCTGACGTTGGTCTCATATCCGACCTACGACGATGGCAAGTTTGTTGATTGGGTCGATTACGCAGAGCGAAACGCGGCCTCTGACCCCGACGCTTTTGCTGCACGCCTTTTGGCCGAGGCAGGCGCAAGCCGTTCGATTTACCTCGTTTGGAATGATTCCTACAAGACGTTCGAAGGTAAGTGCGCCGGTCTGCTCGAAGCTCTCGCCGCAGCGCGGCCTCCTCAGCAGATCCTCGCTGACGACGGTGCTCTTTACTTTGAGCATGCCGAACTCACCAGATTCGCTGCTCCCGCATGAATGAGGTCCTCGTTGCACGCTCAAAGGGCGTGGTCCTTGACCTTCGTGAGGTCATCATTCCGTGGTTCACGACCAGGGTCTTAATCGCTGTTGGTTTCATCACTGCCTACGCAGCTTCTGACCACTTGGCGCCTTTGAATCGTCCGAATGTGCTTACTGAGGGCCTTATTGCTTGGGATGGCACTTGGTATCGCGATATTGCCGAGTTTGGCTACAGCTCAATCGCTCCCGAAGGTTTGCGATTTTTTCCGTTGTTCCCCCTACTCGGTCGAGCTGTGTCGAGCGTTACGTTGGGACGCACCGATGTAGCGCTGATCCTGATAGCGAATATCGCGTCACTCTTCTTAGCGATCGCAATTCGACGGTTGGTGATCTTTGAGCGTGGCTCAAAAGAACTCGCCAACCGCGCTGTTTGGATCGTGTGCCTTTTCCCCGGCGCATTTGTTTTGGCATGGGGTTACGCAGAATCCCTCTGGCTACTTGCGGCGGTCTTCGGATTTTGGGCCATTCGCACCCGTCGGTGGGGATGGGCGATTGCTGCTGGACTGATAGTTGGATTCTCGAGGCCACTCGGCATCGCCTTTGCCGCCCCGGCTGCAATTGAGCTCATTCGGGTCTGGAAGCAGGCAAAGGGTACGGAGCGGGTAGTCGGTGTCGGAGCTGTTCTCGCCCCATTTGTAGCGACGGGGGCATACCTGCTGTGGGTCAACGCCACCTTTGGCGATGCGTGGCTCCCGTTCTCTGTACAAGGCGACCTTCGAGGATCCACGGAGAATCCGCTTGTTCGGATTTGGGATGGGTTCTCGCAGATGTTCGGGGCCGAACGACTCGGAGATGGACTCCACATCCCGTTTGCCATTGCGTTTGTGGCTCTGCTTGTTCTGACATTCCGCTGGTGGCCGGTTTCGTACGGAATTTTCGCAGCGATTGTCCTTGCTGCGGCACTCGGTGCAGAGAATCTCAACTCGCTTGAACGATATGGACTCAACGCGTTCCCGTTAGCCCTTTCGCTCGCTGTCGCAACTAGGAACGCGAAGTTCGATCGCGTTGTGACAACAGTTTTGGCCGGGGGAGTTGTGGCATTGAGTGCCCTTGCATGGACAGGCGCGTACGTTCCGTAGCTGTCACCAAGTGAGTGCAGGATGTGCGCGAGACTCGTTGAATGGGTAACGATCTCTTCGACACCGCTCCACTTGATTTCACCTGCCCACGGTGCGAGTTACCCGCCAGTGCGCGGTTCTATGGCCCTTGCGACGATTGTCGAGGGAGCATGAGAGCCACATTGGGCACAGCGGCTCGTGTGATCGAAGCCGAGGCCTACGAACCGAAGATGAATGTTGTTCCAAACGCCGTCGCCACAAAGGAGTAAGCGGTTGTCAACGAGGGATTAGCTCTCGATTGGAAGTTCTTCGATGGAGACCGAGGTCATGACGTCGCCAACGGAGATGTTCTTTACGACATCAAGACCAGCAACTGTGGTGCCGAACAGGTTGTATTGCTTCGGCAATCCAAGTTGGTCTCCGAGGCAGATGAAAAATTGTGACCCGTTGGTGTCAGGACCTGAATTCGCCATCGCAACAGCGCCATCGCGGTAGTTACCTTGCACTGGTTCGTCTGCGAACTTGTAACCCGGCCCGCCGGTTCCGGTTCCCGAGGGGCAGCCGCCCTGGATGACGAATCCGGGAACAACGCGATGGAAGGTGAGTCCATCGTAGAAACCGCCGCGAGCGAGGGTGACGAAGTTGTTCACCGTATTCGGGGCGATTCGCGGGTCGAGATCCATAACGATGTCGCCCTTGGGCGTTGCAATCGTGACTCGATAGATGGTTGATGTGTCGATCGTGAATTCAGGTGCGGAAGCCATGGCCTCATCGTGGCACAAGTTGAGCCCCTCCTAGGCTGCCTTCATGGCCGCCAACCACCTCAAAGCAACAGAGGATCTCGTTCAAAGGGATCCAGTGCTGGCAGAACTGGTCGAGCGGCACGGTCCGATGCGTATCGGAGCGGCTCCACCTGTAGCGAAACGCTTTGAGACTCTTGCGAACGCAATTGCGTCGCAGCAACTCAACGGGCGTGCTGCCCAGACCATCTGGGGTCGAGTGCTAAGGAAGGTTGAGGGCTCGTTCACCGCCGAGGCGGTGTTGGCCGTCCCTGAATCCTCCTGGCGAGACGCTGGCCTCTCCGGGGCGAAAGCCACCTCGCTGATTGATTTGGCGCAACACGTGGCTGACGGGCGCGTCCAACTGGATCGCGTCGGACGTATGTCAGATAGCGAAGTGGTGACGCACCTCACCGCTGTCCGTGGGATCGGCCCTTGGACAGCGCAGATGTTCCTCATGTTCTCTCTGCGACGCCTCGATGTGTGGCCGACTGGCGACTACGGAGTGCGTATCGGTTACGGAAAAGCGTTTCGGCGCGGAGCCACACCCACAGCGAAGGAACTAGAACCTCTGGGCGACCGTTTTCGCCCCTATCGAAGCGTGGTCGCTTGGTATTGCTGGGCGGCGGCAGACGATCCTGAAGTCTCTGCGTAACGACGAACCGACTACAGAGAAACGGCAGTTCCCTCAAGCGGAAAATGGCAGGCGACAAAGTGGTCTTCGCCAACCTCGGTCATCACAGGTTCGACCTGCGCACAGAGTTCCTTGGCATTCGGGCAACGGGTGCGGAAACGACAGCCACTCGGTGGTGCGACGGGTGAGGGGATCTCGCCGGAAAGGCCAGCAAAGTCTCCCTTGGGAGCGTCGGGATCGGGAGGGGGAATCGAGTCGAGCAACGTCTTTGTGTAGGGATGCGCCGGGCTAGCGTACAGACGGTCGGGATTGCCGACCTCGCACAATTTGCCGAGGTACATCACTGCAACTCGATCGCTCACGTTCTTCACAACTGCAAGATCGTGGGCGATGAAGAGCATGGTGAGCCCGTAGCGCTCTTTCATGTCCTGCAACAGATTCAGAATCTGAGCCTGCACCGAAACATCGAGCGCCGATACGGGCTCGTCGCAAATAAGAAGCTTGGGTTCGAGCATTAGTGATCTTGCGATGCAAATTCGTTGACACTGGCCGCCTGAAAATTCTGATGGTCGACGCGATCGCGCCCCTTCAGGATCGATGCCAACCGATTCAAGAGTTTTGTCGACGAGGGCTGCTTGTTCCGCCGACGTTCCGCGCTTCCAAATACGTAAAGGTTCCGCAACGATGTCGGTCACTTTGCGGCGAGGATTCAGGGAAGAGATTGGGTCCTGAAAAATCATCTGCATCTGCGGGCGAATCTCTCGCAGTTCCGAGCCAGAGAGTTTGGTGAGGTCGTGCTTCTCGAGGAGCACTGAACCGGATGTGGGGGAGGGCATCTGCATGAGTGCCCGACCCGTTGTCGATTTACCCGAGCCCGATTCACCGACAAGCCCGAGCGTTTCACCCGGAAGGAGGTCAAGACTGACGTCGCTCACCGCATGGACTTTGAGTCCGGTGGATCCGATGGGGAACTCAACAACGATGTTCTCTGCGCGCAACAGCGACGCTGATGCATCACGAAGGTGCGCAGTGCCTGATCCGGCCATTAGTTGCTCCCTGCTGAGCTCATGGCGCCAGGTGCGGGCACGCCAACCGGCACTCCGGCTGCGGTGTTGCGAGCGAGGGCCTCACGGTTGCCTTCAGAACCAACCGGATACCAACAACGCCATGCATGACCACTGGCTGACTCGAGTGGCGGTTCCTCATTGAGGCACTTCTCTTGCACATAGCGACACCGTGGAGCGAAATTGCAACCTTTCGGAGGCGACAAGAGATTCGGAGGACGTCCGGGAATTGCCTCGAGCCGTGTATGGCTCGGGTGTTCGATCCGAGGAATCGAACGCAGAAGAGCCTCGGTATAGGGCATCTTCATCGAGCGGAAAAGGTCAGAGGTGGCTGCTTGCTCAACAACCTTGCCGCCGTACATCACCATGATTTCGTCGGTCCGACTTGCGACGACGCCGAGATCATGACTCACGAGAATCATCGCCATGTGACGATCTCGCTGGAGATCATCGAGAAGATCAAGGATCTGTGCTTGGACCGTTACATCGAGAGCTGTTGTGGGCTCATCGGCGAAGAGGATCTTTGGGCCACACGCCAATGCGATTGCAATCGTGACTCGCTGGCGCATGCCGCCTGAAAGTTGATGTGGGTATTCGTTGAGGCGCCGTTCTGGCTCGGGAATCCCAACTTGTCGAAGAAGAGCGGTGGCAGTTGCTTTTGCCTCTTCCTTATCTACCCCGAGGTGATGTCGGAGTGATTCGGTGATCTGCTTTCCGATCTTCATGACCGGATTAAGCGATGTCATTGGGTCCTGGAAAATCATCGCCATTTCGGCGCCCCAGACATGGCTCATCTGCTTTTCGTTGTAGCCGATGACGTTGGTGCCTTCGTAGAGGACCTGTCCCTCGCGGATGACATTTCGATCGGGGAGCAAGCCCATTACCGATCGAGAGAGCACGGTTTTACCTGAACCCGATTCGCCCACTACGCCAAGAGTTTGACCTCGCTCAAGCACAAACGAAACATCATCAACTGCGTGAACCACGCCACGTTCGGTGCGGAACGATGTTGAGAGATTGCGTACTTCAAGTAGAGGCGAGTTCTGGGAATGAGGTGATGTGTCGGTCACTGTCAGGCCTCTTTCACATCTGTGTACTCACGAATGCGGTCGCCGGCGAAATTGAGGGCGAGCACAGTAAGAAACAACACAGCGCTAGGGATAAGAGAAATCCACGGTGCGCCATTTTCAAGCGCAGGCTTTCCGCTCACGATCATGTTGCCCCAAGTCGGAGTGGACGCAGCATCGATCGAGAGACCAAGGAAGGAGAGCCCTCCCTCCGCCACGATCGCAACAGCAATCGCGATGATTGAGAAGGAAAGCAGGGGCGGAATGATGTTCGGAAGAATCTCTCGACGGAGGATTCGAATATTGCTCGCGCCAAGCGATCGGGCTGCGGTGACGAACTCTCGCTGACCATAAATCAGTGCATTTGCTCGAACGAGTCGTGAAGTAGGGGCGATGGCAACGATGCCAAGCGCGATCGAGACGGTGAGCACCGTCTTCGAATCGGTGAAATTCACGATGGCAAGTGCAAGTAACAGCGCAGGGAAAGACAGGAGAACATCCATCATCACCATCAGCACAGTTTCGGTTTTCCCTCGCAGGTATCCGGCTGCAATACCAATGGAAGTGCCGATAACTCCACCGAAAAGAATTGAGAGAAACCCAACTGCAAGCGATGCACGAGCGCCCCAGATAACACGAGAGAAAATGTCGCGACCGAGAGCATCAGTTCCAAACCAGAACGTGGAGTTGGGGGCGAGGCGCGGACGGCCGAGGATCTTCGATGGATTCTTGATTGGCAACCATGGCGCAGTGATCGCCAAGACGACGATAAGGATGAAGAATCCCGCTGCGATCCAGAAAAACAGGCCTAACCGCTTCTTAGGCCGAGCGCCATCAACCTGATCTGGATCAAGGGTGTGGAGAGCTTCGATGTTGCGGGAATCTCCATCGGCAATGCGCGTGACTTCAGTGGCGAGGTCGCCACTTGCACTAAAGACCGAGTCGGCTGCGGGACGGCCGGCAGCGTCAGGCGAGGGCGCGGGCATGACGAATCCTGGG
>WLGJ01000028.1 GCA_009703275.1 Actinomycetota bacterium
ATGCTTGTGGTGAACAAGATCGATATCGATCCAGATGGGGCCAAGGAACTCCTTGAAGACCATCCCGGTTGCGTCGCTCTGTCGGCGAAAACGGGCGAGGGCGTGGCGGACACGCTGCGTGCTCTGGCTGATCGGTTGCGTGGACTTTCGAACATCACCGAACTTTTGGTGCCGTTTGATCGAGGTGATCTCCTTGCCGCACTGCATCGTGAAGGTGAAGTCCTCGTTGAGACCGCGACCGACGACGGAATGCTGGTTCGGGCCCGCCTCGACGAGGTTTCGGTGAGCCGTCTCCACGAGTACGTCGTGAGCGGTCAGACTCTGCGCTCATGACTGCAGGATTCACGCCGCCTCCCTATCCCTACGATCGGCTCGACGCGTTCAAGTCGATCGCGTCGGCACACGAGGGCGGAATGGTCGACCTCTCGATAGGCGACCCCTTCGATCCTCCGCCAGCAGTCGTCATCGAAGCGCTCGCCTCTTCGGCAAGCGAGCGGAGTTATCCAGCATCGATTGGGTTCCCGGCCTACCGCGAAGCGGCAATGGGCTGGATGGAGCGCGAGCTCGGCGTCAGCGTTGGAGCGAAAGAAATTGCCGCATGCATTGGCACCAAGGAATTCGTCGCCGGGCTTCCGCATTGGCTTCGCCTGCGCACCCCTGATCGCGACACGGTGCTGTATCCGGCCATTAGTTATCCGTCCTATGCCATGGGTGCGGAACTTGCTGGAGCACGTGCGGTGCCAGTTCCAGTTACTGCCGACGGCCGAAGCGATCTCGATGCCATTGATCCTGCCGACGCAGCTCGAGCGTTGTGCCTCTGGGTGAACTCGCCCGGGAATCCCACCGGACACCTTGACGATCTTGAAGCTGCAGCGAAGTGGGGACGCGAGCGCAACGTTCCGGTGATCTCCGATGAGTGTTACGTCGAGTTCACATGGGACGGGCCCGGTCGGACAATTCTTGAACACGGTCTCGACGGTGTGTTGGCCGTCCATTCATTGTCGAAGCGTTCGAATCTCGCTGGTGTGCGCGCTGGGTTTTACGCAGGCGATGGAGATCTTGTTCACTACTTGTCAGAACTGCGTAAGCACGCTGGGTTCATGGTCCCTGGTCCTGTGCAGGCCGCAGCTGTGGCCGCGTGGAACGACCAAGCGCATGTCGATGTGCAACGACAGCGCTACCTCGAACGGCTTGAACTCTTTCAAACTGTGCTCGCAGGCATTGGCGTCGATGCTCCGATGCCTGGTGGCGCGTTCTACCTCTGGGCTGCGGCACCGGAGGGCGACTCATGGGCGTTGGTGGAACGACTTGCTGCCGAAGGCGGCGCTTTGGTCTCAGCGGGTGAGTTCTACGGACCCGAAGGAAGCGAGTTCATTCGTGTTGCCGTCGTGCAATCAATGGAACGACTCGAACTCGTTGGACGGCGCCTCGGCGTGCTCTGAAGTCGGTCGCAACCGGTTTGAGACCGTTTGCTCCCGGTTTGGGACCGTCTCCCCGTTGCGTCTCAACGAGGGTCAGTCATGATCAGTGCATGACACAAACAGTTTCTTCACCAATGGTTGTGCCGAAGCGATCGAATGCGGGATTCATTTGGGCTGCAGTCATCTTCGTCCTGACTACCGCAATTGGTATCGGCATGGTGGTCAGTTCATTCTTGGTGCTGGCTTCATCGATCTCTGGTTTCAAAGCAGTTGATGCCGGCGAGATTTCCAAGGTGCAACTCGGCAAGGGTGAGTGGTACGTCTTCGGTGGCGCATCGACCACATTCGGCATGCAGCAGATCACGATCGACATCACCGACCCCTCCGGCGAACAAGTTGTGCCGAACACCTCGGCGACGTCCTACAGCGCTGACGACAACGGAATGAAGTACGAGTCCTTTGGTTCCTTCGACGTGAAGAGCGCCGGCACCTACACCGTCCGTGTTGATGGTCCGCCGGGGACGACTGCAAGAATCGGGCAAATCTCGCTTCTCAGTTTCATTGGGCTACTTGTCGGCGGCATTGCCATCGGCAGCCTCGGTTTCGTGCTCGCCCTCGTTGTGTTGATCGTGACGCTCGTTCGTCGGTCTCGCTCAAAGCGCACAATGGCACCGCCGGTTGCCCCCGGTCCGCCTCCCGCACCCTTCATTGCGCCTCCGGCACCCGTCGTGGCCTCGCAACCGCCACCGCCTGCTCCGCCGGCGCCGACTCCACCACCCCCATCAGCAAACTGAGCGCGAGCCACTCGGTCTATGGGCGGTAGCCTGCGCCGCTATGGCCGAACTGTCTGCAACCATCGATGAACTCTGGAACAACCGCGACTCGCTGAGCGCGGCCGATACCGAAGCGGTCGCCGCTGTTGGGCAAGCGATTGCTCTGCTTGACTCAGGCGAGGCCCGTGTCGCTGAACTTGGTGCCGACGGCGAGCCCATCGTTCACCAGTGGCTCAAGCACGCGATCCTGCTCTATTTCCGTCTTTCACAGATGGCCACAATCGAACTCGCTCCGTTCGAATTCGCCGACAAGATTCCGCTCAAGAACGACTTCGCTGCGGCGGGCGTTCGCGTTGTTCCAGGCGCCTCCGCCCGCTACGGGTCGTTTCTTGACCGTGGCGTAGTCATGATGCCGAGCTACGTGAACATCGGCGCTCGCGTCGGTGCCAACACCATG
Organism: Actinomycetota bacterium; assembly: GCA_009703275.1. Classification (GTDB taxonomy): domain Bacteria; phylum Actinomycetota; class Acidimicrobiia; order Acidimicrobiales; family Acidimicrobilacustridaceae; genus Acidimicrobilacustris. The sequence goes on from WLGJ01000028.1 coordinate 2,652, forward strand.
GTCGATACGTGGGCCACCGTCGGCAGCTGCGCGCAGATCGGCGCCAATGTGCATTTGTCCGGTGGCGTTGGCATCGGTGGCGTACTCGAACCGCCGCAGGCCGCTCCGGTCATCATCGGCGACGACGCGCTAATCGGTAGCCGCTGCATCGTTGCCGAAGGCGCCCGTGTTGGCGATGGAGCGGTGCTCGGCGCCGGTTGCATTCTCACCGCCTCGATTCCTGTCATCGATGCCGAAACTGGCGAAGAACTCAGCCGCGGTGTTGTTCCGTCGTGGAGCGTTGCCGTTTCGGCCACCCGTCCCCGCACCTTTGCCGGCGGCGAGTTCGGTCTTCCCTGCGTGCTTGTGCTCAAGCGCCTCAAGGAGGGCGAGCGCCACGACAAGGCAGCCCTCAACGACGTGCTTCGCGATCACGGCGCAGCGACCTGATCATGGCTGCGAACGATCGCACTGATCTCTTGGCCCGCACGGCCGCGCTTGTCGACGTTGCGTCGCCGAGTCGCGCCGAAGGACCCTTGGTCGATTCGATCGAAACCGAATTACGTACGCACACCCATCTCGAAGTGACACGTGTCGGCGACAATCTGGTTGCTCGCACCTCGCTCGGCCGCCTTCACCGCGTTGTGCTTGCTGGTCATACCGACACCGTTCCTGCTGCCAACAATGCAACGGCGCGCATTGAAAATGGCCGACTCTTCGGCGTCGGCTCGGCCGATATGAAGGGCGGGCTCGCAGTAATGCTCGAACTCGCGGCCACGCTCACTGAACCTGTTGTCGATCTCACCTACGTCTTCTACGCACGCGAAGAAATCGCGAGCGCCGAAAGCGGACTTGGGGAGTTATTTGAAGTTCGACCCGATCTCCTTGTCGGCGATATCGCGATTCTTGGTGAGCCGACCGATGCTCGTATCGAAGCTGGTTGTCAGGGAACGCTGCGGCTGCGAGTGCAACTGCAAGGCGTTCGCGCCCATACGGCTCGTCCCTGGATGGGGCGCAACGCAGTTCATCGATTAGCGGGTGTTCTTGCTGCGCTTGATACCTACGAAGCACGTTCGCCGATCATCGACGGTTGTCAGTTCCGTGAAGCGCTGCAAGCGGTTGCAATCGACGGTGGCATTTCTGGAAACGTTGTGCCTGATTCCGCGAGTGTCACTGTGAACTTTCGCTTTGCCCCTGATCGTTCAGCGTTTGACGCAGAAACTCATGTTCGAGAACTGTTCACACCGTTTCTTGAAGAAGGCGATGTTGTCGAAGTGCTTGATGTTGCCAATGCTGCAGCGCCCGGCCTGAATCATCCTCTTCTTGCATCACTTGTTGAGCGAAGTGGTGCGCAGGTTCTCGCAAAGTTGGGCTGGACAGATGTGGCGCGATTCGCTGCCCATGGTGTGCCTGCTGTGAACTTTGGTCCAGGCGACAGCACGATTGCTCATACGGCGGGGGAGTACCTCGACCGTGCACCCCTTGAGCGTGTGCATTCGGTGCTCGTCGGATTGTTGACAGAGTCCTGAACGCAAACGTGGCGTGTGCTGGTGCACACGCCACGTTTGAACCGAGGAGGTTGTGATTCAGAGCTTGCGCATAACCGTGACGACTTTGCCGTACACGGTGACTTCCGATGAGTGGAACTCCATCGGCGAAAGACGTGAGTTGGCCGGAAGCAATGTGACGGTGTCGCCATCGCGTGTCCAGGTCTTGACGGTGGCTTCGTCGCCAGGAATGCCGACGACGACAATGTCGCCCTTTGAAACATTGGTGCCGGCCTTGGCCACGATGTAGTCGCCATCGAAAATGCCGGCTTCGATCATGGAATCGCCACGAACACGGAGCATGAACAGTTCACCGTCGCCACACAAGTCAGTGGGCACCGGCATGATTTCTTCGACGTTCTGTTCGGCGAGCACATCGGTGCCGGCGGCAACATCGCCAACCAGTGGGACGTGACGGAACGGACGGCGTTCGCCGGAAGCGCCAGAGTTGGGGTCGTAACGGACTTCCATGGCGCGGGGCTTGGTTGGGTCACGGCGCAGGTAGCCGAGCTCGTTGAGGCGATTGAGGTGGTTCTGCACGCTCGATGGTGAGGTGAGGCCAACGGCCTGTCCGATCTCACGCACTGACGGGGGATAGCCCCGCTCGTTGAGGTGCTGATCGATCACATCGAGGATCTGCTGCTGGCGGGGAGTGAGACGGTCGGTACTCATTGAGGACTCCGGATTTTGGGGACGGATCTTGGGGACAGGTGGGGAGAACGGAGGGCAAGAACGCCGGTGGGGCCTTCGAACCTCTGTACGACAGTACCGGCTCAAGCGGCCCGAGGCAAACACCCGTTCGATTGGGTCTTGACATCGAACGGGTGTTCGTGTTTCGATAGTGGCACACGAACGGGCGTTCGATCCGTTCCTTCTCACCTCAGTTCCCCCTTCACTTTCCTGACTGTCACACCCCACGTGGAGACTTCCCTCATGGCTGCAATCTTGAACCCCACCGCCCTAACCGCCCCCGCTACTCAGACAGGCGCCGACCTCGCCGAGTCTCTCCTCGAGGGTTCCTCGTCGGTCGCTCCCTGGAACCGTGCCGAGGCCTTCGAGCCCCGGCGCCCTGTCCGTCACCTGCACCTGGTGACAGAGCCCGTAGCTCCTGCCCCCACGGCTCGTCGCAGTCCGGTGCGAGCCATGCTGGCGGGGCTGGGCCTCGCTGTGCTCGTCGCCTTTGCGGCGATGGGCATCGTTCCCTTTCTCGGTGCCGACGCTGCTGCCTTCACGCCGGCGTCGTCCGCCGACACCACGAGCCCGGCCGGTGCCGACGCCCAAATCGCGTCTGCACCGGTTGTGGCCTCTGTGGCCGTCGCCGCACCTACCGAGATCATCGTTCAATCTGGCGATTCGCTCTGGACGGTTGCACGTCGCCTCCAACCGCAGGGCGATCTTCGTGGCTTGGTCGATCGCCTCATCGAGCGCGTTGGCAGCACCAGCGTCACTCGTGGTCAGCACATCAATGTGAGCGGTCTGGTCGACTGACGCTGGTTGTGTCTCGCGCGTTCCATGTGGCGTGTGACAAACATCCATGTCTGACATGGCACAAAAAATCATGGTTCTGGCAGTAGTTTCGACATGTGCGTTGTCCTGCTTGTGCCCACCTCGATGACAAAGTCGTCGATTCACGACAGTCAGACGATGGTGATGCCATTCGCCGTCGTCGTGAATGTCTGGCCTGTGGCGCGCGGTTTACAACCTTTGAACGACTTGAATTGGTTCCCTTGATGGTCCTCAAGCGATCTGGCGATCGAGTGCCGTTCGAACAGGCAAAGATTGCCGAAGGCATCGCAGCTGCGGCCAAAGGTCGTCCGATCGAAGAAGGTGTCATTGAGCAAGCGGCAGCCTCGATTGCGGAGGAACTTCGTTTGCTCGGTCCCGAACTGACGAGTGAACAGGTTGGTTTCGCCGTCTTGGAACACCTGCGTGAAATCGATCATGTCGCCTACATGCGATTCGCGAGTGTCTACAAAGGTTTCGATGATGCTGCAGATTTCCAGCGCGAGATCACGTTGCTAACGAAAGCAACCGAACCAAAGCGTCACGATTCGCGCGCGTAACGAACTAACAGCACATCATCTTCAACGATGACGCGTGCGAGTTGAAGGCTCCGCGCAACTTGTGGCGATGAACCCGTCGAGTTCTGTGGTGCAGTTCCGCCAGTAAGTACTGGAGCGATTGTCTGACACCACTCATCAACAAGATCGTCACGAAGTAGCTGATTGTTCAGCGTTGGTCCGCCTTCGCATAACAGCGTTTTCACATCTTGCTCGCGGAGTTCCGCGAACGCTGCGCGCAGATCAACGGTGTCTGAGCCGGCGATGATGATGTCGGCGACATCGCGAAGTTTGTTGACTGCATCGGAAGGTGCAGTCGTTGTCGTGATCACGATTGGCCGTTGTGTCGGGTCACTGAACAGTCGTGAGGCCGGATCAAGATGCGCGCGTCCACTCACCACAGCGAGACGCGGAAGCGCTTGTTGTTCGCGCGCAACTCGGCGGGCTTGTGCGTCGGTATCAAGTTGCACTGGTCCGTAATTTTCAACTCGAACAGTTCCGGCCCCAGCCATAATCACGTCGGGGAGCTGTCGCAAGGCATGAAACATGGCTTTGTCGGCAGGACTGCTGAGCCCCCCTGAGCGGCCCTCGACCTCGATGGCCCCATCGATACTTGCGACCATGTTCACCAGAACCCACGGCCGATCCGTCGGAGCGGTTCGAGTATCGGCCGCGACGAGTTCCACAGGGTCAAGATTGGCAACGGGACGGGGAAAGAGCTGATCCACACGGCCACGTTAGGGGCCAATCGATGAAGTGGTCACAGGAACTGTGGACAACTGTGGACAACTGTGGAGTTGTCCACCGGTCATCCACCGTCTATCCACCGCAAATACACAGGGTTATTCCTCTTCCAACCCACAGGCATGAGCCGTACGGTTCACCCCGGGTGCAGTGCTGCGGCGCGAGCGACGGACGGTGGCGACGTTCTGTGCGTTCTCGGTTGGCAGGGCGGCTCCTAGGGCGTGGGTCTGCGTGACCCGCTCTACCTGGCGCTCGCGTTGCAGCGCACCCAACCACTCGAAATCCCACGTCAGTAGCGATTCTGAGGAATCGTTGACAAGGGTGGAATTACTCTGATGTAATTCCCCGACATCTTGTGGCCCGGAAGGTGAGGGGGCCAGAACAACCACAACATCTTGTGGTGGGCAGGAATCGGGACCCCAAAAGGGCTCGGTTTCGGCACCGAGACCACGACAAGACCCAAAACTCGTCCCAGACAGCGTCGTCCGGAGCGGTTCACGGGTGTGGTGGAACCCCTCAGCACTCCCAACGGGTTACTTGATTTGGTGGCCGCCCCCGGGCAACCGCTCCAGCTGCACCCACGCATCATCCCGCTTCACCCGCCTCAGCTTCTGCTGCAGCGGTCCCAACCCCGCTCCCGCTGGGTTGGATTCGCCACCACCACTCATATCGATCACTCACGCGGAGGACTTCTCATGGCCCTGGCACCGGAACAGGCCGGCATCGGCATCCGTCGGCACTACACAAACGCCGACACCCACCCTTTTGACCAGGTCGAGTGGGAACGTCGCGACGCTCGCATCTCCAACTGGAAGACCGGCGAGGTTGCTTTCGAGCAGCTCGGCGTCGAGTTCCCTCTTGGATGGTCGCTCAACGCCACCAACATCGTCGCTCAGAAGTACTTCCGCGGCACCCCCGACACCGATGAGCGCGAATGGTCGCTCAAGCAGGTCGCCGATCGTGTTGCCGACACGATCACCGACTGGGGCATCCGTGACGGCTACTTCGTCTCCGACGAAGAGGCCGAAGCGTTCCGCGCAGAACTGAAGTTCATCATCATCACCCAGCGTGCAGCGTTCAACTCGCCGGTGTGGTTCAACATCGGTGTTGAAGGCGTCCCGCAGCAGGCATCGGCCTGTTTCATCTTGTCGGTCGACGACAAGATGGATTCCATCCTCAACTGGTACGTCGAGGAAGGCACCATCTTCAAGGGTGGCTCGGGCGCAGGTATCAACCTTTCGCGCATTCGTTCCTCCAAGGAATTCCTCAAGGGTGGCGGCACCGCTTCCGGTCCCGTGAGCTTCATGCGTGGCGCCGATGCATCGGCCGGCACCATCAAGTCCGGAGGCAAGACCCGTCGCGCCGCAAAGATGGTCATCCTCAATGTCGATCACCCCGACATCGAAGAGTTCATCTGGTGCAAGTCGCGTGAAGAGAAGAAGGCCCGTGCACTGCGCGACGCCGGCTTCGACATGGATCTCGATGGCGCTGACATCACCTCCATCCAGTACCAGAACGCAAACAACTCAGTGCGCGTCACCGATGAGTTCATGCAGGCCGTTGTTGACGACACCGATTGGCACCTGCGTGCGGTGCACGACGGCGCAATCGTCAAGACCATCCGTGCTCGCGATCTCATGCGTCAGATCTCGCAGGCCACCTGGGAATGCGCCGACCCCGGCATGCAGTTCGACACCACGATCAACCACTGGCACACGGCGTGCAACACCGGTCGCATCAATGGTTCGAACCCGTGCTCGGAATACATGCACATCGACAATTCCGCATGCAACCTCGCCAGCATCAACCTTCTCCGTTACCTCGGCGAAGACGGCGTGTTCGACATCGAGGCCTACAAGCACACGATCGAGATCATGTTCACGGCGCAGGAAATCCTCGTCGGAAACGCCGATTACCCGACCGTTCCGATCGGTGACAACTCCCGCAAGTTCCGTCAGCTCGGTCTCGGCTACGCCAACCTCGGTGCGCTTCTCATGGCCCTTGGTCTTCCGTACGACTCCGACGAAGGCCGTGCCCTTGCCGGTGCGATCACCTCACTCATGACTGGTCACGCCTACGCCACTTCGGCCCGCACCGCTTCTCGTATGGGTCCGTTTGCTGGTTATGCCGAAAACGCTGAGCACATGCTTCGTGTTCTTGGTCAGCACCGCGCAGCTGCGGCCACGATCGACGAGGAACTCGTTCCTCCGGCGTTGCTCTCCGCTGCACAGCAGTCGTGGGACACCGCGTGTGAACTCGCCGCTGAAGTTGGCGTGCGTAACTCACAAGCGTCAGTGCTCGCACCGACCGGCACCATCGGCCTCATGATGGACTGCGACACCACTGGTGTTGAGCCCGACCTTGGTCTGGTCAAGATGAAGAAGCTTGTTGGCGGCGGCACCATGTCGATCGTCAATCAGACGATTCCTCGTGCCCTCACCAAGCTTGGTTACACCGATGCGCAGATGGACGAAATCGTTGCCTACATCAACGAGAACATGTCAATCCTCGGTGCACCACACATCAAGGCCGAGCACATTCCAGTGTTTGCCTGCTCGATGGGTGACAACATCATCCACTACACCGGCCACATCCGCATGATGGGTGCGGTGCAGCCGTTCATCTCTGGTGCTATCTCCAAGACCGTCAACATGCCTGAAGATGTCTCGGTTGAAGAGGTCGAGAAGATTCACATCGAGGCCTGGCAGCTTGGCATCAAGGCCGTTGCCATCTACCGCGACAACTGCAAGGTGGCACAGCCCCTTTCAGCGTCAAAGAAAGATGACGACGAAATCGATCCAGTTGCTGGTGCAACGGAAGTCATCGAGCGTGTTGTCGAGAAGATCGTCTACCAGCCGATCCGTCAGAAGCTTCCTCGCACTCGCGTGTCGCGCACCTTCGAGTTCCGCGTCGCCGACTGCAAGGGCTTCGTCACCGTTGGCGAATACGAAGATGGTCGCCCAGGCGAAATCTTCGTTCGTGTGTCAAAGCAGGGTTCCACCCTCGCCGGCATCATGGACGCCTTCGCTATCTCGGTGTCACATGGCCTTCAGTACGGCGTGCCGCTGCGCTCCTTCATCGAAGCGTTCACTGGCATGCGGTTCGAACCAGCCGGCATGACCGACGATCCCGATATCCGTATCGCGAACTCGCTCATGGACTACCTCTTCCGCCGCATGGCGATTGAGTACCTCTCACCTGAGGAGCGTGCGGAACTCAACATCCTCACCACCTCAGAGCGCATGCAGCCGACGCTTCCGGGTGTTGACGAAGGTATCGAAACCCGTCAGGGCTCAGAGATGCCGGTTGATCCGCCGTCGATCGAATCAGTCACGACGCTTCTCACCGAGACGCAAACGACAATGGTTCGTGAAGTCAAGACAACCAATCACGATGCGCCGATGTGCATGCAGTGCGGTGTCACCATGCAGCGTGCTGGCTCCTGCCACGCATGTCCGTCATGCGGCACCACCAGCGGTTGCAGCTGATTTTCGCAAACGCAGAACGCAGTCTGAATGGTGGCCCGGGCTTCGGCTCGGGCCACCATCATTTTTGTCACGCAGTAGTGATGCCGAGCCAGTTCGCCTGTGACGTATCGAAACCCGGAAACACTGATGCGAGGTTTGTTGTGCGCATGCGGCGGCCAAGCACTTCTGCGTAGACCTTTCGGAAGTCATTCATTACCTTCACATCGCCGCGGTCAGTGTCGATCAATCCTGGCCAGACGCCATGCACGCCGGGTTTCACGCCCGCGCCGAGGACCATCATCAGCATTCCGCGACCGTGGTCGGTTCCGCCTGAACCGTTGATGGCGATCCGTCGCCCGAATTCGGTGGTGATGATCACTGTGGTGCGAGTGGCGGCGCCCCCGATGAAGTCAAAGAACGCGCCGAGTGCTGCATCGAGTCCGGCAATTAACTTGTATTGGTTGCCAGTTGGATCGGTGGCGGAACCCATTTCGTCGTGTTCATCCCAACCACCAAGGTCGGCCGTCGCGATTTCGATTGGATAGCCAGCGGCGATCAACTTCGCGATCGGCCACAGCGCAGTTCCGAACCCCGATGGCCATCCTGTTGGAGGTGCGGAAGTGGTGGCGATTGGCGCGATCTCGGCGACGATGTTGGTCGCAGCCGCTGCGTGGGTTCGAAGGAGCTCGGTCTGTGCAGACGAGTACATGGCGCGTACTGCAGTTTGTACTTGGCTCGATGATGCGCCACTTCCAGCACTGAAAAGCGACAGCGACTGTAGGTTCGGAGTGGCGATGGCTTTTGAACCGCGAAGCGAAGGCTGCAGTCCATTGCCGATAGAAACGCCTCGTAACGCGTTCTCTGATGCACCCGAGGTCGCCGCTAAGTAGCGACCAAGCCAACCGGTCGTGAGGGTTGAGTCGGTTGCAGAGCCTTTGTCCATCATCGCTTGGGCGGAAAAATGCGAGCGATTGCTGTTGGGCGAACCAGCAGCTGGAATGAACGCGGCCTGGCCCGCATCGAGCAACGCCTTGATGCGCACGGCACCAGGATGAAGGCCAAATTGGTTGTTCACTCCAAGTGCAGATGCATCGGGAATGGCAACCCCCGGCCGAAGGGTTTGATACGTGCTGTCGTTGAGAGGGCTTAAGAACGAAAGCCCATCGGCAGCACCGCGCAAGAAAATGTTGACGACGATGTTGCCTGAAGCAGTTGCGCTCGAGGTGACGGCAGCGCCGGCTTGACCAAAGAACATCGATGGTCGGATATAGGCGGTTGCCGCAATTGCTGTGGCACCGACGCCCGAGACGGTAAGGAAGCGTCGGCGATCCATTGATCCCAGAAGGGGAACGGCAACGGCCCCATCAAGTTCATTACTCGGCGTGGTTGTTTCGGGAGATTCGTTGTTCATGGTCATCACCGCATTTGGTTCTGTGGGGTCTGCAGGACGTAGGCAAAGACGGCTCGAGCATTGGATGTTGCTTTCCAAACTGTGGTGTTTGTCTGGCCCGATGCGGAAAGAATTGCGGCACGAGTTGTGGGATCAAGTGGTTCGCCAAGGAGTGCGATCGCTGCTCGATCAAGTGCTTCGCCCGCAGTGGTGGGCACTGGTGTGCCAAGAATTCGCGCGGCATCGAATTGCGGTGCTGGCGCACCAAACCCGTTTGAACCCAGAGTCGCTAGGTTCCAACGGGCAACCATCGCCCCAGCGGTTGTCCATCGAGCATCGTTGTCGGGATATCCGTCGGGTGTTTCCCAAGCGAGTGGAACCTGGCCCAGAAGTGCAAGTTGGCTCATGACTGAACTCTGAAAGTTCGTAGCACGGGCCGGATCCCATTGGAGCTGCACCGCCCGAAGATTGCCAGCGAAGTATTCGATTGGACGCCGCATCTTGCGTCCTGCCGATGCTCGGAACTCTGGGGAAAGAAGTAATGAGCGAACCATCGGTGTGATCGCGGTGTCGTTTGCGATGTAGGCCTGAGCCGCCGCTGTGACGACGTTGTCGGTGGGCAGTATGTGATCGCCAATAAAACGCACCGCGAGTTTGTGGGCGAGATGCGTCGCAGTCTTTGGGTGTCGTGCGAGGTGAACGAGCAAGGACTCACCAGCAGCGACGCCGGTGAGTCCGTTCGGACGCCAGCCGAGAACATCGCCGCCTGCTGCAAGGGGGCCCATGTTGTGCCACTGAGGCCGGAATTGGAATCCGCCGTCGTTGCGGTTGACGACCGACCACCCGGACAGAAGGTAGGAAACCTCCTTGACGTCGGTTTCGTCGTATCCGCCGTCGACACCCACCGTGTGGAGCTCGAGCATCTCTCGGGCGTAATTCTCAATAGGGAGTCGACCGCCATCGGCACGAGAAAGCGCTTGATCAAGATAAAGGAGCATCGCTGGCGACTTCGCTGAGGCAACCAACATGTCGGCAAATCTTCCGGTTGAGTGGCGACGGATGACGTCGCGATCATCGGTGGGTTTATGCCGTGTGCTCAGGTCGTGATTGATGTCGACGTTGAGGTGATTCGACCAAAAGTCCACGAGTAATTCGTGGAGTTGTCGGCTACTCCAAACGGCGCGCGCAACAGTCGCTGCCGCCATTTCCTGGCGGGTGCGCCATGGTTCGGCACTATCGGTGATTTCCGTTGCCGTCATGAGCGATCGCGGGTAGCTGCGCAAAATTCCATCGACTACCGAATCATCGATGGACTGCCATGCCAATTGTCGATCGATCCACGCCGTTGTTCCGATTGCTCGAATCTCGGCAAGAAGTGCAGGTGTCTGACCGAAACTGAGTCGTCGGGCAACGTGAAGCACTTGGGCGGCGGTTTCACCAGTTACCGAGCCCGGCTGAATGGCGGGAGGAGGAAGAGTGGTTGTCGTTGGGGCTGCAGTTGTTGGTGGAACCGAAGTCGTCGGTGTCGGTGTCGGTGCTGGTGGGGGAGCAGGCGTCGGGGTGCACGCTGCGGCGGTTGCCGCGACAGCAGCAACTCCAGCTCCCAGCAACACGGAACGGCGGTTGAGGGTTCGAGGGATGGTTTGGGTGTCGTCTTCGCTGTCGGTAACCGGTGCGGCGTTCGGGGACGATTCCATAGCAGTGCTCTTCCTGAGGTCGGCAACAGTGGCTATGGCGTCACCGTGCCAGATCGCACGGCTGTTTGATGTAAAGAAAACCTTTAGGAAGGTTTCAGATCGGTTGACCTTGTCGGGCTGGATCAGCCCGGATTGATGGCTTGCGCGAACGTCATGAACACCCATGGCTTGGGGCCCTTGGTGTACTCGCTATGGACGAACTCGAGTTCAAAGCCGGCAGCCTTGACGAGTTCCACAGGGTCTCGGGTGAGATGGCAACCATCGGCCAGACGCTTTTCCAGCGGATCAAGGCGACGCTGCCAGGTCTGGGTCTTGGCGTCTGGGGCCAGACCATGTTCGAGGAAATGGAAACGACCGCCGGGCTTGAGGACTCGTCGGAGTTCGGCGAGTGCTTGCTCAACACCAGGAATGGTGCAAAGCGTGAACGTGCATAGCGCGCCGTCACAGGAGTTGTCGTCAAGCGCGACCGTTTCGCCGTGCAGTCCTGCGTACTGGATGGGAATGGGCGAGGCGGCAATTCGTGGCACCGCAATCTTGCGCGCGGTTAATGCAGGCTCAACGGCATAGACGAGTTCGATCTCGGGCGGGTAGCTCGGAACATTGAGGCCCGACCCAAATCCGATTTCCAAAACCGTTCCTGACAAACCAGCGGCAACTGCGTCGCGGCCCTGTTGCATGGCGGGCGTGCCGAGTGCCTTGTCGATAAAGCGGGGAACGATGTGCGTGCTGTAGAAACCCATGAACGCGACCGTAGTAGTTGAGGGCGATGTGATTTGGTCCGTTCTATGGTGAACGAAAACGTTGAGGGGGAGTTATGCAACTTTGGAGCGAAGAGATTGAGGCAATGCGACCCGAGGCCCGGGCCGTGGTCGATGCGGGCATGGCCTTTATCGCCGAAGCGTTTGCGGGCGATGGTGAGCCGCCCAAGGATTTGCTCGGAGCCGCCCAGCACATGCGCCGTTCGTTTGAACGTATGTACTCACCGGTTCCAGAAGCGGTCGCGCGGGAGATCGCTGGAGTCTCGTGTCGAACGTTCGTGCCCGAGGGTCCGGCAACCGCGATCTATCTCCATTTCCATGGCGGCGGAATGGTGATCGGTGCGCCCGAAATGAGCGACTCTTCCAATCTCGATCTTTGTCGTCGATTCGGAATGGCCGTGATTTCGGTGGGATATCGCAAAGCCCCCGAGCATCCGTTCCCTGCAGGACCTGATGACGGAATCGCGGTTGCGAAATGGATCATCGAAAACGGAATCAGCGAGTACGGCTCCGATCGAATCATTGTCGGTGGCGAATCTGCAGGCGGGTACATGGCGGCTGCAGTTGCGCTGCGCATGCGCGATGAACTCAACGCAGTCGGCAACCTTCTTGGCGCGAATCTGGTGTTTGGTGTGCACGACTGGGGTCGTTCACCAAGTCAACGCGGTCTTCGAGTGCTTGATGGTCCTGACATGCTCACCCCTGAAGGCATGGCGATGTTTGGCGACTGCTATTTGCCCGGCATGACGATTGAAGAACGACGAGCGCCGAATGTCTCGCCACTTTTTGCCGACCTACACAATTTGTGTCCTGCATTTATGAGCGTCGGTACTGCCGATCACCTTCTCGACGACACGCTGATGCTGGCACCGCGTTGGGTCGCTGCAGGAAATGAGGTCGAGTTGTTTGTTGCCCCTGAGATGCCGCACGGATTCCAAGCATTCCCGTGCGGGATCACCTCTGCGTGGGCGGCAGCGCAGTTCGACTGGTTCGCTCGACGACTTGGGTCCTAACGCGACGATGCCCGCCCCGA
>WLGJ01000029.1 GCA_009703275.1 Actinomycetota bacterium
GAACCACCAACAGGGTTCTGCCCATCGCTGGTTGCCTTCCACGTGTAGACCTTGCCTTGTTCAAGGCCGGCACCCAAGGGCACTCGCGCACTAGTGCCCGACTCGGCATATGTCCTTGTGCCGAATGCACTCTTGCCATCGCTCAGATCACTGAGAGTGAACGTCCACGCGCCAGTCCCACCCGGAACACTCAACGTCGGCGACAGAGAAGACGACACCCACGAACTCGGAGTGACCACCGCACCGAAGTACATCGGCACGCGTTCACCTGAACCAGTACCGGCCGGCAATGCTGCGAGCGTTGTCGGATCACCCGCTTCACCAGCAGCCGCATTTCGACTCGAATCAGACGAAGAACACGCACCAGCCAGCAAGGCCAATGAAAGGCCGACAGCAACAACGGAAAGGGTGAGACGATGCATTGAGGACTCCATGATGCGGTGATGGTACGAGGCGCGACCCTAACAGGAAAGAGGTCAACACTGTTGACAGATGTTGTAGATCGACGGAGTGACCGAATCGGTCAGGCCCCGAACATCGGTCAATCAAAGAAGCTGCCCACGCTGCCGAGGTCTCCCGAGCCGCGGACGGAGTTCCCGGCTGCCGACGAGCCCACGGTACTTCTTCCCACCCCAATCATGGCTCTTTGCTGCATTCGCCTATTGAAATAGCGGATGAACCCGTTCGTTCGCACGATCGCGTATCGATCGGCGTACTCTGCGGCTCGGGCGGCTGCCCTGGCTGCGTTCGTCTCGACGATGCCGAAGAGCAATTGACCGGTCAGAAGCGGATTGGCCTGATTGTTGTACTCGGCGAGACCACGGGCGTATTGATCGGTGTAGTAGGTCTGGAACGGCTCGCGAAGATTCTGACGCGGGAGCGCCGGGGGTTGCGCAGCAGCTGGCGCTGCCGGGTTTCCTGCCGCACGGTTCTGAGCTCGTGACCATTGGATGCGGCCCCTGATGCCGCCGCCGGCAGCGCCGGCGAGGATCGACAGTCCAATGCGAACACCGGAGAAGTCAGTTTCCCCCGTGATCGCAAACTCGATCGCAATCGATACCCCGGCGACGACGGCACCCACGGCTGCGCCGGCCAACACTCCGACGAGAGCGCTATAGGCAGGCACGAGTGCGGCCAGAGCGCATGAAGCGAGTGCGGTCAGGCCGGTGGCCAGCCAACTGTCCGTTTGGTTTCCACTCGGGTCTGAATTCGCGATGGGATCTTGGTTGGCATAGTCATAACCATTCGCAGAACCACCGATAACGGGATCAAGCTGCGCGAATCGACCGAGCGCGGGGATGTAGACGCGTGCACCCATCAATTGATAGGGCGTCTTGAGCGCTTCGGTCTCATTGCCAGTCGCCGCCTCGAACGTGGTGTTGGGCAATGAGGGTTGCGCTGGATTCGGCGCGGTCAGGACCTGACCATAGGGATCGAATGCCTGAGCCGTTCCCTTCAGGGCGCCGGCGTCGTCGGTGACAAAGAACAGATCGCCACCGAGCGTGGTGAACTGCCACTGTGCCGGTGAAGCACTCGACAAGGGGAAAGTCATCGTGACGCCGAGAGGCAGGTCGATCTGCTGGTTCATCGGCTTGGCATCACCATCAAGTAACACTCCACTGGCCGAGAACTGGATCGTTCCAGCGCCCTGACCACCGGTGGTGGTCTTTGCAATCACGACCCCGTCGACACCCAACTCGTACCCAACTGTCATTGTTCCATCGGTTGAGGAAACAAGGCGATTGGCGTTGTCATAGGTGAATGAATCTGGTCCGATCTTTGTCGCGTTACCGCGATCGTCGTAGGTGATGCCTGCCGAAGCGGCCGGATCCGACGTTGACACCAACTGCGATGCGCTGTTGTAGGCGTAGGCGTGGTCGCCCGTGACTGCGCCATTGGTAATGACTTTCTGGCTCAAGCGATTCGACGCATCGTCGAAGGTCCATGCCCAAGACTTCGCAGCCGGCACCAGACCAGCCGTCACCGAAGTGGCGGACAATCGGTTGTTCGAGTCACGGGAATAGGTGAACGTCGAAGATCCCGAGGGTGCGCTAAGCGTTTCGGTCGAGATGTTCCCACCCGAGGAGATTTCACGAGTCGAAGCAAACGCGCCTGACGGTGTCGACCATTGCAGCGACACCGCCCGGTTCTGCTCGTTGTACCCAACGACGCTCTTCGCCCCGTTTCCATAAGTCACCGACGCCACCGTTCCATCGGCGTTGTAGGTCATCGTGGAAGTAGTTCTGCCGTTCACTGCCGTTGCTATCAACCAGCCGCGTGCGTCATAGGTGTTCGACTCCAGGACGGGAACCGCACCAGGGGCAGTCGTGGTCGTAGTTGCCACTCCACCGGTCCGTTGGTCGTAGACATAATTGGTCTCGACGCCGAATCGATCCACTGAGCGAACAACTCGCGCGAGTAGATCCTTCTCAATCCTCGTCGTTGTGACCACGTCGCCATCGGTCTCCGTCGTTTCGAGAATGAGCGGATTTCCACCCACTGCATAATTAGTGACGGCCTTCTGCGTGCTTCCCATACCAATGACCTCGGTGGAGGCGAGCTGCCCGCCCTTTCCAAAAGTCACACACGCGATTGCGCCACCCGGAGCCTGTGTTGCCACGACGCGCCCGGCAGCGTCAAACCATTTCGTCGTGGTTGGTCCCGCGCCGCCATCGACACCGGGTGCGCTGACCGATTTCGATCCGCCCGCCTGATTCGCGGCTTTCGCGCCCGGACACGCTGACTTCACGGATTCCTTGTCGCCCCAATAGGTATAGGTGTAGGAGGCTCCGGTCGCGCTCGTCACAGCGGTCTGGCGTTGCCACGCACCGCTTCCACTCTTGTTGCCTTCGTAAGCGAACGTCATCTTCGAGCCCGCCTGGTTCACGCGTGACGAAATGCGACCCGAGGCCGGCGCCTCATAGGACGAGCGCGAAACGTTCTCACTAATCGCACGTGTCGCCTGCGGGTCATTCACCTTTGTGGTCGTAACATAGCCGTACTGCGGACGCAGCGCGCTCGTAGGAATGGACTGCGACACACCACCGGTATCAGGACCAGACCAAGTGATATCCATTGAGGCCTCCGATGTCGAAGACAACAGATCGACACGGATCGAGTGGCGCCCCTTCGACAACGGCATCGCATCGCAAGCTCCGTCAACGCAGAGGACGTTGTTGACGCGCACCTGAGCGTCCGAATTGCCCGACGCGATTCTGTACGAACCTTCGGTCTTCACTTCGAGCGCACCAGTCATGAGACCTGACCACCCGCCATTGTTTCCAGCCGGCGAGGACGGCCAGTTCACCGTGAGCGACGGAACGATCACGCCATTGAGCTGCGGACCGAGTTCCTGCACGCTGTTGCCGCCGGCGTTGTTCTCATTCGGCCAGTAGGTCGCGTCGAGACCCACCATGGCGATGCCTTCGGCACTCTGCGCAAACGATTGGTCGTACTCACGCAACGTCGACTGCGCTTCGCTGATTGCCCCCTTCGTTGGCCCCCAACTCTGCGAAATGTTGCCGCCCTCGTAACGATTGACAGTGGTGAGTCCGGAGTAGTCAGTCGAAGACAACAATTGACCCGAAGCAAAATCCCATTCGTTCTTCAACGTAAGACCCGCAGCATTCGTTGCCGAGATCGTGAAGAACGTGGTCGGGTCATAGAGGATCGACATGATCTGCCCACCGAAGCATGAATCGGTGACCGACGTGGACTGCGCGCTTGGGTAGTCATAGGTGCGCGTGCAACGCGTTGCACCGACGGTTGGCGCCGGTTCCGTCATCGATTTAACCCTGCCTTCAGGGGTATAAGTGACTGCCGTCCAGAACTGCTCGTCAGTCGAGGCGATCACATTGGACGCCGCTGCAACAGCAACTAAAGGCGACCGGGTGCGAGCGACACGACCGACCGCGTCATACGCGATGTCGAAGACATTTGCACCGTCACCCTTCGCTTCCGGGAAGTCGACAAGACGACCGATCGACGCGCCAATCCCGGGAACATCGACGTAGTACACGGCCGATGTCGAGCCGTCCCAGAACTTCACCTGACACAACATGCCGTTCGGAGCCGCAACAAAACCACTGGCCGGTTTCGGACAGTCACCACCGCCGTAGACGAATGTGACCGCGCGACCCGACACCGGATCAGACACCGACTGGATGCGCCCACCCGACCACTTCTGACCTAAAACTGGATTGCCTTCACTCGAAATCGACGACAGATACGCGATGTTGCTCGTGCCATCAACAGCAAAAACGGAGGTCGAGGATTTTGTCGTGACCGAGAATGTGCCATCGTCATTTTTGATCAGCACCGGGGCGAGACCATTGCTATTGAGATCGCCGGAACCGAGTTGCACCGGAGTAAGCGCGCCGCCAGCACTTTCGCGGTAGTTCGACACCATGCCATTGGTGCTCACCAAACCGACGCTCCCATCTTCGGCAAGAACGATGCGCTGATACTCCGAACTCGACGCCGCCTGCAGGCTCCAACCGGCAGGCAATCCCGGTTCGGCCGCGTTCGACCCTTGGTACTGCACACCGAATCCAACTGTTCCGGGTACCGCTCCCATGGCGTGCGAAGACCATGCGATCGATGCTTCACCCGAGGAGAGCGAAACGTTCACTCCACCAACGGAATCGATCTGCTGCACACCAGGCATCTGTAGATCGACCGAAAAGGAACCACCAACGGGGTTCTGCCCATCGCTGGTGGCCTTCCACGTGTACACATTCCCCTGCTGCAAACCGGCCCCTAATGGCACGCGGGTGCTGTTGCCAGTTTCGGAATACGTCTTCGTGCCGAATGCACTCTTGCCATCGCTCAGATCACTCAGCGTGAACGTCCACGCGCCAGTCCCACCCGGAACACTCAGCGTCGGCGACAGCGAAGATGACACCCACGAACTCGGCGTTACCACCGCACCGAAGTACAACGGCACGCGTTCACCGGAACCAGTACCCGCCGGCAACGCCGCGAGCGCCGTCGGATCGCCCGCTTCACCAGCTGCCGCATTGCGATTTGAATCAGACGAACAGGCCGAAGCCAGTAAGGCCAATGAAAGGCCAATCGCAACAGTTGAGATGGCAAAACGACGACGCATTGAGGGTCTCCGAGAATCGTTGGATTCAAACGGCGACACCATAGCATCCCGATGTCAACTTTGTTGACTTCGGGTTAGTCGTTAGCCCGGAACTCCCCAGTAGGAATACTCGTTTCGGAGTTCCCCCACGCCCTTCCAACTTCTGACGTACGCCGATTGCCCGCCGACCTTGTAGGTCGTCTTCTCAAAGAGTTTGTTCACGGCATCAACTCGAGCCTTAGTCACGAATGTCTTGTCCGCCGCCTTCAACAGCGTCGAACCCGCGTCTGCACCTTCGATCGTTCCGGCCTTCAACAAATCTGCGGCGCGGTTGAGGCTCTTTGCATTCTTGGCGATGAACATCGTGCCCAACTTCGCCGCGTCGTCTCCTGCCCCCAGCGCTTTGGCCGATTTCACGGCCTTCGTCCACTGGGTGCGACCCCCGATACCCCCGAGCACACCGCTCATCAGAGCGGAGATGCCCATTTGCTTCAGCGAGAACTCTGTCTCTGTCTTCTCAAGTCCATAGCGCTCCCACAGATAGATCGCTGCGTACGACGCTGCCCCGATCACTGCATTGATGGCTGCGGCCACCATGAAACCCGCCGCGGGTGTGGCGAAAATCGAGACAACCAGCGAGACGACACCAACCACGATTGTTGGCAACCAATCGGTGAACGATTCACCAGATGGATCGGAGATGTTGACCGGATCCTGGTTGGCGTAGTCGTACGCGTTCGCTCCACCACCAACCTTGGGATCGAGCTGAATGAATCGACCGAGCGCCGGCACGTACACGCGTGCGCCCATCATCACATAGGTGGTTTTCAGCGCTTGCGTTTCGTTACCAGTTGAGGCCTGCCACGAAAGGTTGGGTGTGGTTGGGTCAGTCGGGCCTGGATCAGTAAGTAACTGACCAAACGGGTCATATACCTGAACCGCACCCATCTGCACGCCAGCATCATCGGTTGTGAAGAATCGATCTCCATCGATGCTTGAGAATTCCCATCGACTTGTTCCGCCAACTAACGAACGCATGAACATTGCGCCGCCGGGTAGCCCTAGAACCTGAGACTGGGCGTTGCCATCAGCGTTGAGCATGACGCCATTGAGGCCGTACTTGATTGTTCCTGCGTCGGCGCCACCAGTGGTGGTTTTCGACATGATGTTGCCAGTGACACCGCGCTCGTAGGCAATCGTCACCGAACCGTCGGTTGCACCGATCAGCCGATCAACTGCGTCGTAGGTAAAGGAGTCGGGCCCAACCTTGGTGGCATTACCCCGCTTGTCGTAGGCGATGCCATCGGATGCCGACGGATCAGTTGTTGACGTGAGTTGATCAGCACCGTTGTAGGTATAGGTGTACTCACCCGTCACCGCGCCGTCGGTAAGAACTTTTTGCGAGGTGCGATTGGAGTTTGCGTCGAATGTGTAACTCCATGATTTCGCCGCAGGTAACAGACCTGCCGATGCAGTTGCGCTTGAGAGATGACCCGCTTTGTCGTGCACAAATGACATCGCAGAGGTCTTTCCTGCGGCAGTGAACGAGGTGCCGGAAACGTTGTTTGCTGCGGAAATCTGAAGTGTGGTGGCCCATGACTGTGCATTTGGACCGGTCCAGGACATCGCATTCAATCGGTTGGCAATGTCATAACCGTTCGCAACCGAAATGCCGTTGCCGTATTCGATGGATCTAGAGGTGCCATCGGGATTCATCGTGAGCGTCGCAACAACTCGGCCATCGAGGGAAACGGATCGCAGCCAGCCTCGGGCGTCGTAAACGTTTGTCGTGATGGACGGCACGGCGCCGGGCGCAGTCGTCGTGACCGAGGCAATCTCGCCGGTTCTCGTGTCGTAGGTGGTCAGTGATCGGATTCCATATCGATCTGTCGCAAGAACTGGTCGGCCATGCAGATCGACCTCGGCTCTCGTCGTCGAAACATCAGAACCAATAGTTGAAGTCTGTTGCGCAATGAGTGGGTTGCCGTCGACGGCGTAGACGGTTTCCTCGACCATCTTCTGACCCATCCCGACAAGTTCAATCTTCGTCTGTCGACCAGCCTTGTCATAGGTGGTGCACATAGTTCCGCCATCGCTCAGTGCAAGAGCAACCGTGCGACCTGCGCTATTCACCCACTGTGTGCTCGATGGCCCATCGCCACCATCGCCCGGAGTCGTGGTCTTCTTTGCAGCTCCACCTTGGTTGGCCGACGATGCACCGGGACACGCTGACTTTGCGCTTTCCTTATCGCCCCAATAGGAGAACGTAAACGAATTGCCGCCAGGCGCAGTCGATGAAATTTGTCGGCCCCAGCCGCCCTTACCGTTCTTTCCTGATTCGTACGCAAGTGAGGTCTTCGCATTGGCCTGCGTTGTCCGCGAACTCACCAAACCTGTGGCGGGGTTGTCGTAGGTGGTCTTCGAAACACTCTCGACGTTTGCGTTCTGCACCGTTGGATCAATGACCTTGGTGGTTGTGGCATAGCCATACTGCGGTCGAAGACGATCAGTGGGAATCGATCCACCCGATCCTGCATCGGGGCCACTCCAAAGAATGTCCATTGATGCTTGTGACTGGGGACTCGAAACATCTACGCGAATCGATTGGAAGCCAGGCTGTAGATCGAGTTCGTTGCAACCGCCGTTGCTGCACAGAACATTGTTCACCCGCAACGTGGCAAGCGAATTGTTCGAAGTAAACGAATACTTGCCCGCCGTGTCGATGCGCAGGCCACCTGTCATCACCGCAGCCCATTCGCCGTTATTTCCCGCAGGCGATGATGGCCAGTTCACCGTGAGTGACGGCGAAGGAACGCCATCGACTTTGGGTCCCATTTCCTGCACGCCGTCAACACCAAGGTCAGTCGTCGACGGCCAGTAGGTGACGTCAAGGCCTTTCATCTCGAGGCCGTCGGACGCGACCTCATAACTCTTGTCGTACTCACGAAGCGATGCTTGTGATTCAGCGATGGAACCCTTCGTGGGGCCACGAGTTTCAACAAGCTGACCGTTTTCATACCGCCGTGTCGATACGAGACCAGTGAAGTCGGTTTCAACCAGCAACTGGCCAGAAGGGAAGTCCCACACGCGCCGTGCTTCTTGGCCAGCGGAATTCGTCAGAATCGTCGGGAAGAAAGTGGTCGGGTCGTAGACCACAGTTGCCACGACACCACCGAAACACGAATCAGTTGCCGTTGTGTATTGCGAGGTCTCGTAGTTGTACGAACGGACACAACGTGTTGCACCTGCCGCAGATGCACCCTCGGTAAGAGAAGCGACTTTTCCTTCATCGGTGTAGGTCGCCTTCGTCCAGAACTGTGAATCGTCTGCACCGATCACATTCGAAGCGGCAGCACTTGCAACGAGCGGTGAACGAACCGTTGCAATATGGCCGACATCGTCATAGGCAAGATCAGTTACAAGCGCGCCGTCGCCACCGGCTTCGGGATAATCAACAAGACGTCCAATGCTCGGAGCGCCACCCTTTGTGGCAACGTAGAAAATCGCGGAAGTCGATCCATCCCAGAACTTGACCTGACACAACATGCCCGCTGGCGCAGCTACGAAACCCGCAACTGGTTTGGGGCAATCACCGCCGCCATAAATGAACTCGATCTTGCGACCCGAAACCGGATCAGAAACGGTTTGTATGCGACCGTCAGTCGAGGTTTGACCAAGAACGGGTTTGTCGCCTGCGTTCACGCTGATGAGATCGGCAAACGTTCCATCGGCATTTGGTCGGAATACTGAGGTGGTGTCTTTTGTGGTGACGGTGTAATCGCCAGATGCATCTCGAAGAAGGACAGGAGACAAACCGTTGGTGTTTACCGTGCCGCCCGAAAGCTGCACAGGAAGGTACGAACCGGCCGCCCCTTCGCGGTAGGCCGAAACAATTCCGTTATCGGAGAGAAGGCTCACGCTCTTGTCGCCGTTGAACTGGATGCGTTGGAACTGACTCGACGAAGCCGCCTGCAGACGCCAACCGGCGGGCACTCCCGGCATTGGCCTATTTGATCCCTGGAACGAAAGTCCGAAACCAACTTTTCCGGGGATAGCCGCCATCGAATGTGATGACCACCCAAACGAGGCTTCGCCCGAAGAGAGGCTCACCGACAGTCCGCCGACTGAATCTGACTCTTGCGCGTCGGTCATTTGCACATCGACTTGGAACGTGCCACCCACGGTTTCTTGGCCCGGACTTTGGGCCGTCCATGTGTACACCCGACCTTGCTGCAAACCTGCCGCAACCGGAATTCGCGATGTTGTGCCGTTTTCTTTGTATTCGCGAGGACCGAATCCGCTTTGCCCGTCACTCAAATCGTCAAGAACGAATGTCCAAGCGCCTGACTTTCCCGGCACCACAAGTGTGGGTGAAAGCGATGTCGCCACCCACGTCGATGGAGTGATTTGCGAGCCGTAGTAGGCCGGAATCAACTGACCGCCGCCGTTCGCAGCAGGAAGGGCAGCCAGAGTGGTGGGGTCGCCAGCGCCTCCCGCCGCACCACGAGTTGCCGAAGGTTTCGATGAACACGCGCTCGCTAGTAACGCAAGCGTGAGCGCGATCGAAAGTGCAGCAAAAGTGGAACGGCGGAGCATGAACGTTGCAAACGTCGAATCAGAAATTCTTGACGTTGATGGTGACGATGCGGTCGGTATCCGAGTCGTTCATCGTGGGCTGATCGCACTTGATCGTGACCGCAGCGGTGCGGGAGTTCACGACGCACGATGACTGATTGACCCACTTGTTATCGACTTTCCCCACCTTCACCGTGATGGTGACCGGAATGCATGTTGGAGCCGCAAGTGATCCAGTCGGCTTGTAGTCAACGCAGTAGTCCGCCGACCACTCTTGTCCGTCGTCCGAGTTTGTTGAGCGATATCCGCCAACGAATGCCTGACCGCCAGTCGCGATCGAATCAACGTTTCCTTGCGCAACCGGATCAATGAGAAACCCGAGACCAGGCGATGCGGGCGTGCTCAATGTCATCGGCGAACCGGAGTTGTTGTTGATGGTGATGCGCATCGGCTTCGTGAATAACGTGTAGCGAGGGCGCATTTCCTTCCCGTCTCGTTGCCACGATCCCTGATCGAGAGTGCATCCGATAAACGACCCCTGCGTGTTGCAACTGCCGCCGTTTGTACCCGAGGAAGGATTTTGAAATTCCGGTTGTGCACCGGTCTGCTGCAGCGTGAACGGTGCAGTTGAACTGTTCACGAACAGACGGTTGTCCGTTCCCTGCCAAATCTTGTTGGGCATGAACTGAATCGCACCGACGCCCGTGAACGGGTCAGGCGTCAAAGATCGCCATCCGTACACGTTGCCAGTTCCCTCAGTCCGCAAATCGCCGTAGTACCCCGTCTCATCGACACAGGGCGCACGGTTATAACTGCAAAACGCTTTCGTGACCGTCAGCGGCACCTTGGCATCGAGCTTGTTCGGCGCCGAAAACTTCTTCGTCTGATTATCGAGCACGAAACACGTCACGATGTTGCGCTTCGTGGCGAAACCGGAGTCTCCGTCGCTGTCGCGCGGCGGCGCGCAGAACTCGTTCAGATCAGATTCAGACAGCGATGCTGCCGACGCGCCGGCTGCACTGCGATTACTCGGGGACGAGCTTGAACAGCCCGAAGCCACGAGAGCAACGGCGAGACATGCAGCAAGGACCAAGGGAAGTGAGCGCTTCTTCATGGCGTGGCACGATAGCAGATTGTCAACTTCGTTGACATAGCAGAACAGATGCCAGATTCAGCCCCGGCGGGCCAGTAGTTCTTCTGCGATCTGCACGGCGTTGAGCGCCGCACCCTTTCGGAGGTTGTCACCGGAGAGGAAGAGCGAAAGCCCGTGCTCCACAGTGCGGTCAGTGCGGATGCGACCCACAAAGGTGGGGTCAACGCCGGCGGCCATAAGTGGAGTCGGGATGTCAGCCAGTTCCACACCTGGGGCCTTCACCAATAGGCGACGAGCATCTTCCGGGGTGATGGAGTTGGTGAACGAAGCCGAAATCGACAGCGAGTGACCGGTGTAGACCGGAACCCGAACGCAGGTCACGGTGACCTCAAGGTCCGGAAGTTCCAGAATCTTGCGCGATTCGTTGCGGAGTTTCTGTTCTTCATCGGTTTCGCCACGACCGTCGTCAACCAATTTTCCGCAGAAGGGGATCACGTTGTACGCAATCGGCGCTGCAAACTTCTCGGGAATCGGCATGTCGATAGCGGTTCCCGACATCGTGAGTGCCGGCGCACCTTCACCGATCTTGCGAATCTGATCGTCGAGTTCCGCTGTACCGGCGAGCCCGCCTCCCGACACTGCCTGGAAGGTCGTGACGGTAAGGGCGCGCAATCCCGCTTCGATATCGAGCGGCTTAAGCACCGGCATTGCGACCATCGTCGTGCAATTGGGATTCGCCACGATGTTCTTCGGAATGGAATCGAGCGCGTGCGCATTGACCTCAGGCACAACGAGCGGAACGTCGGGATCCATGCGCCATGCAGAGGAGTTGTCGACGACGACGGCACCGGATTCAGCAACCCGCGGGGCCAACGCCAACGCAGTTCCGCCACCGGCAGAGAACAAGACAATGTCGAGGCCGGAGTAATCGGCCGTGTCCGCGTCTTCCACGACGACCTCACCATCGGCCCACGGCAAACGACGACCAGCAGAGCGGGCCGAAGCGAACAAACGAAGTTGAGAAACTGGGAACTGACGCTCAGCGAGAACGGCGCGCATGACGCCACCCACCTGACCGGTTGCTCCGACGATACCGATACGCATAAGGGCAGAAACCCTAGTGGTCACCCCGCAGGGCTCCACCAACGAGTTTCGCGAGTTGCGCCAAACTCCCGAAATAGAGCCTCAAACCCCAGTTGGGGTTAGTCGACGTAGACGGGTCCGTCAGCGAGGCCAAAGGCATCGTGCAAGGCGATGACCGCTCGCTCGACATCGGCCTCGGCCACCACGCAGCTCACACGAATCGCTGACGTCGCAATCATCTCAATGTTGATGTTGTTGGCCGCAAGCGTCTCGAACACCGTCGCGGCAACGCCAGGGTGCGATTTCATTCCCGCACCAACAACACTGACGCGCGCGATTGCGGGATCACCGTTAACGCGCGTCGCACCGATATCTGCGGTGTGCTGTTCACAGATTGCAATTGCAGCATCGAGTTCACTGTGCGGAACAGTGAACGAAATGTCGGTGACACCATGATCAGAGGTGTTCTGCACAATGAGATCGACATTGATGTTCGAATCAGCAAGAGCGCGGAACATCAGCGCCGCAATACCGGGACGGTCGGCAACACCGCCGATCGTGACCTTTGCTTCATCGGCATCGTGCACAACGGCAGAAACGATTGCCTGTTCCATGGTGTCGTCCTCCTTGGTGACGATCGTTCCGGTTTCCCAAGAAAATGCTGAGCGAACATGAAGATCGACACCGTGAGTACGGGCGAACTCCACAGAACGCATTGCAGGTTTAGGACAACCGTTTGCCGTCATCTCGAGCAATTCATCGAAACTGATTTTTTCCATCTTGCGGGCGTTCGACACGATGCGCGGATCGGTAGTGAACACGCCGGTGACGTCGGTGTAGAGCTCGCAGGAATCTGCGCCCAACGCGTGCGCAAGCGCAACTGCAGTTGTGTCAGATCCTCCCCGACCAAGGAACGTCACATTGGCTTCGGGGGAAACACCTTGCGCGCCGCCGACCACTGCAACCCGTCCCGCTGCCAACGCTTCGACAACGCGAGCGGGCTTGACGTCGACGATCTTCGCGTTGCGATAGGTGGAGTCAGTGAGGAAACCAGCTTGTGAGCCGGTAAACGATTCAGCCTCAATGCCCGTGTCGGCAATGGCCATACACAGCAGAGCCATTGCCTTGCGCTCGCCTGCGGTCACGAGCATGTCCATCTCGCGACCGGGCCGGGTGTCGGAAACTTCAGCAGCAATGCGAAGCAGATCGTCTGTTTCCTTGCCCATCGCGGAAATCACGACCACGACCTGATTGCCGTCTCGAACCGTGCGCGCCACATGGGCTGCTACGGCGCGCATGCGCTCTGGATCACCAACCGAGGTGCCACCGAACTTCTGAACAAGGAGAGCCACGGATCGCAACGCTACCGGCCGCCCCGACTCCGCTTCGAAACAGCGCCGGCCCGCCCTTCGAACCAGCCTCGGCCCCGACCCAATTCGCTTGTAGGTTCTCTGTCCATGGCTCGTACCTCGGACCGTCGACAGCGACACCTAGCCCGCCAGAAGGCGCAGGCCGCAGCGACCGCCCGACAGCGGAAAGCTCGTCGCCGCAAGCAGATTGCTGCAGGTGGCGTCGCAATCGTTGTCGTGCTCTCAACCCTCGGGGCCGTTTTCGGCTCCATGAGCGCAACAACAAAATCTTCGACACCAACCACGACTGTTCCGACATCAACCACCTTGCAGAGGTCCGGAATCGTCCCACCGGCGGTTCCACTTGGGGCAACGCTCACCGGAGCAACCCCATGTCCCGCCGAGGACGGCTCTTCCGCTCGAACCACAACGTTTGAAACTGCGCCGCCCACATGCATCGACAACAACTACTTCTACACCGCCACCATCACGACTACGAAGGGCGTGATGACGGTGCAACTCAATCCAAAAGTGTCACCACAAACGGTGAACACATTTGTGGTGCTCGCCCGCTATCACTATTACGACGGGCAACCAATCACCAACGTGCGCAACCGGGCTTCATTCACCGCAGGCATGGAATTCATCGACGGATCAACACAACCTGGATTTGCCATTCCGGGTGAGATCCCCGAAAAGGGAACTGTGTTCACCCCCGGTGCACTTTCGATGACACCCGCTTCTGCGTCGAACGGCATCGGCGGCCAATTGGTCTTTGCCACGTTTGATCAGGCCGCCGACAACAATCAGCAAGTCACCCCCCTCGGCATCATGCTGAGCGGCGACACGACGCTCACGGCGATAAACCAACTCGCGAGCGAGTCCGGGATGCCCACGGCGCTCGTCACGATTACCTCGATCTCCGTCGTTCGGAGTGGAGCGATCCCGGGCTGAACCTCGGCGTTGCGGTGAGTGCGGCTCCGTTGATTCATCGGTGCGATCGCCGGCGCCGTCCCCGACTTGCTAGCGTCCCCGCCCGATGGGAACCGCAAAGCGTGAACGCCAAAAAGCTGGACATCAGGCCCGCCTCAATGTCGAACGATCATTGGATCGACGCGATCAGCGACGACGCCGACTCTTTTCGATCGTTGGTGCAGCCGTCGTCGTCGTAGCTACCGCAGCGCTGTTTATTGGGCTGAGCGACAACAGTTCGACGTCGACCACCGCAGCAACCACGACCACCACGCTTGCGACCTCTACAACCATTTCCGCCGAAACGCTCCCTTCAGCGGCAGGGAAGCCGTGTGTCGCATTCAACGACACGCTTCCCGCTGGTGCACCTGAAGTGACCATGCCGGTTGGCGAAGTACCCACGTCACTTGTTGTGGAGGACCTCATCACGGGGACCGGCACGCCAGTCGTTGCTGGAGATTCCGTCACCGTGAACTACATCGGCGTGTCCTGCTCAACCGGAAAGATTTTCGATTCCTCGTGGGCAAGCGGAAAGCCGATCACGTTCCCCTTGAACCAGGTCATCAGTGGCTGGTCCCAAGGCTTGGTTGGAATGCAGCCAAATGGTCGCCGACTTCTCGTCATCCCGGCTGATCTTGGCTACGGATCAACCGGCCAAGGCGGCATCGCTCCTGATGAATCGCTGATCTTTGTCGTCGACCTTATTTCGGCATCCGCATCGGCAACCCCAGGGACTACGCCGAACTAACGCAAACACTTTCGCTTAGCTGACGGCCTCAGGAAGCGCAGAAATGTCGGAGAGTTTTCCGTCTCGGTGAACGATCACGTTGCCCTTACCTGCGACGCGCCAGCCGCCAGTTCCGATGTCATCAATAACAGCGGTGCATGTCGGAAGTTCAAGCAGAACGACGCCAGCAGATGCAAGGTCAATCGTGCGTCGAACTTTGTCGGGTGACCATTCATCACTGCGCGCAATAACCGCAACGCCGGGCAGTAGCCCAAGCCCAACGGTGAACGCTCCGCCGCGCGTGTCGACCATTGGGTCGCACAACACATCGGCGCCGGCGCCGCTACCCACAAGCGCGGCACCGCCACGCCA
>WLGJ01000003.1 GCA_009703275.1 Actinomycetota bacterium
ACGACGGCGATCGGCGGAGACATCCCACAGGACTTGGTGCGTGACCAACTCCTGTTGTCTGAAGCGATGGAAGACGCCGATCACTTCATCGAGAAACTTGTACATACCCAGCGAAGCTGGAGCGTCACGTTCACTCCCGATGAGATCAACGCAATCGTTGCACTGCTTTGCCCCGACGCAGAGTTTTCATGGGATCCCGATGCGCGCGCGAAACATACACGTGAACAACTCGCGAGTTTGTGCGACGCACAGATCAAGTCGCTTACTTCCCTGTTGAGTAATCGTCGGGTCATTGTTCGTGGTGGTGCGGGAACCGGTAAGACGTTTCTTGGTCTGAAGTGGGCTCGAAGCGCGCGTAATGAGGGCGATCGAGTTCTGCTTACGTGTTACAACGATCCGCTTTCATCCTCGCTGCAAGATCAATTCGGAATTGCGCTTGATGACACGATCACAATCGGGTCGTTCTATGACGTCGCATTGTCTTTAGAAGGAATGCCAGAGCTCGAGATTCCGTCGCTGAGTCCCAAAGAAATGGGGGAGTGGTGGGACACGGTCGCGACCGGTCACATCCTTCACAACTGGGACAAGGTGGGCGAGTACTTCGACACGATCATCATTGATGAGGCACAGGATTTCAGTCCGGCCTGGATTGCAATGCTCGAAACGTTGCTTGACCCCGACGGCCGCCGTCGCATGCTGTTACTTGCCGATGAAGGCCAAGGCATTTATTCGCGCGGCTTTGTGTTCCCGCAGTCCGACGACGGCTGGGTGCAGGTTGAGTTGGCATCGAACTTCCGAAACGCGCGCCCGATCGCGCAGGTGCTTCGCCGGGGCCTGGGTGGCGCGCCATCGCCGTTGTATTCGCCAGAAGGGCTTGGCGTGCACTTCCACCCCGCGACCGATATCGACAACGTGGCCGCCGTCGTCGAGGCGGAGCTTGAACGCATCATCGAAGATGAGCTCCGAGACCCCGCTCGAATTGGAATCGTGACGATCCACGGCAATGATCGAGATGAACTTCGCCGCCGGCTTGAGCTTGTCGCCTGGGAAGATCGAGGGGACGGGGCTGTGGTCTGCGAGACCTTCCGCCGGGCCAAAGGCCTTGAGTTCGACACCGTGATTCTGGTGGCGCCGAAGGCTCAGGATGCCGCTGAAGTGACACCTCTATATATAGGTGTAAGTCGAGCGGTCTCGGAACTGGTCGTGGTGGGATCCCCAGAGGTGGCCGACCGCCTGGGAATCGACTGATTTCAGGCAGTTTCGGGGCCGGCTGAGGGCTCAGTAGACCTCGTCGTCCTCATCGCTGCGGTCTTCCTCAAAATCGTCGGGATCGTTCGCATCGTCGAAGTCTCGGTCTTCCGAGACATCCCAAGCGGAGTCGCTTCCCCTTGCGCCGTCCTTGCTGAGATATGAGTTGCATCGTCGGCAATAGGTTTCGCCCTCAAGAACCTCGGAACCGCAGACTGGACAGTCGAAGAGTGGTCCGGCGGGTTCGGCACAGTTCTCGCATCGAGCAACGCCAGGACTGATGAAGTTCGGACAGCAATTGCATACGGGCATCTGAGTTCCCTTCCGCCGACGGGTATGACAACAGTCTTCAGGATTCCGACTGGCGGATCCGTGATATCACCCAGTAAAGATCAACCGGGTTGTCGTTTAACCAGTTGCGAACCTGCACTTTGCGCTCGGTGGCAGTGAGGCCGTCGACTCCGTTGCTGCGCAGGTGATGACTGATCGCTGCCGGTGCGTAGATGATCCCGGCAATCGGTCGGGCATCACGGATGAGTTCGAGAGCCTCGATGTGGTCATGGCCAGAATCGAGCAACATGCGATAGGCCATCGACGGCGCGCGATTCACGCCCATGTGGCAGTGCACGACCGCTTTGCCGCCGAGTTCTTGAACGGTGCGAATGGCGTTAAGACCGGCTTCGAACCATTCGTCTTCCTGCCAACCACCGTCGTCATGAGTGCCCAGGTAGTGGTAGTTGATCTCGGGGGCGTAGGTTGCGACGAAGTTCTCGTCGCTCCACTCGCCGCGCAGGTCGATGATGTCAGTGATGCCCTCGTCGATCCACGCTTGAAGCTGTGCTTTACCGATTTCGGGGCGGGTCGTGTCGAGGTCGCCGCAAACGGCGAGCCAATTGTTGATATGGCAAAGAGTTCGATGCCAGGCGGCCGGGTCTGAGATGTTCTGTGTTGTTTTCATATGAGGGGAACGCACGATTGGACGCGAAATGTGCACGGCGTGAAATCAATTGCGCGGGGGGTTGAGTTCCCAGGGGGCCAGTGCAGTCATCAGTGCTCGAGAATGCTCAATGAGTTCGTCGAGTTGTTGAATCGCATCGCCATCAAGCACTCGATCAACCCACACCTGAAAGCCGGTGCCGGCAGTGAGCTCGACGAGGAATCCCTCGGGTCGAGTCGGATGATTCACCCATTCGGTGACAACGTCACGCCAGCGGTCGCCATCAAGCTCAACCCCAGCGAGAACGCTGGCAACGAGCGGACGTTCAGTGAGTGCAAATGCAGAACGTTCAGCGCTCGAGTCGCGACCGATGAACACATCGAACTCGGCGAGTTGGATCTGGAGCCGACCCTCGACGTCGGAAAGTGGTTTCCCGCCGTACGTGTTGATCAGTTGATCGATAAGTGCAGCTTCGACACCAGTTCGCACCATGTTGGGGCGATGGATTGTCCGCCACACAGGGCCGTTCTCGTCAAAGGAAAGTTCGATACCGAAGTCGGCAACGATTTCGTCCGTGAGCAGCATCGAACACCAGGTGTCGACCATGACGGTGATGACTCGCTGAAGTTCAGAGGGTTCGGATGAGCCGGCGATCTTCGTGACCCATTCGGACACGTGCATGTCGGCCAACACTGCGTCAGTGAGATGGGCAACCGATACCCATTCACGATTAGGACCGGAGAGCGCATCGATCGTCCAGGTGATGCGAACGAAAGGGCCGTGCGGGTCTTGATCGCCGGTGCGGTCGATGATGCCGAAACCCCTATTGATAGAGGTCACATTGCTGGCATGGAGATTGGTGACAAAGAGCTTGGCGAATTCGCTGAGCTCCTCGAACGTGATCTGCCCCTCGAAGTAGGCCTGAATCTCATCCATGACTTCCCCTTCCGTGTTGTTCGCTTCACTAGGGAAACGCACGAATGGGGGAGTGGTGTGCGGTTTCAGCCAGAGAAGGAATTGACCGCTGCGTCGAGGTCTTCGATCGAAACACCCTCGAGGTCGCTGATGCTCTGTTTGAGGGCAGTCAGTTCGTCCTGAAGATCTCGAGCAAGTTGGGCCCCATAAGGCTGAACACCCGTAAGTCGTTCATTGAGGACCTTGACAAGTTGGCTTTGATACCAAATCTGCTGTGTGCGCTTGAACTCGATTGGGGCCTCGACCTTTTGGTCGAAGCGCAGCCAGAGCTGGCCCTTTTCTGACTTGTGGTCACTCACCATGGCCCGGACGTTGTGAAGCTTGTCTGCGGCAGAGATCAGAAGCACCGCACGGCGTTTCTTGTCGTAGGTCTTGATGTACTTCTGTTTTCTCGGATACCAAGCTTCCTTATTTTCGCTGTCTTCAACAAGGGAATCTGAGAGGTCTCTCACGTAGCCGGCGATCTTTGAGTCGAATTCCGCTTCGATCACGCTGAGCATGCGCTCGCCGCCATTGTCCTCAGCGACGTCATGAAGCAGCGCCGCAATGGCCTGGTCCTCGGTGCCGCCATATTGGAGCACGAGCGCGCTTACCCCGATCGAGTGGGAAAGATAGGGAACAGTTCCTCCACCCTTGCGGGCCTCGCCGTTCTGAAGAGTGCGAACCATCGTCAGCGCTTTGTCATAGCGCGAGGTCAAAATCGTTACTGAGGGTTGCTTTGCCATGTTGTGCCTTCCGCCGTTGTCGGAATGACCGTACACATTTCTTGCGAGTTCGTGCGTTTCCTTCTTCTGGCCCTCGGGCCACGTACGAGAGGAGAACGCATGGAGTTTGAAGACGAAAAGTGGATGGATTTCATGGACCCCGAAAATTTGGGTCGAACCGATGGCAAGAAGGCCTTTGTCGCAGTATGGCGTGACCACTTCTGGGGTCATGAAATTGATGGCTTCACGTATGCACTGACGATGGAAGAAGC
Source organism: Actinomycetota bacterium (assembly GCA_009703275.1). Lineage (GTDB taxonomy): Bacteria > Actinomycetota > Acidimicrobiia > Acidimicrobiales > Acidimicrobilacustridaceae > Acidimicrobilacustris. Next base: position 4,137 of record WLGJ01000003.1, read on the forward strand.
CATTGAGCAAGTGCGTGGTCATGAGGCCGAGGGACTCCCGATTCACTCGTTGCAACGGGAGGACGAATTCATCGAAGGTTTGTCCGGCGGCTTCACCGTTCGGGCGGCGCGGATCCTCATTGAGGCAGACGATGTCCTGGTCGAGGAAACCATCCCGGCCCTGACGGTGTCGATGGCCATCGATTTGGCTCGCGACATGTTCGAGCCCCACTGCAGGGTGATTGCCCTCCAGGAGGGTGGCGAATCGATGGTCTTGGTCGACCGAGAGATCTACCGAGACAGGGCGGACATCCCGTTGGGCTGGGAACAGGTGCTCAATCGGTAAGGCCTGTGCACATTTTGGGACGTTTCGTGCGTTTCACCAGTACGAACAACAGCGGCGGAAAGGCGGCTTTATGAATTACCCAATCTTTTACAATGACTCCTACGTGGTCCCGGGGGGAGGACTCGAGACAGTGCGCAAGGCAGACGAGGTCGCCAGGCGCATCCTCGAACAGTTCCCCGACATCAAGTTGGTGAGCCCAGAGCCGGCAACTGTTGAGCAGCTACTGCTCGCACACACGGCGGAGTACATCGAGGCCTTCCTTTCGGGAGAGCCCTATTACGTTGCATCGGCCGCACTCGGCGAATGGTCCGAAGAGGTTGTGGCCTCCGTACTTGCATCGACTGGTGGTGTGATTGAGGCGGCACTCACTGCACTCGAGTCGGGCAAGTCCGGTTCGTTGTCTTCAGGCCTGCATCACGCAGCGAGCGATCACGGCGCCGGGTTCTGCACAATCAATGGTCTGGCGATTGCCGCACTCGTCGCATTGCAGAATGGCGCAAAGAGCGTCGGCATTCTCGATGTTGATGCACACTGCGGTGGCGGAACGTTCGACATTCTCGGGAACAATCCGTTGATTCGAATCGGTGACGTTTCAACCAACGGTTACGACGCATGGCGATCGGGCCAGGAGCGTCACAAGTTGGAGATCACGACAGATCCCGACACGTATCTGGACGTGGTTGCAGAAATGCTCGAGCACATCGGTTCCGTTGACCTGCTTCTGCTGAACGCAGGTATGGACCCGGCCGAAGGCGGCTCCGCTGGTTCGACTCGTGGATTCACGTCCGAACTACTCGAGCAGCGGGAACTGCTCGTGGCGGAATGGTGCGAGCGCACGAACACACCGGTCGCGTTCGTGCTGGCTGGTGGCTACGTCGGGTCGAACCTGACTCTTGGCGGAGTAGCCGATCTGCACATGCACACCGTTGCCGCAATCGCCGGCGCAACCATCAATCGTTGAGTTGAGCGACTGATGGGTCTGCTGACTGGTGCACTGTTCATTGGGTGGAGGCGCGCTCGAGGTCGTGAACGGCGACTCGAGCGTGCCTACGTCGCGCAGAACGAAGAACTTCAGGAGCTCATGGCTGCGGTGTTCTGCTGTCAATGCTGCGATTGGTGTGGGTGCTGCACACCGGAGGACTGGTGCCCGGACTGCGCGTAGCGCGGCTTCGGAATTCTGAACAATTTTTGAGATTCGTCTCTGTTTTAAATCTTGCTCTCAGGTCTTTAAGAGGAATCGACCCGGCGCTCCCGCACGCCGGGTCGATTCGCGTTTTGCCGCCTTTGCGAATTCGAATTGACTAGCGTTGTCGCCACGCGCTGATGCGAACTCGCTTCAGCATGATGAACGGCGGAATTAAATGAGCGACGCATCGCAAGGTCCAGGTTGGTGGCAGGCAACTGACGGCAAGTGGTATCCACCGGCACCACCTGCTTCGCCCGCGCCACCTGTGTATGGGGCGCCGCAGCAGGCGTACTACGCGCCTGCTGGTCCGAAGAACGATGGCATGTCAATTGCTGCACTTGTCTGCGGTATTTCGGGACTAGCCACACTCGTTCTTTGCGGAATCGGAATTGTCCCAGCAATTCTTGGCGTGATCTTTGGAGTTATCGGCAAGAAGAAGGTCGAAGAGTCCGGCGGTGCACTTCAAGGCCGAGGCATGGCTCTGGCTGGAGCAATCTGCGGCGCAGTCGCCATCGGACTCTTCCTGATCTGGATGGTGTTGGTGCTCATCGGAGCGTTTAACTCCGATTCAAGCTCGTACTGACAACGCACTTCTGCCGGGAACTCAGTTCGCCGGCGGTAATTCTGGCGCGCTCGGCGCCGGGCCAAGCGAGTTCAGCTGTTCGGTGAGTTGATCAACGTCACTCTGACAATCGGCCTCGAGTGACTCGATGTCACCAGTCGCTCGCGCGACGGCAAGATCGATCCAGAACTCGAACAGCTCACGGTTCGCGCTATCGACACCAATACCGCTGATCTTCTGACGATTCGACACCGCCATCGCCGTCCAGCCTGGGTCGTAGTTGGTGACGCTCAGCAGTTTCGACCATGCCCATTCACGCGAATGTTTCTGCCCAGCGAAGATTGCGCGCGTGCTGGTGACGGTGAACGTTCCGGTGTCGATCGGCGTTGGCGTTTCCTCGCCCTGCTGAAACGATCCCTTCGACGCGCCAACGCGGTACCGCAAGCGTGTGCCAGGGATCGGCATGGAAATGCCCTGACTGCGACCTTTCCACTGACCGGGACCTTTGCGTGGTTCAACCAACACCGCATCGGTCACATGGCAATAGATCGACTCGCCGGCTTTCACCACCACGTTGATGTCGTCGGGCTTGTCGGCACCGGTTACGCCGTGGAAGTTCTTCACCGCATCAAGTCGAGCCTCGGCAAACCCGAGTTCTTCGACGATGTCAGCGCGAATTGCTTCGCGCTCGGCGGCGAGCTTGGCCGCCCTCGCGGCTTCGGCTCTTGCTTCTCGCTCGGCCTTCGCCGCTGCCCGCTTTGCCTTGAACTTCTCGAACACCGATGCCTCCGTCGATCCGCCTCTTTCGAATGTACTTCCGAAGCAGGTCAGCCGGTGATGGGCACGTCGGCATTTGGTCCTTGTGCCCCTTGTGGTCTGAGGAGGGCACCCGGTAATATGTACAGGAACCTGTACAGGAGTTGGGCCATGCCAGAAACGATTTCAAGCGCTCGAGAACAGCTCACCACCCACGTTGCTCGATTCCGAGCCGAGGGCATCGACGCCGAACCCGTCGTGTTCGGCGACCACCGCCAGGCCGAAGCCGTGCTGCTTCCCTATGCGACCTTCGAGCTGCTGCTCGATGTGGCCGAAGACATCGCCATTGCAGAACGAATCAGAGAACGACTTGCTGCCGACACCGGCAACCGGACGTCATTGGCCGAGGTCGCGAGCGAACTTGGCATCGATCTCGAATCTCTGTGAGCACAAGAAAGTCGCGTTCCTACGCGAACGTCACATTCCTTGATGAGGCGGTGGAGGATCTTCGCCGAATCGCGAAGCGTTCCCCAGAAGTTGTAAGGGAAGTCTTTCGACTTCTCAAACAACTTGATGCTGGCGAACTCCTGCCGCGTCGGTTGCAGGATTACGCGAAGACCGGCGATCTCACCGACTGCGGAAAGATCGTTGTAGAAGTCGAAGGTGAACCCGAACACCGAATTGTTGTGCGCGATGTCGGGAGAGGGAATTTCGAAGTGTGCGAAGTGATCACGGTTGAAGCGCGCACCGAAGACCTGGCCTATTTGCTGGCCGGAGTGCGTCTCGGTCGAATCAACGACCCTGTTCGTCGATCTGACATCAGTCGTCGAGTCAGTCGAATTCAGAAAGCCCTTGGCCGCAACGAACTCGATGGCACAGAACCACCACGACCGTTGTGAAATCAGCCTGAAAACGAAAACCGGGCCGCCCCCTCCGCCGGGGACGGCCCGTCTGGCTCCCGCCAGAGCCATCTCTCAACCTGATGGCTCAGGCTGCGAGAGCAAATGCGCTTGCGTGCACCACTGCACCGTCAAGCACCAGCGCCTGGCCGACCATCTTCGTGGTCTCCAAGTGCAGTTCTTCGCCGAGTCCGACACCAGGGGAGCTGGTGCCGCGAGCCGTGCCGATGCGAGTCACGAAACGCAGCGCCCGTGACACCGAAGGACGACCTTCGATGCGTTCTGGTGCGTCAAGCAACGCTGCACGAATCAGCGCTTCCCAGTTCGCCGCAAGCAGCTCGGGCGTTGCGAAGATTTCTGCCGCAACGATGCGCCTACCGTGACCAAGCACGATGCCGCACTGACCCGGCAAAGGGCCGATGCCGGCCAGTTCCTGTGCAGCATTGGCCAACTGGTTGTCGGCTTCGAAGAGCAACTCCGACGCGTGAATCGCACGAGTAGAGGAGTCGACCTTCAAACGGTCGAGCTCGTAATCGATGCTGTTCCACACCGCACCCTGATCGGAAGACTTCGTTCCGCCGCGTCGGACCGAATCACTCACGGTCATGTTCTTGACTCGGCGCACACGACGCGGTGCAAAGGTGCGACCACGCTCGAATGCTGAACGGCCGTTCCAACGACCGGCCTCGACACACGACACCGGAACGCTGATGGTTGCGCCACCAGGCACAAGCACCGAAACGTTCAGCACTCGGTTCTGCTGACCACCGGTGACGGTTTCGCCTTCCACCAACAGCGCCGGACGCTGCCCGGAGTTGGTGACAGTGATTGTCGGGACTTCGGCCGAACCTTGTTCGGTGATCTGGACGTCGGACGGTCGAGCACCAATGTCGATGCCGCCGCCGCCGTGGATATAAATGGGGAAGAGTGACACTCCACCCCGTGTAATCGGGCGTCCCACCGACGCCCGTTCCAACTGTTCGATCGCCATGGTGGCAACCTCCTCGCCTTGTTAGATGTGAAACGCACGATCGCCGGCGAAATGTGCACAGCGATGAAATCTTCAAGGTGGGCTTATGGTCTGAGCGACCCATAGAAATCTGTGTAGAAATCTGTATAGTGGTCGAATGGCCCCTCAAGTGAAGTCCAATGCGACGTCGGCTGAATCAGTGACCGTCACCGAGGCCTCGCGTCTTGGCGTCTCCGACCTCGTGCGCCGGGCCAGTCAGGGGCACGACATCGTGGTCGAAAAGCACGGCACCCCCGTGGCTGCGGTGATCGGCCTCGCCCGGTTCGAACAACTCGAGGACCTCGAAGCTGACCTTCGCAGTGCGGCCCTAGTTCTTTCCCGCTTGGCCACCGATAACGGCGTCCGCATCGGACTCGACGAGGTCATCGATTCGCTCGGTTTCAACCGGGCCGAACTGGAAGCAGAACTCGACGCGGATCTCCGCGCCGAGCGCACCTGAACGTCCTCGTTCGTCGATGACGCAACCTCGAGCCCAAGTTCGGCTGATTGAAGCAGCTGCGCACGATCTGACGATGCTTGTTCGGTCGGACCCGCAGATCGTTCGCCAGGTCCTGAAGCGGTTGCTCTACATCGAACGTGAACCAACTGTTGGCGACCCGCTTCTCGGAGATCTCATCGGATATCGCAAGCTGACTGTGGGTGATCGTCATTGGCGGATCATCTGGCGCGTGGTCACGCAGCCGAATGGTGATCTTGTTGTTGAGATCGCTGAAGTATGGGGAGTAGGAGCACGTGCTGAATCAGCGATCTACGCAGAGATGACGCGTCGCGTGGCAACGCTTCCCAAAAATCCTCAGACGATCGCGCTTGGTGATGTCATCGAATCGCTCGGGCGGACCGCAATGGGTCTCCGGGTGGAGGAGCAACAACGTCGAGAACCACTGCCGGAGTGGCTGCTCTCTCGCCTTGTTTATACAGCCGGATTTGCACGTCGAGAGGTTGAATCACTTGATGCAGAAGCGGCGATGGAATTGTGGGAGCGCTACATCACAAGCGACAACATCAGGGACGACGCTGGAGGATCGCCTACCTAATTACGCCGCGATCACGTACTCGCGGATGAAATTGCGAGCCTTGCCGAGTTCTCGCTGGCAATAGGCGCGGTTCTTGTCGAGATCGCGTGCGGCCTCGACAACGGTGTAGCCCTCGACGTCGACACGCCACACCAATGTGCGCTGCAATGCAGACAGCATCGAGAGTGCGTCGCGCACGTCGACCTGTGCCGCAACTGCGTCGGCAAAGTCGTGACCGTTCGTGGTGACGTCGCCGATGCGATCAGTGAGCTCGTCGAGCGAACCCATCTGACGCCGAGCAACGCGCTGACCGTCGCGCTCCACCAAGTGTGCGCCCTGGCCACGCTGGATGCGCTCAGTGCGGCGCCAGTCTTCGGCGCGGTTGCGCAGTGAAACGGCGGCGAACACCTCGGGGGAGTAGGAGGACATCCAACGCTGTGGATCGGACCAGAACTGGAGGAAGACCAACATGGCCATGTCGTGCGCGCCGTTGTCGGTGCCGCGCTCGAACCGGCCGCGGGCCAAGCCCTGGGCAGTGCTGTAGACCCGAGCCCCGAAGGCTTGAGGGTCGTTGTTGGGGGAAGAGTTGAACTGATGTGCCAAGTAGGGCTCCTATTCTCCGGCCAGCGCCCGCCGCCGGGTTTTGTGGGAAGAGCTCTGATTCTTCAGAGCGCCTGTGACAGTCCAGGACCGATTTCCGCCGGATACCTATATGCTGTCGACAACTGCATATTGTCATAGATGTGAATATATGTCAAGCAACAGCATAAAGTAAGCCTGTGACACCGACTTCGTACGACCCCTCTCAATTCCCACGTTTCGCAGTAACAGTCGACATTGCGGTGTTCACGCTCATGGATCTGCCCGTTCCGCCGAAGTCGGGCCAGGCCCCCCGGAAGGAACTCGCTGCCGTCCTCATTGTTAGAGGCGGCGACACTGAGGCCGGCCGATATGCACTGCCCGGAGGCTTCGTCCACATCGACGAAGACCTTTCGGCAGCTGCCCTTCGAGAGTTGCATGAAGAAGCGGGGCTTGAGTTGCCGACCTCGGCCATTCATCAGTTCCGGGCCTATGGCGACCCCGATCGAGACCCTCGAATGCGAGTCGTGACCGTTGCCCACACGGCCCTCACATCGATTGATGTTGCGCTCGAAGCTGGAACCGATGCGAAAGAAGTTGAGATCGTACCGGTGCGGAGAATTCTCGACGGTGAGATTTCACTTGCGTTCGATCACGATCAGATTTTGCGAGATGCACTCGAGTTCGTTCAGGTGTTGGTGGAAGAGACCTCTGCAATTCTCGAGTTGTGCCCGGAATCGTTCACACTCACCGAGCTTCGTCATGCGTGCGAAGCGGTCTGGGGTTATGAAGTTGATCGCGCGACCTTTAACAAGCGAGTGCTGCACATCGAAGGGTTTCTGGAAGCTGACGACGATGAGTCGTATCGGTCGTCACCGCCTGGCGACTATTTGTTAATGAGCATGGATTCGCCATTAATGGAGACGCCCTCGAAGCCGAGCACACGGGGTCGTCCGGCGAAGCAATACCGCCGTGGATGGGCCGAAACGCTGCATCCGCCGTTATTGCGACCGCGTGATCGATTAAAGCAAACCGACTCTTGGTACGAGAACGTCTCGTTAAAGTCATTAATGACTGACGAGTAATCGCGGCGCACTCAATAATGACCGGCGATTAATGCATCGTTAATCGTTAATCGTTAATCGTTAACGGGTCGATTACCACTCGGCTTCGAGTAGCTCGATGAACGACTTCTGGTAGTCCTGATACTGATCCCAACGTTCGGACAGCCACACATGGGCCTCGCGCTCAGTGAAGCCGTTCGTGCGCATTGCCCAAGCCTTCAACACCAGGCCTGTTCGACTGTGGCCGCCGTGACAATGCACGACGACGGTGCGACCTTCGGCCAACAACGCGTCGATGGCATCGACAGCGTCGCGCACCGCCGTTACCGGGTCAGCATTTGCCGGCCCGGACTGATCGATAAGGAACACTTCGCGCCGCGCAGCGTGGCCGTCGAATGCACCAAATGTTCGACACAGTGACACCACGCCCCACGACACAGGCGCGTCCTGCGCGCCGAACAAATTCGCGGCGTGCACGCCGGGGGCAACTTCGGTGGGGCCCGCCGACGGCTCGGCTGCTGTGGCCGCAACTGGTCCACGCCCTACTAAGGCACGGGCCAAATCCTGCAGACCCGCATTGTCGAATCGCACCACACCTTCGGGCGTTTCCAACTCGCCATTGATATAGGTCAACCAACGAGACGGAATGGCCTGCACGCTGTCTCGCGCGCCAGCAATTGCGCCGGCCACGGTAGCGACCGTGTCGGTGTCGCCGCCTAACTCAATTGCCGCAACCAACACATCTTCGAATCGATCGTTATGGCGCACCGCCCAGACCGCCTGGGCCAAACATGTCCACACCGAACCGTTTGAAAGATCATCGGCATTGTTTGGTTCCCATGACACATCGAGCATTGCCGCGAAACGCTCGCGCTCGTCGGGTTCAACGCGCGCCAACACTTCTGGCAACGCTGCGATGGGGTCTTCCCCCAGCACCGCTCGGCGAATGAGCGCCGCAGCAATTGCTGCGCCCCAGCCTGCAGCCGCATCGAAGTGCGTGAGTGCTGCTTGCGCTCGAGCAACCGTCATGAGCGTGGCTTCATCGACGCCACTCCATGCCAACGCGATTGGCGTAATGCGCATAAGTGCACCGTTTGCTGCACTGCGATTAAGCGCAACGTGTCCGTCATACGCGGCGCCGGGCCAGTCGCGTCGTGACAACACACGGCCAGTGAGAATCCCGCAGTCCTTCGCTTTACGACGCCAGGCCACGAATCGTGCCCACACATCGTCGGCATCGAATCCGCCACTGGCAAGAACCGATTGCGCAAGCGCGAGCGCCATTTGCGTGTCGTCGGTGAATTCGCCAACGCGCCAATTGAATGTTCCGCCGCCGCACATTTCGCCAGTGCCGCCAAGAACCGGTTCGGGGAAACGTGCTCGATAGGAACCGGCCGGAAGGAACTCGAACGGTGCACCGAGTGCATCGCCAACCGCGGAACCGCACAATGCGCCGATCACTCGTTGCACGGTGATCGCATCAAAGCTGGGCGGTTCGGGAAGAGCGATGAAGGCGGGAAGGCCTTCGGCAATGGTGCTGGGTCGTTCGGGTTCGTTCATGGGCGACTCCTCAGTCGGGGGATAGGGCGGCTGATCAACGAACTCGTGGCGGGTTCGCAACAAGCTCGGATCAGCCGATGAGGAAGAAACGCACGATGCGCGCGCAAATGTGCGCGCAAATTTCCGCGCTGAATGAGAGCCGATGGTGATCGGCCCTCAATTCATTGCGTGTGTTGCGGATTTAGCCCGTGAACTTCGGGGCGGAGGGGTCGTCGGGACCAGTTGGTCCGGTACTCCCGCCTTCAAGTTCGAGCGGAATCGTGTACGACTCGGGGAACAGGACAGGTTCGCCTGGTGTGGGTGGTTCAGCTTCGAAGGCACCAACACCACCGTTGCCACCATTTCCACCGTTGCCGCCAACGCCACCGGTTCCACCAGCACCGCCGTTGCCACCGAAGGAGGCGGGAGCAAAGCCGGTCGGGCCCGTCGGGCCTTCGGGTCCGGTATCGCCGATGCCACCGATCATGCCCATCATGCCAGTTTCACCCATTGGGCCTTGCGGTCCGGTGGGGCCATCTGGGCCGGTTTCACCAACTGGGCCGGTCGGGCCGGTCGGGCCAGTTGGGCCCCATGGTCCGGTATCGCCGGTGTCGCCCATTGGGCCTTGCGGTCCGGTGGGACCATCTTCGCCGTTCGGTCCAACGATGCCGGTTCCACCTGCAAAACCGGTGGGGCCAGTTGGGCCAGTCGTGCCCCTAGCTCCGGTCGGGCCAGTCGTTCCCATGGCGCCGGTCGGGCCAGTGGCACCGGGACTACCGGTCGGGCCATTTGCGCCTGTGGGTCCGGTTGAACCATCAGCACCAGGTTGGAGATAACGAGAGTTGGGGTCGGGAACGATCGAAATTGATGCTTGAGTGAATGATGGGCCGGTGGGTCCTTCAGGGCCGGTGGGGCCAGTGGAACCAAAGTCGCCGGGTAGACCTTCTTCACCTAAGGGACCAGTGGATCCTTCAGGGCCAGTAGGACCTTCCTCGCCCATTGGTCCGGTGGGTCCTTCAAGGCCGGTGGGGCCAGTGGGGCCCCATGCGCCGGTCGGCCCGGGGTTTCCTTGAGGACCAGTTGGGCCCGTTTCGCCGGCCAAGCCCGTGGGGCCGGTGATGCCGAGGAAACTCGCCGGGCCGGTTGGGCCTTGCGGGCCCTGTGGTCCAGCGAGACCAGTCGGACCAACGCCTAAAGCGCCGGTCGGGCCGGGATAACCGGTGATTCCAGGCGGGCCGGTTGGGCCGGTGGGGCCATCTTCGCCAACCGGTCCAGGAGCAGCACCGGGCACATAGTTGAAGAGAACAATTGATGGAGAGGGGTTTGATGAACGCAGGGCCGAGAACGAACCGAGCGATACGAAGCCGGCTGGAGCGAAAGCGCCGGTTGGACCCTCGGGACCAGTTGGGCCTGTTTCGCCGGCGAAGCCCGGGTCACCTGTGGGTCCCATGAGGCCGGTCTCTCCGATGGGTCCGGTCTGACCCATCGGCCCGGTCGGGCCCGTCGGTCCATCTGGACCGGTCTCGCCCGTGGGGCCTTGTGCACCGGTTGGGCCGTCGAAACCTTGCGGACCAGTGGGGCCCATGTTTCCTTGTGCGCCGGTGGGGCCGATGGAAATTCCCTCGGGACCAGTGGGACCAACAGGGCCGATCGGACCTTGCGGACCAGTTGGACCAAAGCCCATCGCTCCGGTCGGACCGAAAGGACCAGTCACACCCCAGGAGCCGGCTGGGCCAGTTGCGCCTGGCAAACCTTGCGGCGGAGTTGGCGTCACGATTGCGCCAATGAGGTAGTAGCCCTGCGCGTCGGGAGCGGTTTCGAGTTCGAGTGTGAACTGATTCGCGTTGTCGTTCGTTGCGCCGCTGAACGTTGCGGTGGTGGTGAACGAACCGTCGACAGTGGTTGTGGCGGTGACAACACGCGTTGCTGACGAATCGCCCGGAGGCATCAAAACGCCGTTCAAATAGGCGGTAATTGTGATTCCAACTGAGGTGCCCGCGGGAAGTGAGCTGAGACCATCGATGGTGATGTCGCCGTTGACGAATTCAAATGTCGCGGTGATAGAGCCGGCAGGTTCGTCGCCGGCTGCGGTCGCGGCAGCAACACTTTGGATGATGTTGAGGTTGCCCGGAAGAAATGTGCGAGCGACAAACAAACCGCCAACACCGGCCAAACCGGTAATGACGCTTCGGCGAGAAAGCGGTCTGGTGTTGATCTTCTCGCGAGTGGAGAGCTCCTCGTTCGAGGGCGCGTTGCTGTCTTCGGGAACAGAGGAAGCCGAATCAGAACGTTCCATAGCGTGTGGGTCTCCACCCTGATCTCGAACAGTGCAAGAACGAGATGTTCTAAATCTAGTCGGGCTGTGAAGAACGAGTTGGTCTATCGGAGTTGCTCGACAGTGGCAGTTCGGTCGCTACCGGCTCGAAATCGTGCTGGATGTCGGAATCGCCCGTTCGGCCAGGCCACGCCATGGTGGCGGAAGCGACTGCGGGAAGAGTTTCGAGCGCTCGCAACTCAGAACCGTGACGCATCGGGAACCAATCGATGCCGTTCTGGATGCCGTCGCGTTCGACGAGCTCAAGGAGATTGCGGGCGCCGGTTTTGGTAACGAGGTACGCGAACGTGCCGCCGAGGAACTCGGGCCACACCATGGGGCGCCAGCGATCCCGAGGCGCGAGGCCGGTGCGATCAGGGGCGGTGTCCCACTGCAGTGACCCTAAGAACGCGAGATCGAACTCCGTGGCTTGGGGGAGGTGCCCAAGCGCATCGACCAGTTCGTTCCGAAGGTGCGGAACGAAGGTGGTGTCGTCCTCGACGATCAACATCATGTCGTCGTCGCCGTCCGCGACCTGTTGCCACAAGTCGATGTGGCTGAGCGCGCATCCGATCAACCCGCGACGGAAATTGAAATCGTTGTTGCGGAAGAGATGCTCGATCTCAGGAGTCATCACGAGATCGTGACCGTCGGTACCTTCAACGTGCAGAAACTTTGTTGCGGTTTCGGCATCGGCTGATGCAGAAAGTCGTTCAGTGAAGTCAGCCCAGCGATCGGGACGCCGCTCAAGATTGATGACACGAATAGGGAGCTTGTCGAAGCGCTTCAGGCCGGTGAGGACGCGTTCGATCGTTGGGAAGAGCTGGTACTCATCAAGTATCCGCTGCTTTTCGAGTCGGATGGCATCGATACGTTGACTCCATAAATCATCAGCGATCGCTTGTTCAATGATGCGCTGAGCCTCAGCAGGGTCTTCGAGTGGAAGTCGAACGAACACATCAGGATCAACGAGTTGTTCAAGGTTGGGACAACCCCAATAGAAGCAGAGGCATTCAGAGAGAATCGCGTCAAAAAACTTTTCGGTGACGTAATTGTGCTCGGAGAAATTTTCGACAGCGATTGTGTAGCGATAGGGAAAGAGTCCGTCGCGCTTATCCCATTCCGGTAGTTCACCCTTGTGTTTGGGCACACCATCGATTGCGCCGCGGCCAAACACATCGATATCGACGTTGTTCGACGCGAGGTGTTGCACAAACGCAAGGCGAAGTTTGTGTCCGGGATCAAATGCTTTGTTCGAAACCACCACCGAAAGATCGCGAGTCTTTTCAATAGTTGATGGGGTGTTGTTGCCACCACCGAGTTCGGCCCATGTTGAACCGAGATGCCACTCGGCAACGTTCGGAAACTGAGAGTGGGTGCGGACATGCAGTAAGTCGTCAGGGTTGGGCTCTGACCAATTTCCCCATGTGGCAACTCCGGCGAGCGGTTCCATGTGCAGAACAATGGACCGCTCAGGTTGCACGTCGGTCGGGCCTGGATGATTCAGGATGACGGTGACGTCAGCATCGGGATCATCAGTGAGGTGAATGCCATTCCACTTGTCATCGCCTTTGGTTTGCCGGGAGAAATGACTGGCGATGTTTGATGGATCACCCCAGAAGCTAACGAGGCGAACGGTGGTCGTCTCTGTTTGGGGGAGCGTGCGACCAAATTGCGCTTCACCGTTGAGTTCGTACGCGTTTGGCCTGCGATTGGGGCCAGTTTCCGATGTGAGCGTTCCAATGTTGACATTGCAGATGTTGTCGAAGAACGCGCTGTGCAATCCGGCGGCGGTGAATCGCTTTGCGAACTCAAGCTCAAAGTGAATTGGTTCAGTGCTGAACGCACCGATCTCGTTGATTGCGGATGTGCGCAACATTGACGGCCGAAACGAAAAGTTCGGCCACCACGAGTTGGTCGGACGGTTCTTTCCGATGTCTCGGTTGAAGATTTCGAAAGCTTCGGTTCCGGGCTCAGCATGGATGTGCACTCGGTAGGGCTGTTTGCCGCGTGCAGTCGTGCGCAGCTCGCCACCGGGAATGTCCCATTCGCTGGCTAGCTCTGCATAATTCCGATTGAACAACACCTGCCCAATGGATAGATCATCTTCAAGGATGGCGATTGCACGGCTGACGTAGGAATCGGGGGCAAAAAACTCCCAGTCGTCTTCAAGGTGCATCCAATAGGGCGAAGAAACCTCAGCGCGCAGTATTTCCATACTGCGCGCGTGACCCTTATTGGTGTTGTCCTTCCAAATGAATTCAAAGAACGGGTACCGCTCGGCCATCGCGGCGCGGTCTTGGTCGCTGGAACCATCGTCGATGCAGATCCATCGATCAATCGCATCGACATCAGTGCAATTGCGCAGGAACGAATCCATCGATCGGTCGAACAGGTCGCGACGCCGACAGGTGGTAATCGTGAGCGTGACATTGGGATCAACCGCAGGTGATTCGAATCGCTCGGTCAGCCTGGCAATGACATCGAGAGGACGTATGCGCTCTTCAGCCAGAAGGTAGGGAAGGCAGAAGTCGCGATTGGAAAGCACCCGATCACGCTGGTCGAGCGGAAGCTTCGAATCGTTGAGCAATTTGGTGCACTGATCGAAGCTCTCTTGGTAGTTGCCGATGTAATAGGCGGCCATCGAACGCTCATCAGCAGCCTGCCAATTGTGGGCGTCGGCCGACACAAAGAGAAGGTCGCCATCGGGAAAGTCGATGTCAGTTGCGCGCGCCGCAAAGAGGTGTGCGAGCTGCCATTCGCTGGTTGATCGATAGTGGCGTGCGATTTCCACAAGAGGTTCGACGCGAGTTGGCCGGGTATTCCACGCATCGAGATACGCAGTGAGCACGCGATCCCACGATGTGCCCATTCGTTGAAGCGCTCGAGCGCGTTGCATATGGGAATAGAAAATCTCTTCGTTCCAGCCGCCCATTTGGGTACGCCGCGTGTAGAGGTCGTAGGCCTCGTGCGGGTCGCCAGCGTCCATGCGGCTCTGAGCCAAATAGAAAACGGTTCGAGAATCGTCGGGATCGCGTTCGAGTTCGTCACGCAACACCGCGCTATCGCGTTCGTACTTATCGTCAGCGAGATTGCGTCCGCCCAGTCGACGGGACTCAAGGTGGTACTCGCCGCCCAGTCGCTCAATAGGTCCGCACGGTTCGGTGCAAACCGCGTATTCATGCAGGACGCCGCGATATTCCCAGGGGCGTTCGAGTTTGAACAGTTGTGTGCGCCAGTAAGTGAAGCCTGTGCCGATGCGCATTATGTACGCGTCGGCATCGAGCGCATCGAAGTCAGGTTCGCCAACAAGAAGATCGTCAGCATCCATCATCAACGCGTACTCGGCACTTCCACGGCTGAGTTGAAGCGCTTCAGTTCGGTTGTGAGCGAAGTCCACCCATTCGCGTTCGTGAAGTTCTCCGGGGATTCCAGCTTCGGCAAAGTAGGAACGGATGAGGTCTTGGGTGCCGTCGGTGGATCCGGTGTCGACAATGCACCATGAATCAATGAAGGCTCGGACCGAGTCAAAGGCCTCGGTAACGACGTGGGCCTCGTCCTTGACGATCATGACAAGCGCAATGGTGGCGCGCGGGGGTTCAGCAGAGGTTGCCCTGATTTCTGCCTCACCGGTCATGGGGCGACGTTAGCGGCGACTGCGCGCAGCGTTCTTGGGCAAACGCCCGATGTGTGGCTCAATAGAGAGGTATGAATCACGCGGAATCGATCAGCGCCATCACGTTGGTAACAGCCGATATGGCAGCGTCGGTCGCGTTCTATGGGGTGCTGGGCTCGGAGGTGGTGTTCGGCGGAGTGGAAGCCTCGTTCACCACATTGAAGTTGAACGATGAGCAGTTCTTAAATCTGCAGTTCGATGCGACGTGGGTGCTGCCTGAACGCGTATGGGGTCGCTTCATTCTTTGGGTCGACAATGTTGATGCGATGCACAAGGCGTTCATTGCCGCCGGCTTCACGCCGTTGATGGGGCCGTCAGATGCTGTCTGGGGCGAGCGGTACTTCCATATTCTTGACCCCGCCGGTCACGAGGTCAGCATCGCTCGTCAGATCAGTTCCTGAGAAGTTGGTTGCTGGGCGTACGAGCAACGCCACAACTGCTGTGGTGCCGAGCAATGCTGCGATACCGGAATTGATGATCACGGGGACTTCCCCTGCACCAATTCCATAGGTGAACCACAGATAGGAACTCGTAGCGAGAAACGCCCACGCGGCAACGGAAATGCCTGGACCTCGCCCGTGTTGAATTGTGTAGCGAATCTGCGGAAGGTTCACGAGAATCGAAGCCGGCATTCCTATGTATGCGGGAATGTTCTCGTTGAGAACGCCGAGGCCAAGAAGTACGAGAAGTGAAAAGGCAATGAGGAGTTGCGCGCCGAGACGCGTGCGCAGTGGTTTGTCATGAAGCATGAACCAGGAGAGCGGAATCACAAGGATGACCCATGTGCCGTTGGCAATGATTTGCTGCGGTGAGCGCACCGAAACGCCGTAGGCGAACCACGCCAATGAAGATGTGGCGAGCAGGAGCCATGTAGATGGCGCGATTCCCGCAGCGGTTCGAACCCTTAAAAGGCGAGTGGTCTGGGTGGATGAACTGACGATCGATGCAACGGCGGCGGCGCCACCAGCAATCTGGGCCCAGAGCGGAATCACCGAGATTTTCTAGACGATGCTTCGTGCTTTTTGCGACATCTGCGCGGGGGGATTTGGCATGGCAGCATGAGTCCATGACGTCGCCTCAGGTCTCCATCCAACTCCGCACATTCCGCCAGGACGATCCCGGTTCGTTTCAGTACGTGCTTGATCAAGCCCGTGCCGCCGATCTTGCAGGTATCGACCGCATTGCCGTCAGTGATCACGTGGCTTATGGCGAAAATCTCGAGGCCTACGGCGACCCAAAGAAGGGTGGTTCGGCGGGCGGCAAGCAGCCCACCGATTCCGACGGCAATTGGCTTGAACCCCTTACGGTGCTCACCGCAATAGGTGCACTCACCGAACGAGTGCGCCTGAACACCGCAATTCTCATCGCCGCGTTGCGCACTCCGACCGTGCTCGCAAAGCAGGCCGCAACCATTGATGTGCTTTCAGGCGGACGTCTCGAACTTGGCGTTGGTGTCGGTTGGCAGAAAGAGGAATACGACGCCTGCGGTCTTGATTACGACAACCGCGGTCGTCTGCTCGATCACACGATTGAGGTTTGCCAGTTGCTGTGGCGCGAACAGGTGGCCACCTACTCCTCGCCCGAGCTTTCGTTCGAAAAGATTCACCAGATGCCGAAGCCTCGTCAGGCGGGCGGTGTGCCGATCTGGATCAGCGGAACGATCAACGCCCGCGTGATCCGTCGCATCGCTGCGTTCGGGTCAGGTTGGATTCCGTGGGGTGCCGACGGCGGCGATCTCGTCAACGCCATTCCGAAACTGCGCGCTGCAGTCGAGAAGGCCGGGGGAGATCCGTCGTTTCAGGTGCAGGGTCACGCTGCTGCAGTGCGCGATGGCGATGGAAACCTTGACCTCGTTGCCACGATGGCAGCATCACGGCCGATGATTGAAGCCGGTGTCACTGACTTGCGCGTCACGATCAATCATCCCGAGCAGTACGAAGAAGCGCTCGAGGCGTACTCCGACGTTGTGCGCGCGTTCCGCCACGAATTCGGCTGAACCTATTCAGCAGGGCGTAGTTCGGAGTAATCGAAAAACGCGCGCAGGCTCGCAAACTTCGTACCTTCATCGTTGAGCAGGATGTGATCAACGATGCGCGGAAGTTCCATCTTCTGATCGCCCATCATGATGTCGACGCGCAGAAAGGCGATGACCTCATTCCCCACAACGATTGGGGGAGCGGTAACGGAGAGGGTCAGGTCAGTGACGTTCTCATCGAAGAACTTGCCGATGGCTTCGCGCCCAATGTTCACGGGAGCGCCTACTGGGTCTTCTTGTCGAGCATCGTCGGTGAAGCAGTCGAGCCAAGCTTCGCGATCTTGGCTGGTCATTGCGGCGCAGTAGCGCTCGAGGAGCGGAAGAACGTCGGCACTTGTAGGCATGGAAACTCCTTGAAGTGGGCACCGTGAAGAGTGGTGACCGAAGGTTGAACCGGTACAGGTAACTGGGTCACGAAGGTACTCACCTAAGCGGCCGTATGCCGCCTCATTCAGCGATAACGACTACCTGATCTCACGAAGCAAGGGTGAGTGGCTGCTCGCGGCCTTCATCCTGACGCTTCTTCCCCCAACCTGGATGAGCAAAGACATAACCGAGGCGCTCTTTCCAACTTGACGCTTTGGCGACATCACGAATGATGTCGGCGTACTCGTGGGTCGCGATGCGAACCGGGTTGAACGTGTTGATGTTCTTGGTGAGGCCATAACGAACTCGTTCGCCTTCGCGTTGGAAGGTGCCAAAGAGGCGATCCCAGGTAATGAGGATGCCGCCATAGTTCTTATCGAGATACTCCTGCTGTGCGCCGTGGTGTACGCGATGGTGCGATGGCGTGTTGAGAACCTCTTCGGCCTTACCGAGACGATCAATTGCTTCGGTATGGATCCAGAATTGGTAGATCAAGTTGATTGCTCGAGCGTTTTCGATCACGCGGGGTCGGAACCCGAGCCAGGCCATGAGTCCGTAGGGAACGAACATTCCAAAGACATCGGCGACTGGTTGACGAAGCGCAGTCGTCAGGTTGTAGCGCTCGCTCGAATGGTGAACAACATGAATCGCCCATAACCAGCGACTCTCGTGCTGAATCCTGTGATTCCAGTAATAGATGAAATCCCACGCCACGAGTGCGCCAGCAGTTGCAGCGATTCCCGCGCCGAGGTCGCGCTTTGAACCGCCCGCGTTCCACATGCGCTTTGCCGATGTGCGCGCTGCCCAAGTTGTCGACCCAGTAACAACGCCAGCAGCAACTGCAGCGACTCCGCTTGAAGGCCGAATGCGCTTTGCGAAGCGTGTGAGTTTTGAATCGTCGTCACGCTTGGCCAGAGCGTCGGCAACAGTGGTGAGCGCAGCGGCACCGACGGCTGTTCCCACAAGAACTTTTCGGTACTTGCCTTTTCCGGGCCCAACAGGAGCGAGGAGCGCATTCAGCGCAATTGGCATATAGAGACTTGCTGTGCCCATCACGAGGCTGGCGATGGAATCACGCTTCTCAAATCCAATAGCGGTGTCATTCCCTGCAGCTGCTTGCCGGTCAAGTGCGACCTTCTCAAGACCCATCGCCGCGAAGAATCCCGGAGTGGCAATTTGGATGAGATCGATCTCACTCATGTTGGCTCCTGGATGGTGATGGAACGGATGGCGTGGTCAGCCTCCCACTCAATCACCGCGTGAGCCAACGGTCGGGTCGGCTCAATGTGTTCGAGGAGATTCGGCAGGTTCACGAGTTCCCACGCACCGTTCACCATTTCGAGGAAGAGATCTTCGGGAACGTCAGTCCACGGGTCGAAGAAGGGTGAGTAATCGGTGCGCGCTGCATCTCGGAGGGTGCTGGTTCGTTGAATGAACCACTCGCGCATGACGGGTTCATCTGCGTGGAGATAGAGACTGACGTCGAAGTGGTCATGGAACTGAAGTGCATTGACGCCCTCGAAGATCAAAACGTCGACCGTAGGAACTTCGACCACCTCATCGATGATGTCGTAGGTGTGATGGTCGTAGACCGGAACCGAGACGGGTTTCGAAGATCGAACGTCGTCGAGGAATGTCGTGATTGCGGCAGTGTCGTAGCTCTCGGGGAACCCCTTGCGGTCTGCGAGACCTTTCTCGGCGAGAGCGGCGTTGGAATGAAGAAACCCGTCACTTGCAATGACGGCAACGTCGAGGCCCGTATCTTCGGAGAGCAGCGTGGCGATGGTGGAGCTGAATGTGCTCTTTCCCACGGCGACGCCGCCGGTTACGCCGATGACAACGGTCGAACCCTTGATCGCGTGGGCTTCGATGATGAGCGACAGGACTGTGTCGAGGTTGGGCGCCGCCATGGGGCAACGGTAGAGCGGTGTGACCGTGTTCGTGAAGCCGAAGTCTTCATCGTCCTACACTCAACCGACTGCCCGATCATCGGATCGGCGCACCGCCGCAGGGGGACAAATCATGGCTATGCCGACAGATATCGGCATCGTGGATCTCGGTATGGGATTCCCGTTCACGAGCATCGAAGAGAAGAAGTCCGCTTACGACTTCTTCAAGGCCAATCTGAAGGACAACGAATCGCTGAAGGAAATGGAATTCCCAGCGCAGTACATGTTCAAAGACGTCCCCGATGTTGTGTCACCCGATACCGACGTTGTTGCTTGGATCGTCGAGAAGATGGACGCGTTCAACATCGAACAGTGCATGACCGGCGTGAACGAACATTCGATTCGCGCCAAGGCTGAACACCCTGGCCGCTTTCACCTGTGCGCACAGGCCGATCCCAACAAGGGAATGGAAACCGTTCGCAACCTGAAGCGACTCAAGGCCGAGAACAACATCGTTGCTGCCATGACATTCCCCAGTGGAATGGTTCCGCAGGTCGGTATCGGCGACAAGAAGATGTACCCCATTTATGCGACGTGTTGTGAACTCGACATTCCGATCTGCATCAACGGCGGAATTGTTGGCCCACGCATGCCCAGTTGGCCACAACACGTTGAACAGTTCGATGAAGTTCTTTACGACTTCCCCGACCTGACGATGGTCATGATGCACGGTGGTGAACCATGGACCGAACTTGCAGTGAAGCTCATGCTCAAGTGGCCAGGCTTGCACTACATGACAAGCGCGTTCGCTCCGAAGCACTATCCCAAGGACATCATTAAGTACGCGAACACGCGTGGTAGCGACAAGATCATGTACTGCGGTTATTTCCCCGCTGGTCTTTCACTCGAGCGTCAGTTCTCTGACATGCCCAACGTTCCGTTCAACGACAACGTCTGGCCGAAGTTCCTGCGCGAAAATGCATTGCGCGTTTTCAAACTCGATCAAGACAAGTAGGAACTCATGAAAATCGAAGCCGGACAGGTTGCAGTCATCACCGGCGCGGGCAGTGGTATCGGTCGCGCCTTGGCCGAGAAAGCCGCGCAGTCGGGTATGCGTGTTGTTGCCGCCGATATCGAACAACCGCGTCTGGATGACACCGTTGCTGCTCTTGGTCAGATCGGAGCAGAAGCGATCGGCGTACGCACCGATGTCTCGGTTGAAGAAGATGTTCAGCGTCTGGCCGATACCGCTTTCGCTGAGTTCGGACACGTCAATCTGCTGTGCAATAACGCTGGTGTGTTCAGCGGCGGCCTGATGTGGGAACGCACGATGGCCGACTGGAAGTGGGTCATGGGTGTCAATGTCGACGGACTCATCCACGCAGTGCGCGCATTCGTGCCGCGCATGCTCGAGGACGATGCTCCAGGCCACATCGTGAATACCGCCTCGATGGGCGGCCTTGTCACCGGCGCCTATTCAGGTCCGTATTTCACTTCGAAGTTCGCAGCCGTTGGTCTCACTGATTGCTTGGCCCAGGATCTTCGAACAACAGGAAAGAACGTTGCGGCTTCCGTTCTCGTCCCAAGTTTGATTAACACCGACATTGGTACGTCGGGCCGCAACCGCCAAGAACGCTGGATCGATCGTGGTCGCGAAGCAACTCCTGATGCGGAGTTCGTCGAAGCAATGCTCGTCGATTCAACTGCCGCCGGAATGTCACCAACTGAAGTTGCTGACCTTGTGTTTGATGCGGTTGAAGCCGGGAATTTCTGGATTCCTACGCAGCCGAGTTTTCACGACCAAATCCGCGCTCGTCACGAAGACATGCAGGGATTGCGTCTGCCGGTGTCGCCGGCGCTCGATTAGTCAGTCTGGGATTGGAACGACTCGTCAACGATTGTTGAAGCACCTCGCGGACTACGGTCGGACGAACAACTTCCACACCAGTCTTGATCGAGGTTGCACGATGTCAGTCTCCGAACACACTGCGGCACATCAGCACGCAGTCACTATGGATCTTCCATTCGACGATGAACAGGATTTCGTTGATGCGCAGCGTGGCTTCCTCGCCGCACTCGACGACACGCTGATTGAAGCGACCGACGGCCGTGTTGTCTGGGACCTCGGCCCCTACGGCGACACGTCTGGTGACGCTCCGACAACAGTGAATCCAAGTTTGTGGCGACAGGCTCAACTCAATCTCATCCACGGTCTCTTCGAGGTTGTCCCGGGTATCTATCAAGTTCGCGGTCTTGATATTTCAAGCATGACGATGATTGAAGGCGATGAGGGCGTCATCGTCATTGACCCACTTGTCTCCTGTGAAACAGCGGCTGCTGCGCTTGCTCTCTATCGATCGGTACGTGGTGATCGTCCGGTAACGGCACTCATCTATACACACAGCCACATCGACCATTTCGGTGGCGCCGGGGGAGTAGTTCCCAACGGCGACCCTGGCGACATTCCGATTGTTGCACCGGAACATTTTCTCGAACACGCAGTCAGCGAAAATCTTCAGGCCGGAACGGCCATGAGCCGTCGCGCTACCTATATGTACGGAACGCTTTTGCCGCGCGGCCCTGAGGGACAGATGACCTGTGGTCTCGGTCCGGCCCCTTCCAATGGCACGTTGTCATTGCTGCCACCAACGATCGATATCACTCACACCGGACAAGAACTTGTGCTCGATGGTGTGCGCATCGTGTTCCAAATGACTCCGGGCACCGAAGCTCCGGCCGAGATGAACTTTTACTTCCCCGATTTTCGAGCCCTCTGCATGGCCGAGAATGCAACGCACAACTTGCACAACGTCGTGACGTTGCGTGGTGCACTCGTACGCGACGCACATGCGTGGGCAGGTTTTCTCGACGAAAGCATTGCGATGTTCGCTGCCGGCAGTGATGTTTCGTTTGCCTCGCATCATTGGCCAACATGGGGAACCGACAACATCGTCGACTACCTCTCCAAACAGCGTGATCTCTATGCGTACCTGAATGATCAAACGCTTCGCTATCTCAATCGCGGATTCACCGGTACTGAGATTGCCGAAATGATTGAACTTCCACCAACGCTCGCTTCGTCATGGCATTGCCGCGGTTATTACGGATCAGTCAGTCACAACGTAAAGGCCGTTTACCAGCGCTACATGGGTTGGTTCGACGGAAACCCTGCACACCTTTGGCCGCATCCGCCTGAGGAAGCGGCGGTCCGCTATGTCGAGTTCATGGGTGGTGCCGAGTCCGTATTGGAGAAAGCGCAGCAGAGCTTCGACAGCGGCGACTATCGCTGGGTTGCCGAAGTCGTGAACCACGTCGTGTTCGCTGACCCATCCAACATGGCTGCGCGCGAACTACTCGCTCGCACCTACACACAGATGGGCTATTCGCAAGAGAACGCGACTTGGAGAAATTTCTTTCTCACCGGTGCGCAAGAGCTGCGAGGCATTGAGGTCGCAGGGCCTGCGGGGCAGAACGCGCTCGCACTCATGGCCCATATCTCCGTCACCCAGGTGTTTGATGCGATTGCAATTCGAATTGATGGGATGAAGGCTGCAGGACAGCGTTTCGCCATCAACTGGACGATTGCCGAGACCGGCGAACGCCATCTGCTTCGCCTCGAAAATGGTGTCCTGTCGAATGCGGTCAATCGGCATGCCGATGATGCCGTTTTGTCGGTGACTGTTCCGCGTTCACAACTGCTACTTCTTGTCATCGGTTTGGTGACACTCGAGGCGTTGATTGAACAGGGCGTTGCAACTGCTGAAGGCGATCTCAGCGCGCTTGATTCCATTCGGGTCCTTCTTGATCCACCCGACCCGAAGTTCTCGATCGTGCTGCCCTGATCGCTGGGCGTTCGTGCGCAGCGATCCAAAAAGAGTTAGTGAGTGGCGTCGATCATTACCGTTGCCATTGCAAATTGTTCATCGCCGATTGCGGTCCAGCGATGATTCGTTCCGCGCTGGATGACAACATCGCCGGGTCCAAGTTCGGTCTGGACCCCATCGGGCAGTTCGAGCAATACGCGTCCACGTAACACGACATCGACATCGACCGTCGGTGTGGCATGCCAACCTTCCTCGGAGGGCGGCGCGGGCGTCAGTTCAACGAGGCGGAACCACAAGCCACCAGTTGGAGGAACAAGCGACCACGGTCCGTCAGGGTCGCCACCTTGTTCAACCGATTGCAGTGGGCCACCGGTATGCCAAAGGTCGGTGATTGTTGTTGTCGGCGAGGACATTGCATCGGCAGCACCACCATCGACAACAGGGGGACCGGTAACAACGCGACGATCGGCGGAACCACCATCAACTACTGGCGAACCTGTGACGACGCGTCGAATTGGTGTATCGCCTGCTGTCGCTGGCTTCACGTTGACAGGTTCGGCGCTCACCTCAACATCGGGTCGGAGCATCGTGACGAAGTAGGTCCAGCCGTGTTCATCGGCTGGTCGCCAACGATGGAGTGTTCCCCGTTGAATGACGAATTCGCCAGGCCCAATGATGCGCTCGCCATCTTCAAGACCCATAACGACTGACCCTTTAAGAACAACCATGAGGTCGAGCGTGTCGGTCGCATGCATTCCGGGCGTGTTCGGATCATCACCAGCAACACGTAACCACGTGCTGTCAGGATCGGCCCCATGCGGAATGCCGGGCATGCGAATGATTCGCGCACTCACGCCGCCAGGCGGAGGCTCTAACGCAAAGCCGGAGTCACTCTTGTCTGGGCCATCAGCGATTGATGGCAGCGGCCCGTCAAGCCACAGCACTTCGCTCACGGCAACGGTGTCGGTCACGATCGTGTTGGGTGCAGCGCCATCGCTCGTAATCACGTGACGACCGGTGGCATCGATGCCAGTGACCACCCGCCGCACAAAGGTTTGACTCATTGCGTGATCGTAGGTCTGAGCCGACATTGCATGCAGAGCGTGTGGAATGATGTGGGCGTTGATCAACAACGGTCCGGGGGGAACGATGCGTTACAAATCTTCTTTACGTTTCATTGCTGCGGCAGTCGCGCTTGTGACGCTCGGAGGAACAGCAGCTGCGTGCTCCTCATCGAATGATTCGTCCTCAACGACAACAACTGTGTTCTCGAGTCCTGTTGCTGAAGCAACAGTCAAGGGACCAGTCACCGGCGGCAAAGGGTTTGTTGTGCTTGCTCCGTCGCCGCCACAAGACGGTCAGCAGCCGACGGTGTTTGATCTCAAGACTGTTGGCTATCAAGAGGACGAATATTTCTTCTCTGGTAACGCAACTGCATACACGAGTGACGCGCCATTAACGGCAGACGGAATGTGGACGACTCGCGCCGCAGGAACAGCACCATATGCCTCGCGAATGGTGGTTCGTCGTCCGAGCGATCCGAAGAAGTTCAACGGCACTGTCATCGTTGAATGGCTCAACGTCACTGCCGGTCTTGATACCGCCCCCGACTGGACCTACTTGGCGCCAGAAATCATTCGATCGGGATTTGCATGGGTAGGAGTTTCAGCTCAGAGGGTTGGAATCGAAGGTGGCGGCATGTCGCTGGGTATCGATCGCGTTCTGAAGTCATTCGATCCGGCGCGCTATTCGTCACTCTCACATCCTGGCGATAACTACTCCTATGACATCTTCAGCCAAGCCGGTGCCGCGGTTCGTCGAAACAGTTCAACGGTGCTCGGAGATCTAAAACTTAAAAACGTCATCGGAATGGGTGAGTCACAGTCGGCAAGCCGCCTCACCACCTATGTGAATGCAGTTGCGCCGACTGCGAACGTGTTCGACGGTTACTTCGTTCACAGTCGCAGCGGGAACGCTGCTCCGCTCTCTGTCGATCCGTTGCCGGCGGTGACACCAGTTCTAGGAACGACGATTCGGACCGATTTCGGTAAACCCGTGTTGACCTTCAGCGCCGAAACCGACGTTGCTGGTGCGAGGGGTTATGTCAAAGCTCGGCAGCCTGATACCGATACGTTCCGCGGCTGGGAAGCCACCGGAACTGCGCACGCCGATTACTACAACCTCGGCGGCGGTGGTTTTGATACCGGCGACGGCAAGAACGACATCACCTATTTCAACTCGATGATGGCTCCACCGAAGAGTGTGTACGACAACCTCATTACGTGTGCTGATGGAATCAACACTGGGCCACACACGTACATCCTTCGGGCCGCACTGCGCGACCTGAATCTCTGGATCACCAAGAATCAGATCCCTGCGTCGCAGCCGCGTCTTGAAGTTGATGCTGCCGGCACCGGCTACAACGTCGATGAACTCGGAATTGCGAAGGGCGGAATTCGAACCCCGCATGTCGATGTACCCATTGCCGTGTTGACAGGCCTGGGACAGAAAGGCAACGCCTTCTGTTCATTGTTTGGCGGCACGGTTCCGTTGACCTCGACAGCTCTCACCGCGAAGTACGGAACCCACGACGCATTCGTTGCCAAGTTCACCGAAGCAACGAAGAACGCCGCCAAGGCTGGGGCAATTCTTAACGACGATGTCGATCACTTGATTGCCGCGGCGAAAGCATCAAAGGTTCTGCAGTAATCAGTTTTTTGTCGACCCCATTGAAAGTGACTCGAATGAATACTCGGCGACGCTTGTATGCCCTTTTCGCTGTCTCTCTCTTGGGGGTTGGGCTCCTGGCCTGTTCATCGGATAGTTCGTCGTCGAAAGGCCCCAAAGTGGTTGCACCCTCGCCACCATCACGCGATTCGGTCACAGTGCCAACGGTTGTTCCAGCAACCGGCGGTCGAGGCCAAGCGTTTATTGCTGCTGCGAGCGGCGACCTTGCCGCTGCCGGTTACGAGCAGTCGGAGTTCTATATAAGTGGAACAGCGACGGCGTATCAGTCAGGGGAACCGCTGACAGCTGACGGCAACTGGTCAGTCGACCCAGCGACAACTGCCGCGTACAAGACCCGCGCCATCGTTCGTCGTCCAACCGATCCGGCCAATTTCAATGGCAACGTCATCATTGAATGGTTGAACGTGTCCGGTGGTCTCGACGCTGCACCGGACTGGACCTACACCCACGTCGAACTCATTCGTGAGGGTTACGCGTGGGTTGGTTTGTCGGCGCAGGTGGTTGGCATTGACGGCGGACCATCAATGGGACTCGTTGCTGGTTACACACTGAAAGCTGCTGATCCCGGCCGCTACGGATCGCTTGTGCATCCTGGAGATCAGTACTCCTATGACATGTACACACAAACTGGTGCGGCTGCGTGGTTCGAGAACGATCTGATGTTGGGTGGACTGCAGCCCGAACGCGTCATCGCCATTGGTGAATCGCAATCCGCCTTCAGACTCACGACCTATGTCAATGCAATCGGACCGAAGACAGACGTTTGGGATGGCTATCTCATTCACAGTCGCGGCAATGCAGGCGCGGCGCTGAATGTCGATGTGAAGATGCCGGTCGATCAACGCATCCGAACTGATCTCAAGGTTCCCGTTCTGCAGTTCCAGGCCGAGACCGACATGTTGGGCAGAGGGCTTAATTCAATTGGCGCCCGTCAACCCGATACCGACCTGATTCGCACCTGGGAAGTCGCGGGCACTGCACACGCTGATGCCTACAACTTGGGTATTGGCGATACCGACAACGGCGATGGTGTGGGCGATGCCGCCTTGTTCCAAGCAATGCTCACCCCGCCGGCGTCGGTTTACGGCGGATTGTTGGCGTGCACGACGCCAATCAACACTGGCCCCCATACCTATGTCTTGCGATCGGCGTTGAACTCGCTCGACAACTGGATTCGGACTGGTGAAGCTCCTGAGTCGCGTCCGACGCTCGATATCAACAACGGTGCATTCATGCTCGACGCGAAGGGGAACGTGACCGGCGGTATTCGCACGCCGCACGTCGATGTTCCCGTTGCGATCTTGTCGGGGCTTGGCCAAACCGGTTCGGCATTCTGCGGATTGTTTGGCACAACGGTGGCACCACCTCCGGCGGCGTTTGCATCGTGGGCACTTCCGAACGGTCGTGCGGCATTCGACGCCGCTTGGATTGCATCGCTTGATGACGCAGTAGCCAAGGGCAACATCCTCGAAGCCGATGCCGTCAACCTCCGCACTGTTGTGAAGAACGCCCAACTTCCATCGTGAGCCCCACCATCCTTCGGGACGGATTGTTCTTCGGGGAAGGCCCTCGGTGGCACGAGGGCCGACTTTGGTATTCCGACTTTTATGACCACGCGGTGCACGCCATTGACATTGATGGCAACGACGAACGCATTGTCGAAGTGGAATCGCAGCCTTCGGGCCTTGGCTGGTTACCCAATGGCGACCTGCTCGTTACGTCGATGCTCGATCGCAAGCTCATGCGTTGGAATGGCAGCAAACTGACAACGCATGCCGATCTCGGCAATCACTTCACCTGGCATGCCAACGATCTCCTTGTCGATCAGCAAGGGCGCGCCTACATCGGCAACTTCGGTTTCGATTACGAAGTGTTCTTAGATGAGCAGGGGATCGAAGGATTGTTTGCCGATCCCGACTCACTCACAACCGTGATGTGTCGCGTTGATCCTGACGGAACAATCAACGTTGCATCCGATGGTCTGATCTTTCCGAACGGGATGGTCATTACGCCTGACGGAAAAACAATGATCGTGGCCGAAACGCTTGCGCTTCGACTGACTGCGTTCGACATTGCGCCCGATGGTTCACTTTCGAATCGTCGAGTGTGGGCCGACCTCTCTGCGCACATGGCCGCGCCCGATGGCATTTGTCTCGATGCTGAAGGTGCGGTGTGGATCGCGAATGCGCTTGCGCCGCGTCTCATGCGCATTGGCGAAGGTGGCGTCGTGCTCGACGAGGTCGAAACAACAATGAACACCTATGCATGCATGCTTGGTGGTCCCGAGGGCAAGCATCTCTTTGCGATGACCGCGCCAACCTCTGATTCACGTCATGCACCGCTCGCACGCAATGGCGCGATCGAGGTCATCGAAGTTGCTGTACCGCATGCTGGTTTGCCATAGAGGAATTGGCTACCGGAACCGCACTCGTAAGCGGCGTCTGAGCTTCTCGCTAGGGCGATGACTGGTGGCGGATCATCCCAGGAGAGGACTACAGAGTTAGATGTAACAGAGTTAGATGTAATGGTGTAGTTTTTTATTTAGGCGTGAAGAATCCGCCATCGAGGAAAAGAGCAATCCAATGCGGGGTTTGGGTGCGGGTCGTAGAGGTTCTGGTCGTAGTGCCGTCAGGTTGGTTGGTGTTGTTGCGGTAGCGGCAGTGATGGTGGGGTTGACGTTTGTTCCCATTGCACCGGTGCAGGCGAACGATGAATTGGTTCCTACGAGCGGGTCTCCCACGGTGGCTCTCAGTATTGACCTCGATGACGTGACCTGTGTTCCCAATGGGGTCGCAATTAACGGTCAATTCAACGCAGATCTAACGGCATTTACGTCATTCATGAGTCTTACCGATGTGCCTGACGGTTGGACTGTTCGCAGCTCTTGGGTTGTGTCATCAGGTACTCCTGCTGTCGAGACGTCTTTGGGCAGCGTCGACACTCCGGTGATACGTCCATTGCCAACCGAGGACCCGCCGCCAGCACCCTATGTAGATGATGTTTGGTTCGGTGATTTGGTAGATGCGGGTGCGACGTTCACTTACACGGTGACGCTGCAATTATTCGATAGCGATTCTGCGTGGGTCCAAGCAACACAGGTCGCCATTTCGTGCAGCGGCAACAGCTCGGGAGTTAGCGTGTCGACCCCTCTTGTAGAGGTGGTGTCAGCCCCACAGCCGACGAAGGCTTCCCTCACACCCGACGACATCGTTTGGGGTGCGTGTGACAGCGAGGCGGCCATCGAAGGTGAGCAGTGTGCGACAGTGTCGGTGCCGCTCGATCATTTCGGATCACGGGGCACAGTCATTGACATCGCGGTGAACCGGTTCCCGGCCACGAGCGGTCAAAGTAACGGTGCTCTGCTGACGAACCCCGGTGGCCCAGGAGGTCCCGGCCTGTCGTTCGCTCGCGCTATGTCTCAGATTTACGCCGGCACTGCTCTTGCCGAGGACTACGACATCATTGGTTTCGATCCCCGGGGCATCGGGGAAAGTTCCCCGGCGCCATACTGCCTCTCTCCAGCCGATGGTTCCGACAGCCTTGGCAATGTTCTGGATCCCGACTGGTCGAGTTATTTTGCTGCAGTCGTCCCAGCGATCGGGACATATCAGTCGATGTGTTCGGCAGCGACCGCGAGGTACCTCGGATTTTTGGGTACGAGGCAGGTAGCGGCAGATATGGACTGGATCCGGCGAGCAGAAGATATTGGTCGGGGTAGCGAAAAGAAGCTGGCATACTTCGGTGGTTCATACGGGACTCGCCTCGGTGAGGTCTACCTGCAGCATTTCGGGGACCACGCCGGCGCCTTCCTGCTCAGCGGGGCAGTGGATCCCTCATCTACCTACGTTGACTTCTTCATCGAGCGCACCGGTCCGCCCGACACAGAATTCGATATTCAATTCGCCCCCGCCGCTCCTGACGGTATCGGTGAAAAGTTCTACGCGGTTGTTGCTGCTCTTACTCCGCTTGCTCCCGTTGGGTTAGATCCCGCTGCCGGTGCTGTTGAAGGGGTGGTGGTTCCGGCCACTGTCGACGGCCAAGAGGCTGAAGTCACTCTTGCGAGCTTTACCGGGGAGGTTTCGGGTGCGCTTCGAAGTGAACCCTCGTGGCCCAAGACTGCCCGCTACATCTCCGATACCTACGACGTTGTCGTTAATGGTCTCAATGTTGCAATCGAAACCCCTCCCGACCCTCTCGTCGGCGAACCGATGCTGGATGGTCTGCCCAATGCCCCAGAGACAGCCAGCCCTAGCGAGATTCGTGCCTCCTTCAATTCAAGTCTTATAAATCATGTCGTGAATTGCCTTGATCTGCCTGGGGTTCCCTCCGGCGCGGCGGAGATGGTCCAGGAAGCCGAGGGTTCCGTACCCGGTGACCCAGTGAATTATCTGGGATGGGTTTATCCAGTTTACCTAGGTGACTGTGAGGGGCTGTTCCCCAGCGGCATCGATGTCACCGATGACACAAAGCCCGTCAAGGTATGGCCGGCATTGCCACTGCCGGTAGGCACACCGGCGCCATTGATCATCGGAAGTTTTGGAGATACCGCCACTCCATACGCGTGGAGTGTGGCAATGCACGAGTACTACGTCGCTAACAACATTGATGCCTCGTTGGTGTATTACGAGGGTGGAGAACACGTCGCTGGCGCAGGGTGGCCACCCCCAGTTTGTCTCACCAACATCATCATTGAGTTGTTTGCCGGCGGAGTTCTTCCCATCTCGGGGTCAGGGTGCAATTTCGTCTCACCGTTTTCACGTAAACCGCCCACCAATGTGGTGGCAGCCGCAGGGGACACCAAGGTCGCCATGTCGTGGACGAATCCGACCCAACGACTCGGTGGGAACGTTGACGGGTTCCTCATGCAAGTCCGCGAGGTCTCTGAGGGTCTTAGCGTCTCCAGCGAGAATGACGGTTGGGTGAATGTCGCACAAGGCTCGTGTGGTGATATTGATTTTGAGGACTACACCGAATGCGAGGTACTCGGCCTCACCAATGGTGTTTCCTACGAGTTCCGAATGTTGACATTGCCGGAATACGACATAGCTGAATTTTCTGAGGTGTCGGCCGCGGTAACGCCTGAGGCTTTCGTTCCGGTTGATCCCGTCCCGGTGGTGCCCATATTCACTGGCTGAACTACTCGCCAGGGATGCACACCCAGCCGCGGCGCACGAGTTCGTCGGCCAGAACTTCGTCGGGCAACGCAGCAACAGCTTCGGCCTGACGATTGGCGGCGCGCTTTGCCGCCCGTTCGTTGGCATCGGATGACGAAGCAATTGCGCGCTCGGCCTGTTCGACATTGAGTTCGCCTTCGCCAGCAGCAAGGCGAGCAATGAGCTCGTCGGCCTCAGTGCGGGTGAACTTTCCGCCGGCCTGACGTTGCGTGAGCCCATAGATATGGCGCGCTTCACGGAACGAGGAATAGCCCGCACCTTTAAACAACGCGAGAAGTTCCTCGACCTGTTTCGACGATGCTGGTGGGCCTGATTGCTGTCCGAATGCCATGGTCTGAGCCTCGCACGCGCTACTGACACTGGGGGCGATGAGGGAAAACGCAGGTCGCCGCACTAGAGTGACTCTGTCGTTCCAGTTCCGGAGCGGCGCCGCTGAACCGCTTCAGGCCCCAGCACCCCG
>WLGJ01000030.1 GCA_009703275.1 Actinomycetota bacterium
GGGAACATTCCATCCACGCTCGCTGGGGAATTCGCATTCTCGATTTCGTTGAGTTTTGCGATTGTTTTCCTCGGAGTGGTCGGGCGTGGACTTGAAACTGGGCGTCAGCGAGTCATTGCGCCGATCCTCCTTGCGCTGACGGGTCTCTGCCACCTCATTCCGTTCTTGTTTGCAATCGGCGGAGCGATTGTGTGGCTTGCGATCTCGCTGGCTCGTAAACCCGGGTTCTTCAAACGGGTTTGGTGGTTGGCGTGCACGGGAGTTGTCGGAGTCGCGTTGATGGGATGGTGGCTCTTCCCGTTCTATTTGCGCTCCGGCTACATGAACGACATGGGCTGGGAAAAGAAGACGAACTATTCCGATCTGCTTTTCCAGAGAAGCACTCTTGATCCGCAGCTGGTCAACTCGCCGCCGATTCAGTGGGTGCTAGTCCTCGCTTTGCTCGGGCTTGTGATGTCGATTGCATGGAAGCGCCGAGGCGGAGTCTTTCTTGCAGTTCTCGCGGGCTCTGTAGCCATTGCATTCATCGTCTTGCCTCAGGGCAAGTTGTGGAACGCGAGGTTGCTGCCGTTTTGGTATCTCAGCCTCTATTTACTTGCTGCAATTGGGGTTGCAGAACTAGGTCGGACAATTGCTTCTTTGTTGTCTCGCGATCCAGACACACCTCGAAGGTCGGTAACAATCGCGACAGCAGTAGTCGCTGCGCTTGCAGGTCTAACGGTCATAGCAATGCCACTGCGCGCGATGCCCGAGAAAATTGCACTGGGTCCTATCAACATCGAACTTGGTGGCGTTCAGAATGACGGTCGGTATCACTGGCTGTTTTTGTCGACGAAGGAATCGAGTTTCATTCCTTCTTGGGCTCGTTGGAACTTCAGCGGATATGAGGGGAAGCCTGCGTATCCGGAGTACCGCGACATCGTTCAGACGATGGAAACAGTGGGTGAAACCAACGGCTGCGGTCGCGCCATGTGGGAGCACGAAGAGCAGCACGACCGATATGGCACTCCAATGGCCCTCATGCTGTTGCCGTTTTGGACTGATGGCTGCATAGGTTCGATGGAAGGGTTGTTTTTCGAGGCTTCGTCGACGACTCCGTTCCATTTCATAAACCAAGACGAGCTTTCCTACGGAGCCTCGAACGCGCAGCGCGATCTTCCCTATGTTCCGGGCGCGCCTGACCAGGCTCAGTTCGATCTCGGAATCGATCACCTGCAGATGCTTGGCGTGAAGTACTACATGGCGATTACTGAGCAGATGATCGCCTACGGACAAGCGAATTCCTCGTTGAAGCAGGTGGCGCAATCAGGACCCTGGGTTGTTTTTGAAGTCTCAGATTCACCACTCATCGAACCACTCGACAACGATCCAGCCGTTCTCACTGATGTGGCGCCGAAGCACTGGCTTGAGGCCGTCACGCCTTGGTACATGGATCCCACCGCATGGAACGTCTGGCCATCTTCGGGAGGACCGAAGGAGTGGCAGCGAATCTCCGAGGGTGAGATGCCGACGGCAAATCCGACAACCCCTGTCGCAGTAACAAACACACAAATTGGTCGAGACACGATCTCGTTTGACGTCACCAAACCGGGAACGCCGATCCTCGTGAAGGTCTCGTACTTCCCAAATTGGAAGGTCAGCGGCGCCGAAGGGCCATGGCGAGTGGGGCCGAACCTGATGGTTGTTGTTCCGACTTCCGAGAACGTCACGTTGAGCTATGGAACGTCAGTCATCGACTGGGGATCGTGGTTTGTCACCTTCCTCGGTGTTGTCGGCATTGTCCTGTTGTGGCGTGCTGGGCCCCTTGTCTTCCCCGAGATGGTGCCGTGGCGCCGACCGCGGCCCACACAATCCGATGGCGATAGCGATAGCGATAGCAACGGCAACACAGAGAGCGACGATGACCTCGAGAGCGGCGTTGCGAGTGAGAGCGTTTTGTCAGCAGAAGACGTCAACGTTTCCGGCGATGCCGATCCGCGATGAGTTCGGCCCGTCGGATTGAACTTATTGCTGCCGCCGTTCTAGGCGGAGCCGTGGCTGCCTACGCGGGATCTCGGTGGCAACGGGGACTCTCACCACTAAGAGCCGACCTCGGTCGTCGGCGTGAGTTGCCTGTGGCCCCAGGGACGCTTCGTCTCAGCATCGTCATTCCTGCGTTCGGGGAAGCCGAACGCATCGGCGAGACCGTTCGTTCATTACGTGCAGGGCTCGAAGGCTTTGTTTCCGGTCCTGATCTCGAGATCGTGGTCGTCGACGACGGATCTGCAGACGGCACCGCACAGGCTGCGCGAGATGCAGGCGCAGATATCGTTGTCCGGCATCAAACAAATCGCGGGAAAGGGTCAGCGGTCCGCAGCGGCGTATTGGTTGCAAATGGTCGCAGTGTGGTGTTTACCGATGCGGACTTGTCCTATTCGCCCGATCAGATCCCAGCGATTGTCGAGTTGGTTGAAAAGGGTTGGGATGTTGTCGTCGGGAGCCGTCGTCATCACGACACGACAACGTTGGTCCGTGCTCGACGCTTGCGGGAGGTCGGCGGACGCGCAATTAATTTGCTGACCCGAGCCGTCCTTCTCGGCCATTATCGCGATACGCAGTGCGGCCTCAAGGGTTTCCGTTCTGATGTCGCCCGATTGATTTTCTCGCACACGCTCGTCGATGGCTTTGCGTTTGATGTGGAGGTTTTTCATCTCATCGAGCGCTATCACCTCTCGCTCACCGAGGTTCCGGTTCGAGTCGAAAACTCACAGCGCTCAACGGTGCGGGTCGCTCGTGACGGATTGCGTCTCATCCGAGACCTCTTCCTCGTGCGTCGCTGGTCGGTTGAGGGTCGCTATGACCTCACAGCCGACGATCTTTTGGTTCCAGATGCTGTGAACGGCGTCACCACCACCGAAAAGGACTGACCTCTCAACTAGGGTCGCACCCCATGGCTCCCCACGATGCTGCCGCCATGAACGCCATCTTCAAGGCGTACGACATTCGCGGCACCGTTCCCGATCAACTTGATGCGGCCCTCATGGAGCGCATCGGCGCTGCGTTTGCGCGATTCGCCGCAGACTCATCCGGCGCATCATCGGTATTGGTTGCTCACGACATGCGGCCGTCAGGTCCGGATTTCGCTGAAGCATTTGCTCGCGGAGCGACCGGGCAAGGTGTCGATGTCGTGCATTTGGGACTCGCCTCGACTGATCTGCTCTTTTTCGCTGCCGGTCGTTTCGATATGCCCGGGGCCATGCTTACTGCTTCGCACAACCCGGCGCAGTACAACGGCGTGAAGTTGTGTTTGGCAGGAGCAAAACCAATCGGCGCCGAAACTGGTCTTACTGAAATTCGTGACATGACTGTTGCTGGCCTTGAGCCGGTCGGCGTTTCTGGCACCGTGTCGTCTCGTGACGACGCGCTTGGAGTCTTCGTCACTCACGTGCACTCTTTTGTTGATCCAACGGTGTTGCGTCCGCTCCGAGTCGTTGCCGATACGGCCAATGGAATGGGCGGGCTCACTGCGCCAGCTGTTTTTGCTGGACTGCCGTTTGAACTCGATGTCATCTTCGGCGAGCTTGATGGGACGTTCCCGAATCATCCCGCCGATCCCATTCAGCCCGAGAATCTTCGTGATCTACAGGCTCGGGTTCTAGAGACCAGTGCCGATGTCGGTCTGGCGTTTGACGGTGATGCCGATCGGGTCTTCCTCGTTGACGATGAAGGTGAACTTGTTTCTGGCTCTCTCACGACAGCAATCGTGGCTGACTCAATGCTTTCAAAGCATCCAGGTGAGATTGTTCTCCACAACCTGATCTGTTCGAAGGCTGTCGCCGAAATCATCGTGGAGCGAGGCGGCACTCCTGTCCGAACTCGCGTGGGTCATTCGTACATCAAACAGGTCATGGCAGAAACCGGCGCATGTTTTGGCGGCGAACACTCTGGTCACTATTACTTCCGTGACAACTATCGGGCTGATTCCGGAATCATTGCGGCAATGGCGGTACTTGAAGTGATGTGCGCAACTGGTCAGAAGCTCTCAGAGCTTCGCAAGCCATACGAGCGCTATTCGGCGTCGGGCGAACTCAACACTCAAGTTCCTGATCCTCTTGCAGTCATTGAGTTTGTTGCGGAGCGATTCGCCAACGCTGAACAAGACCGCCTCGACGGTCTCACGATCGATCTGACGACTGGGCCTGCCTCGGATCCTGCCGATCCGTGGTGGTTCAATCTGCGTCCTTCGAATACCGAACCCCTTCTTCGCCTCAACCTCGAGGCGACTGATGACGCGGCGTGTGCTCGCCACGTCGCTGAAATCCGTGCCCTCATCGCTGAAGCGGCCGGCTGAGTGGCCTAAGGAGCCTTCATGTCACTTGATCCGCAATTGCTCGAAATTCTTGCTTGTCCTCAGGACAAGGGACCATTGCTGTATTTCGCCGACGAGAATCTTCTGTACAACCCGCGATTGCAGCGCGGGTATGAAGTCCGAAGCGATATCCCGATCATGTTGATCGATGAAGCTCGGGTTATCGATGACTCCGAGCATGAGCGTCTCATGGCGAAGGCGGCAGCAAACGCAGTCGCTCCGACGTTTGAGGCCTGAGTGATCCTCGACAGCGTCGGGATGTTCGATGCAGCGGCGGCTTTCCCGGAGCAACTGGCGCGCGCGCTCGACGTTTCTCGGCGAGCGGTCGATGGTGCCGTGTTGCCACAACACGAAGACATCGCAAACATTGTTCTGGTTGGGGCAGGTGCGGCTGGCCAAGCCGGTGCGCTTGTTCTCGAAGCGGTAGGTCCAACTATTCCGGTTCCTATCGTTGTGCATCGCGGTTACGGCGTTCCGAACTTCGTCGATGAATCGACACTGGTAGTTGCGATTTCATTCGATGGAGAGACCTCCGAAACTCTCGAAGCCGCGCAAGATGCTTTTGTCGATGGAGCGACGGTTGTTTGTGTGAGCGGGGGAGGGGAGTTGCAGACGTGGGCATTAGCGAACGATCTCGTGCATCTTCCGGTGATGCCCGATGCTCCGGTTGAGCGCGCTGCAATTGGTTCTCTCGCTGTGCCTGTCCTGGTGCTCCTTGATCGAGTCGGGATGTACCCCGGAGCCGAGGCGTGGATTGATGCGGCGATCGCTCAAGCGACAGTTCGCCGAAATGAATTAATCACCGAATCGAACTTTGCCCGTCGGCTTGCTCGGCAGCTCGGGCGAGCATTCCCGATTATTTATGGCGGAAACGGGCCGGGCGGTACCGCAGCAGAATTTTGGAAGGCGCAGTTCAACCAGAACGCAAAGGTTGCGGCCTTTTCAAATCAGGTTCCTGAACTCACCCACGATGAAATCGCAGGATGGGGTCAAGACGGCGATGTCACTCGTCAGATCTTTCAAGTGTTCATGCTCCGCCACGACTTCGAACATCCTCAGGTCTCGAGTCGCCTCGCGGCAGTGGAAGAGGTGCTCGTAGAGGTCGTCGGCGCTGTGTATGTGGTCGAAGCGGCGGGCGACGGACTTCTGGCACAACTTTTCGACCTTGAACTCATTGGCCAATTCGTTTCGCTCCACGCCGCTGTTGAGCAAAGCATTGACCCCGGTCCAGTACCGATTGTTTCCGAGATTGCGTCACGCGTCGGAGACTCCTGAGGCGTCTAGACTCTGCAAAGGCTGAATGCAGGGTCAGAGGGCCACAGCCTCACAACCGGACGTCACCGTTTCAGGCTCTGCTTCAGAGATCTTGGTTTGGCGACCGACCCTGCCATCTTGATTCACCTGTGATTCACCTCTCGTCCAGGCGTCTGCCTGGACCGCACAGAAAGTGCTCTACATGACTCTCACCGTTGACCGTTCTGATTCCGGACTCGACTACAAGGTTGCCGATCTCACCCTTGCTGGATTTGGCCGCAAGGAAATGCAGCTTGCCGAGCACGAAATGCCGGGCCTCATGTCGTTGCGTGCCGAATACGCCGATAGCCAGCCACTCGCCGGTGCACGCATCGCTGGCTCGTTGCACATGACGATCCAGACTGCAGTTCTCATTGAGACGCTCACTTGCCTTGGCGCCGATGTTCGCTGGGTGAGTTGCAACATCTTCTCAACCCAAGACCACGCTGCTGCTGCAGTTGTCGTCGGTCCAAACGGAACCCTTGAACGTCCAACTGGCGTTCCGGTTTTCGCGTGGAAGGGTGAGACGCTCGAGGAGTACTGGTGGTGCACTGAGCAGATTCTCCGCTGGCCCGACGGCGGCGGACCAAACATGATCCTCGACGATGGTGGCGACGCAACCTTGCTCGTCCATAAGGGTGTCGAATACGAACGTACTGGC
Organism: Actinomycetota bacterium; assembly: GCA_009703275.1. GTDB lineage: Bacteria > Actinomycetota > Acidimicrobiia > Acidimicrobiales > Acidimicrobilacustridaceae > Acidimicrobilacustris. The sequence goes on from WLGJ01000030.1 coordinate 6,303, forward strand.
GTTGTCCCTGATGCCACCGAGGACGACTCCGAAGAGTGGGCGATCATCCTCGATGTGCTTCGTCGCACCGTCGCCAATGAACCAGAGCTGTGGCATGGCGTTGCCGCCGGCATCAAGGGCGTCACCGAAGAAACCACCACCGGTGTTCATCGTCTGTACCAAATGCAAGAAGCCGGCGAGTTGCTGTTCGCTGCGATCAACGTGAACGACTCAGTAACCAAGTCGAAGTTCGACAATCTTTACGGATGCCGTCACAGTCTTATCGACGGCCTTAACCGAGCCACCGATGTCATGATCGGTGGAAAGGTCGCTCTGGTATGCGGTTACGGCGACGTTGGGAAGGGTTGCGCAGCGTCGTTGCGCGGCCAGGGCGCGCGAGTCATCGTCACCGAGATCGATCCGATCTGTGCGTTGCAGGCGGCGATGGAGGGCTATCAGGTCGCTCGTCTTGAAGACGTACTCGACATCGTCGACATTTACGTGACTGCCACTGGCAACTTCAACATCATCACCGCCGAACACATGGCCAAGATGAAGCATCAGGCCATCGTCAGCAATATCGGCCATTTCGACAATGAAATTGATATGGCTGGCCTCAAGAAGATGAGCGACGTTCAGCGAGTCGTCATCAAGCCGCAGGTTGACGAATACGTGTTCCCCGATGGTCACTCGGTGATCGTGCTCGCCGAGGGTCGCCTCATGAACCTCGGTTGCGCCACTGGTCATCCGAGTTTCGTGATGTCCAACAGCTTCTCGAATCAGGTCATTGCCCAGATCGAGCTTTACGGCCACACCGACTTCTACGAAAAGCGTGTCTACACACTTCCCAAGCACCTTGACGAGAAGGTTGCCATGCTCCATCTCGATGCGTTGGGTGTGAAGCTCACGAAGCTCACCGAGGAGCAGGCGTCGTATCTCGGTCTTCCCGCTACTGGTCCGTTCAAGTCGGACCACTACCGGTACTGATACCGTCCGGCTCGGCTGTCACTGATTGGGGTGGCAGTCGAGCCGGTTTCGTTTTCCACCATCGCAGGGGGTCGTCATGGAGCAATTGTCGGGGAAAGTTGTTGTCGTTACCGGCGCAGCGAGTGGCATTGGCCTCGCCTTGGCCAAGAAGTTCGGTGCCGAGGGCATGAAGGTCGTTATGGCCGACATCGAAGTTCCAGCACTTGAAAGTGCTGCGGCATCGCTCCCGGATTCGGTTGAGCGAATCACTGTCGTCTGCGACGTCTCCAAGGGCGAACAGATTGATGCGCTTCGTGCTGCTGCAATCGATGCATTTGGTGCAGTTCACATCGTCTGCAATAACGCTGGTGTCGGCGGAGGCGGCGCGATGTCCGACATGAACATTGATGACTGGAAATGGGTCATCGACGTTGATCTCTGGAGCGTGATTCACGGTGTGCGCGTGTTCCTTCCGGGACTTATTGAACAAGGCGAGGGTCACATCATCAACACCGCTTCGGTGGCCGGCTTGTTCTCTGCGCCATTTATGGGGCCGTACAACGTCGCGAAGTACGGCGTCGTTGCGCTTTCGGAAACGTTGTGCAACGAACTGGCGATGCAGCAGTCTGCGGTAGGCGTCTCAGTTCTTTGCCCATCATGGGTCAAGACAAAGATTGCGAGTTCAGTGCGCAACAAGCCAGGTGCAACTGCCGAAGAGGCTGATGCATTGGCGGAATTTGTTCAGCCAATGATTGACGGTGGAATCGATCCCGATACCGTCGCCGACCGAGTCGTTGAAGCCGTGAAGGCCAAACAGTTTTGGATCATCACCCATGACGACACTCCGGGAGCCGTCACGCTGCGCACTCGGTCGATTCTTGACGGTACGAATCCGCCACAGTTGATGCACTGATTCGTTCAATTTGGGTCCGCTCGAGGGTCTTACCAGAAGAGTTCCGAGGGCTCATCACATCGAGCTGTGCGCTCCTTACGTTGCGTCGATGCTCTTTCGGTTGCGCGTCTTCACCGAATCCCTCCTTGTGCCGTGGTTTCCCGCGGTGTGTGCACGGTGTGGCGCCGAAGGAGGCTCGCCCTGTGTTTCGTGCAGCGAAGAATTCTCTCCGGCCCATGAACTTGGCGACATCAGCGATCTTGACATCGTGGTCGGACTCGTCGCTTACGACGAGGTCTCACGCCCCTTCATCGCCGACCTCAAATATCGCGGCAAATGGGCGACCGCACGAGCGTTCGCCCCGGCACTGGCGATTCTGTTGGACGACTGCATCGGAGGGGAACGGCCCGGCCCAGTACTGACCTGGGCGCCAACGACGCCGGATAGGGCCCGTGATCGCGGATTCGATCAGGCGGAGGTGATTGCTCGGGAGGTCGGGCGTCATGGGGGTCGGCCTGTGCGCCAACTTCTCGACCGCGAGCCGGGCCTGCAGCAAACCGGCAGGAGCCGCAGGGAGCGGTCTCAGGGCATCGTGTTTCGCCCAAGGACGGAGGTCAGCGGTGCAGTCGTCATCTTCGATGATGTGGTGACGACGGGGGCGACCTTGAGCGCAGCCGGTAGAGCCCTTCAGGATGCGGGCGCATCGGCGGTTGTCGGCGTCGCTCTCGCAGCGACTCCGGAGCGTTCAAAGGGCTGAAGTGGGGACTGCAGGAGGTTCTCACCTCCTCCTCACTCCCTTCTGACCATCTACTCAGGAAGGCATCGGTACACTTGCCATCCTCATGGGCATTCTTGACAAGATTCTGCGGGCCGGAGAAGGCAAGAAGGTGCGGGCTATTGAAGCTCTCGTGCCTGAGATCAATGCCCTCGAGCCCGAAATTGAAAAACTTTCCGACGAGGCGTTAGCCCATCGCACGGTGGCCTTTCGGGAGCAATTGGCCAATGGCGCCGATCTCGAAGACATCATGGTTGAGGCGTTCGCGACGGTGCGTGAAGCGGCCAAGCGTGAGATCGGCCAGCGTCATTACGACGTCCAGATGATGGGCGGAGCTGCCCTGCACTTCGGTTGGGTCGCAGAAATGAAGACCGGTGAAGGAAAGACCCTCGTGTCGACCCTTCCGGTGTACCTGAATGCTCTTGCTGGCAAGGGCGTACACGTGGTCACGGTCAACGACTATCTGGCCACTCGAGACTCTGACTGGATGGGTCGGGTTCATCGCCGACTTGGGCTTTCGGTAGGTCTGGTCATTCCGGGGATGAATGACCCCGTCGTGAAGCGGGCACAGTACGCGTGCGATCTCACCTACGGAACGAACAACGAATTTGGTTTCGATTATCTGCGCGACAACATGTCAATGAGTCGTGCCGAACAGGTGCAGCGCGGCCACTCCTATTGCATCGTCGATGAAATTGACTCGATCCTCATCGACGAAGCGCGAACCCCTCTCATTATTTCTGGCCGCATCGCCGACGCCGCCAAGATCTATTACCAGTTCGCTTCGATTGTCCGAGGGCTGAAACGCGACGTTCACTACGACGTGGATGAAGAGAAGCGCACAGTCGCTCCCACAGACGAAGGCGTCGAGGCGGTCGAACGAGCACTTGGCGTCGAGAACATGTACGACGAGGTATCGCAGAATCTCGTACACCAATTGCAAGCCGCATTACGGGCCAAGGAACTCTTCAAGCGCGACAAGGACTACGTCGTTCAGCATGGTCAAGTGAAGATCGTCGACGAATTCACTGGTCGCATCCTTGACGGTCGTCGTTGGTCAGAAGGTCTCCATCAGGCGGTAGAGGCGAAAGAGGGAGTGAAGATCGAGGAAGAGAATCAAACCCTCGCGACGGTCACTCTGCAGAACTACTTCCGGATGTACGACAAGTTGGCCGGCATGACTGGTACCGCCGAAACCGAAGCATCTGAATTCCTCGCGACCTACAACCTCCATGTCGTGCCCATTCCAACCCATCGACCAATGGTTCGTCTCGATAAGGGCGATCTCATCTACAAGAGCGAAGACGCAAAATTCAACGCCGTTGTCGATGACATTGCGGAGCGAAGCGCTGCGGGACAACCCGTGCTTGTCGGCACAATTTCCGTTGAAAAGTCCGAAACCTTGTCGCGCTATCTCAACAAGCGTGGGGTTGCCCACGAAGTCTTGAACGCAAAGCTCCACTTCCGTGAAGCTGACATCGTTGCGCAGGCTGGTCGTTTAGGCGCAGTCACCGTTGCCACAAATATGGCTGGTCGAGGTGTCGATATTTTGCTCGGTGGCAACGCTGAAGGTCTGGCTGCCCGTGACCTCGCTGCCGAAGGTATCGATCCCGACACCGAAGAAGGCCAGGCTCGACTTGGTGAACTCTTAGCGCTTCATGAACCGGAGTGTCGCGAAGGCGGAGAAAAGGTTCGCGAACTCGGCGGTCTCTATGTCCTCGGCACCGAGCGTCATGAGAGTCGTCGCATCGATAATCAGTTGCGCGGTCGTTCCGGTCGTCAGGGTGATCCGGGCGAGAGCCGTTTCTATCTGTCACTCGAAGACGACCTGATGCGCCTGTTTGCAACAGGGGCAATGAACTGGGTCATGGGCAAAACGCTTGATGACGACGTACCGATTGAGGCGAAGATGGTCAGCAAAGCCATCGAGCGTGCGCAGAACACGGTGGAACAACGCAACGCCGAAATCCGTAAAGACGTTCTCAAGTACGACGAAGTCATGAACGAGCAGCGCAAGGTCATCTATAAGCGCCGGGATCAGATCCTCGACAACGCTGATCTTCGTGAAGAATCGATGGGTTATCTCGCAGACGCAATCGACTCAACCATTACAACGTTTTGCGATAGCGACGAACGCGACGAATGGGATCTTCACGGACTTCACTCTGAAGTCGCAGCGATGTGGCCAACTGAGCTCACCGAAGACACACTTCATGCTGCGCTCACAACTGATGATCTCTACGAAACCATCATGAGTGAAGCGACCGCGTATTACGAGCGTCGCGAGGCCGAGTTTGGCGACGACACGATGCGCGAAGTTGAGCGTCAGGTCATGCTCCGCATCATCGATCAGAAATGGCGCGAGCATCTCTACGAAATGGATTACCTGCAGGAGGGAATCAACCTCCGAGCCATGGGGCAGAAGGATCCGCTTATCGAGTGGCAGCGAGAGGGCTACGAGATGTTCGGCTCGATGATGTCTGCCATTGCGACCGACTTCGTGACCTATGTGATGCATGCCCAGGTAACGGTGACCGAGCAGGTGCGCGAGAACGAACCGCAGGTCTCGAACCTGCAGTACACGGCTCCCGTTGACCCCAGCGAGGCTCCTAGCGGCATGCAGGCTGCTGCGCGTGCTCAGGCTGCGGCCGAAGGCCTCGATGTTCCTCCTGAGGCAATCGAAGAGATTTCCAACACGCCAACGGTGAAGAGTGACTGGGACAAGACCCCACGAAATGCTCCTTGCCCCTGTGGTTCGGGCAAGAAGTTCAAGGTCTGTCACGGCGCATGAGGGATTATTCCGACGAACTTGCCGACCTACGTCGTCGGATCGACGAAGCGCGGGTCTACCTGCGTATCGAAGAACTCCTTCTGGCTCGTCCACAACTCGAGACCGAAGCGAGTCGGCCTGACCTCTGGGATGATCCTGACCTTGCTCGAAAGATCAATGGCGAGTTGTCGGCTTGCACTGAAGATCTCGAACTATTCGACCAACTGTCGTCGCGACTCGAAGACGCCGAGACGCTGCATGAACTCGGGCGCGAAGAACACGATGAATCTGTCGAGGCAGAAGTCGAGGAATCGATGGCCGCGCTTGTGTCTGATCTCGGCGAACTCGAACTTCGAGCGCTCTTCACCGGCGAGTACGACGACACCAATGCAATCTGCGAAATCCAGTCTGGTGAAGGTGGTGCCGACGCGCAGGATTGGGCGAACATGCTTCTGCGGATGTTCCTCCGCTGGGCCGAAAAGCGCGGGTTCGATGTCGAGCTTGAGGAAGTCTCTGCTGGTAACGAGGCTGGCATCTCCTCCGCAACGTTCCTGGTGAATGGTCGTCACGCCTACGGGCGGCTCCGTTCTGAACACGGCGTACATCGGCTTGTCCGGATCTCGCCTTTCAACGCGCAAGGGAAACGTCAGACAGCATTTGCGGCCCTCAAGGTCACTCCGTTCCTCGAGGATGTCCCCGACATCGAGATCGACGAAAAGGACCTCCGTATCGACACCTACCGATCCTCCGGTGCGGGTGGTCAGCACGTCAACGTCACGGACTCCGCGGTCCGCATCACCCATTTGCCGACCGGAATCGTTACCTCATGTCAGAACGAGCGAAGCCAGCACCAGAACAAGGACCGGGCGATGCAGATTCTTCGGGCGAAATTGGCTGAGCGGCAGCGTGAAGAACGCATGGCGGAACTTTCCAACATTCGCGGCGAGCAACGTTCGGTGGGCTTTGGAAGTCAGATTCGCTCCTACGTGACGCAGCCGTACCAGATGGTGAAGGACCTTCGTTCGGGATACGAAGTCGGCAATGTCGATGGAGTTTTCGACGGCGACCTCGACGGTTTCATGGAGGCATACCTTCAATGGGAACGTAGCGGGGCCGACACCGCTGGCGAATAGCACTCAGGCGAGAGCCACAAGCTCCAGCGATTCAGCGGAGAAGTAATCCAACTGGCCATCGGGCATGAGCAGCACTCGATCGGGTGCGAGCGCCTCGACGAATTCAACATCGTGGCTCACGATCACCATTGTTCCTGGCCATGCAGCCAGCGCTGTTCCTGTTGCAGTGCGCGACATCGGGTCGAGGTTGTTGGTGGGCTCGTCGAGCAGAAGGAGATTGTGGTTTCCCGCCACGAGCTGAGCGAGAGCGAGCTTTGTCTTCTCGCCGCCGGAGAGCGTTCCGGCATCTTGAAACACTTTGTCGCCGCTGAGCCCGAACATTCCGAGAAGAGCACGGACGCCTTCATCGCCAAGTTCGGAATCGCGACGCATATGGTCGATCATCGAGACGCCTGAATCGATGCCTTCGTGTTCCTGGGCGTAGTACCCGGCAGAAACATTCAGTCCAAGCTCAAATTCTCCGAGGTCAGCATCGGACTTCCCGGCGAGAATCTTTAGGAGACTCGTTTTGCCCGCACCGTTGAGGCCCATGACCAAAAGTCGTTCACCGCGGCCGACATCAAACGAGACATCTGCGAAAACATCGTTTGCGCCGTAACTCTTCCACAGTCCGTTTGCGGTCAGAACTGTTCGTCCACAGTTCGGCGGGGGAGGGAAGCGCAACTCGATGGTCCGCCGTGCTGCTGGACCTTCAACCTGGTTTGAGCGGATTCGTTCGGCTCGGTTGTCGAGATTCTTGGCAACGCGTGCGCGCTTTGCCGTCTGACCGCGCATCGAATCGGCAAGCGTCGATAATCGTTTGATTTCACTTTGTTGGCGCTCAGCCATTTTGCTGAGACGCTCTTCATCGCGTTCGCGTGAGACCAGGTACTGGCTATAGGTACCCCGGTACTCAACGATTTCGCCGGTCGCCTCTTCTGCCTCGCGGTCAAGGTGGATAACGCGGGTGATGGCCTCGTCAAGGAGGTCGAGGTCATGGCTAATGACGAGAAGAGCGCCTCGATACGAGCGCAGGAACGAGAGCAACCAATCACGAGCATCGGCATCAAGGTGGTTTGTTGGCTCATCGAGGAGAAGTAGATCGCTGCCTGCAAACAGGATGCGGGAAAGTTCGAGTCGTCGGCGCTCTCCACCCGAGAGCGCACCAATAGGCAGTTCGAGGCGATCTGATCGCAGTCCAAGGCCGTCAACCAGTTTGCGGGCGTCGGATTCGGCTGCGTAGCCACCATCGATCTCGAATCGTTCCTGAGCATTGGTGAACTTTGTGATGTTCTGCTCAGAAGGGTCGACTTCCATCGCTTGGCGAAGTGTCTCGAGACGATTCGCTGCGACATCGAAGCCTCTTCCCGAAAGCACGTGAGTAATTGCGAGAGTTTCGGGATCGACGGCGTCTTGACGAGGATCCTGCGAGAGGTAACCGGTGCCGCCTGAACGCTCGACGGTTCCGCGCTTCGGAGCGTTCTCTCCACCCAATGTCCGAAAGAGGGTGGTCTTCCCGGCGCCGTTTCGACCCACCAGACCGACCTTGTCGCCCGCCCTCACCTGGAAGGTGGTGCCATCAACGATGGTCTTCCCCCCGATTTCAACAACGAGGTCTCGGACGTTTAACACCGATCAAGTCAACCACTCCTGCGGGGTGGTGCCGACATCGACCATTTGAGGGCCCTCAGCCGGATCCTGCTGTGCCTCAGGAAGTGCGAGCCGGTCCGAGGAAGACGGCGACGGGGTCTCCCTTTCGACGCAGTGCTTCGACGCGATCCACGAGCGTCGGGTCGACTCCGTCAAGAGTTTTGGCCTCGGTGTCCACGCCGCCCGATCCGTTCGTAAGTGCCTCAGCAAGGTCAACGCGACCGGCCGCGATGAGTTGGTCCTGAAGGAGTGACTGATCGATGAAGAATTGGTTCCGTTCGTCCTGAGTCAGTGGATCCCATCCTCCGAGGAATTTCATGCTCGGGTCAGCTTTGAACTGAGTGATTTGGTCAGCGCTGACGATCCAAAGTGTGCCCACGGGTGTGCGGTTTGATTCGGAGCGCTGCGGGCCAAGGTGGCTGATCATGTTCGACTCGGCAACAACTTGGATGCCTGCTCGCTCAAGTTGGAGCCGAAGTGCATCTCCGTAGTCGCCGCGAACCGAACCAGTGGTAACGACGAGGAGCGGTCCCGATCCCTGCAGGGCATCAAGCGTCTGTTGAAGGAAGCCGTCGAGGACGATGCCTGTCGATGGACTCGGTGGCGGAGTCGACGA
>WLGJ01000031.1 GCA_009703275.1 Actinomycetota bacterium
CGCCCTCACTTGGGCAGGCTTTGCGCTCGATCTGACCGAGCTCGTCGAGAGTCATCGTTCCTGCAGCACACGCTCCGACTGCTTCAAACACGGTCGTGATGTCGATCGCAGCACCATTGTGTTCGCCAGGGAGAATTGAACCGTTGTAAACGATCACCGCAGGAAGATCGAGTCTGGCCGCGGCCATCATCATCCCGGGAATCGACTTGTCACAACCGCAGGTCAGCACCATGCCATCAAGACGTTCGGCGTGAATCACCGCTTCGACCGAATCACAGATCACCTCTCGGGAAACGAGCGAAGCTCGCATTCCTTCGTGCCCCATCGAAATGCCATCGGAGACAGTGATGGTTCCAAAGCGAAGCCCGACTCCCCCGGCGTCGCGCACTCCTTCTTTTGCTTTCGCACTCAGTCGGTCGAGCGAAAGGTTGCACGGCGTGATCTCGTTCCACGATGACGCGATACCAATTTGTGGTTTGCGCCAATCATCATCAGTGAGGCCCACGGCGCGCAGCATCGCTCGTGATGGTGCTCGTTGAGCGCCCTCGGTGACATCCACCGACCGCGGCTTCATTCGTGCCTCGTCTGCCGAAAGTCCTTCCGAACCTTCCGTTGATGATGATTCAGGCGTGGTGGACATGAGTTCTCCTTCAAGTGAGGCACCGATACATAGGAAACTTGATTACCGAAATTGATTACAGGTATTGTGCCACTGATGAGTCTTCTACATGACGGCACTGGTTCGCAGCCCTCATCGAGTCGACCGCTCGCTGGTCTCCGAATCATCGAGGTGTCGCTACTCGCTGGAGCCGCAGTCACCACCCCCCTTGCCGATCTCGGCGCCGACGTGATCAAGGTCGAGCCCCATGGCGGCGATTACGGCCGAAAGATGACCTGGCCGCTCATCGAGGGCGACTCTTTGCTGTTCCTGCACTGCAACCGCGGGAAACGATCAATCGAGCTCGATCTCAAAAACCCCGTCGGTGTCGCCATCTTCAAAGACTTCGTTGCTACTGCCGATGTTGTTGTCGAGGTCATGCGTCCTGGAGCTCTCGAGCGCCTCGGACTCGGGTTCGACGTCTTGCAATCGGTGAAGCCTTCAATCGTGCACCTCGCGATGAGCGGATACGGGGCGACCGGGCCGTATCGAAATCTCCCGAGTCACGGAGTTGCGTTCGACGCGTGGGCCGGCATCGTGGAACCTGAACCACTCGATGGCGATGGATGTGTCATTCCCGATCACGTTTCGATCGGCCTCAACGCCGCCCCACTCTTCGGAGCCATCGGCATCTTGTCCGGAGTTCTTGCCGCACGCGCTACAGGTGAAGGGTGCTCCATCGAACTCAGTCAGGCCGAATCGGCAGCGGCATTTGACTGGTTGCGTATCGAAACTTGGCGCGCGTACGAACGTCCCCAGTCCGAAGTGACTGGCAATCCCACCGACGGGTTCGAACGACGTGCGCCAGGAACTGCCGGAATGCGCGACGGTGTTCGGTATCAGTTCTACAAAACCGCCGACGGCCACATCCTGTTCATGGCCTCTGAGCGCGAGTTCTGGCAGAACTTCTGCGCGGGTATTGATCGAAATGATTTGTTCGAGCGGTGGCCCGGCGAAAAAATCGCCGACCACGCGCTGGGAAATGAAGAACTGCGCGCCGAATTGATCTCCATCTTCAAGTCAGCCTCTACCTCGTATTGGCTTGAATTCGGTGATCGTCACAACACACCAATTGCTCCAGTGAATTCATCAAAGTCGCTGCCGACTGACCCTCATTTCACTGAACGCACCGAGTGGCTTCCGTCCGAAACACATGGCGCCGAAATGCTGCCAACTCCTCTGCGGTTCGCCGATGCCGAACTCTCGCATCCGGGTCGGGCTCCTCACGCCGGCGAGCACTCTGAACAGATATTGCGCGAGGTCTTGGGATACGACGAAGAGCGAGTGAGAGATCTGCTCTCCGGGGATGTTGTGAGACAACGGTGAGTCCCGAGATCACCCGGGCTGCACTCGCCACGAAACACGGGAAAGAATCAATCTTTTCTCCGGCATTCGCCGACATCGGCATTGTCGTTACCGTCGCAGAAATCGACACCGACCAGTTCGGCACTTTCGCTGGCGAGGTCGAACGACAAGGCTCACCACGCGAAACCGCCGAGCGGAAAGCTCGCGCCGGTCTTGAAGCATTGGGCCTTTCCGTCGGTCTTGCATCGGAGGGTTCTTTCGGACCGCATCCATCCACACCATTCCTTCTCGGCGATACCGAAGTGGTTGTCTACGTCGACACCGAACTCGACTACTCCGTTTTCGAAGTCGCCAGTTCCATTTCCGCGGTCCCGCCAGCAAAAGTCATCGTCGATATTGCTGACGTCGACAGTTTGAAGTTCACGAATGTGTTCCCCGAGCAGCGGGCAATCGTCGTCACAGAAGAACCTCAAACGAAATCACGGACGGTGCTTGCGAAGGGAATCGACAATGTTGACGAACTGCGCAACACAGTCGCGCAGGCCCTTGCCGCTCAACCTCACACGGTCATTGTCGAACCTGATCTGCGCGCCCATCACTGTCCCGACCGCAGGAAAGTGATCGGAACTGCAGTCGATCGCCTTGTGCAACGTTTACGAGTCAGCTGCCCAGAATGCAACGCAGCCGGATTCGGTCCCGTTCGCACAACTCCTGGCCTTCGGTGCGGACTGTGCGGTCTACCCACATCGCTTCCCGCACTCGATGTCATGGGTTGTGCACGTTGCGGACTCGAGACCGAAATCGCAAGAAGCGGAGAAGCCGACCCGACCTTCTGTGATCGATGCAACCCATAACCCCCCCCGAACCAAATGAATGGATATGAAATGGCTGCCGACGACATGACACGCGTTTGCATTGTTGGAACCGCGCGTCACACATGGCGCGACGAATCACAGTTCGCACCCGAACCACTCTCGATGTGGGAATTCGTCTCACGTCTTGCAATTGACGATGCCGGAACGACCGCCGATGTCGCAGCGCAACTTGATCATCTGGCTGTCGTCCACACACAGTCATGGGATTACGACAACCCCGTGGCCCGTCTCGGTGAGCGACTTGGTCGTGACGACCTGCCTGGCGTCAGTTCGCTCATTGCCGGCACCTCACCACAACGACTCATCGATCAAGCCGCAGCATCAATGATGCGAGGTGAGATCTCAGCAGCCCTCATCGTTGGTGCCGAAGCCCAATCAACGGTGCGACGCATGGAGCGCAGTGGCGAAGGTCCGAATTGGTCGTACCCCAACCCGAACGCAGTGAGCATCGAAGCATCGCTCGGCGAGTGGTACCTCCCGACCGAACTCCGCCATGGCGTTCTTCCCGCATGGCTCACCTTTGCCCTTCTCGGCCAAGCCCGTTGGGCCGCACGAGGGGCAAAGCCGGCCGATCGTCAGGCGATGTTCCAACTCCTTTCATCGCTAAGCAACGTTGCTGCGCAAAACCCCGACTCCTGGTACCCAGTTGCCCATTCGGCCGAACGCCTTGCCCATGCCGACGCTGGCAATCGACCAATCGCCACTCCATTCAACAAACTCACGACCGCGTTCCCATTTGTCGACATGGCTGCGGCGAATCTTCTTGTGACTGATGCTGTGGCCGATCGCTGGAAGATCCCCGAGGATCGGCGCATCTATTTGCGCGGCTGGGGATTCGCGCGCGACGCGTCGCATATCGCCGGACGCGAATCGCTTTCCTCATCACCTGCGATGCAAAGCGCATTCTCAAGCGCACTCACGATGGCGGGCCTGCAACAGGAAGAGATCACCGCTTTTGATCTCTACAGTTGCTTCGGGTCAGCGGTGCAATTCGCTCGGGATGCACTTGAACTCGCAGACAATGACCCCCGCCCCATCTCCCTTACCGGCGGGTTGCCCTATCACGGCGGACCGGGCTCGAACTACATGAACCATTCGATCAGCACGCTCGTTGACTTCCTGCGCGAGAACCCGAACGCAAACGGAATGGTCACCGGCATTGGCATGCATATGACCAAGCATGTCGCTGGTGTTTGGTCTGCTACTCCTGGGAAGAATCCGCTTCCAACTTCCGACGAACCTCAACTCGCCGTTCTCGACGACGACGCACCTGGCCATACCGTTCAAGACACTGGCACGGGATCAGTAACTATTGAATCGGCGTCGGTCATCTATGGCCGTGAAGGTGAACCGGTTTCGGTTATTGCAATCTGCTCATTGCCCGATGGTTCTCGGTGCTACGCCACGACCGACGCCCCCGATGCGATGTCGGCTGTTGTAAACGACGAATGGGTGGGAGCTGCAGCATCAGTCGCGCCCACCGACGCCGGCACAAACTGGCTCTCACTCTGAAGCGAAAGGGCAAAAGAACATGACAAAGGCTGAGAACTCAACGCCTAAGGAACTAACCGGAAACGTCATCACTCAACGTTTAGTGCAGCGCGGATTCGAACAAGTTTCCCAATCCGCTTATGGCGCACACGTACTACTCCGTCGAGATCACATCGATGTGGTTGTACCTGGTCCATTACGAATCGTCCCATCCATCGTGGCCGAGATGATCGAACGATCACTTGAAGCGGCACTCGGCCCAGACTGGCTTTTTCAAAATGACGAAAAGGAAATCAACAGCGATCAGCACAGAGACTCTCTCGGCCGTCAGGATTTCGTAATTCTTGATGTGGTCGTGCTGGAACCATCAGATGATGACCTGTGGCGAGCGTTCCTCGTCGACGACCTCTCGACTGTCGGTTATGCCGCGAGCCGGAGCGGCGCACTCGCCGATCTCAAGTCGGCAGCTTCGTTGCGAATCGGAACAGCCACAGAACACATCGTTCTGGTCACTCCCGACGTGCTTTGATCGGGAGAAGTTCTACGACAAACGACGCTTCGGCTGGCTAAGTCGACCCAACGTCACAAGTAGTTCACCAACGGTGTGATCTTGTTCGAGTGGGTGACGCAAGGGAATATCGCCGTGTACTTCGTAACGATTACGACGGCCTTCCTTTGTGCGGGTGACGTACCCAGCATCGACAAGGTCGCTAATGATCGCTTGGGCGGAGCGCTCGGTAATGCCGACAAGTTCAGCGACGTCTCGGGTCCGCAGGTCGGGATCGCCGGCGAGGCAGACCAGGACGTGACCGTGATTGGTGAAAAACGTCCAATTCGGCTTCTCTACATCGCTCATCCCAGCTCCTTCCTGCGACTTTTATTTACGGGAATAGTGAGCATAGACGGGCACTCTTCAGCCCTCTTGTTGCCAGTCGCAAAGAAATCACGACTTTTCTCAATCAATCTACGAAGCCTACTACCGGTTTCTGAATTCGTCTGATAGAGTTCGTATCTGAAGGGGAGTATCCCTCAACAGAGTTGTCGTCATCACGGGTCATTTGATCCCGGCAACTCGGCTCTCACGAGCGGGAGAGACCTTCGAACGAAGACCACTTCGATTCGAAAGGTTCGTGCCATGAGCACCGCGAGAGTCATTTCCCCTCAGTTCACCCGTGACGACCATCCAGCCGATGTTGCCGCGCGCATTGATCGGCTCATCGCGGGGCGCACTATTCCTGCAGAGTTTCTTGCTACGGCGCGTTCACGTCGTGACCAAATCGCATTGCGATGGAGTGAGGGCACTAATTGGAACGAAATGACGTGGTCGACATACCTCGAAAGAGTGGCTCGCGTTGCTGGCGGACTCGCGACTCTGGGCGTCGGCCCTGGGGACCGACTCGTCCTTCTCTTGCCCAACTGCCCCGAGTTCCACATCATCGACCTTGCGATCATGTCGATCGGGGCAACTCCGATCTCGCTCTACGCAACGGCTTCATCAGAGCAAATCGATCACATCGTTCAAGACTCCGGCGCGTTTCTTGCAATCGCGTTCGATGACAATGCCGTCGAACGGCTTTGGTCATCGAACGTGGTGCGCGAGCTCAATATGCAGATTGTGATTGTCCATCCTTCCGACACCACAACGCGACACATCGACCTCGCTCAACTCGAATCTTCCGATCCAGTTGATCTCAACGATCGCATTGCACAAATCGATCCGGAATCGGAAGCAACGATTATCTACACATCTGGAACAACAGGCCCACCGAAGGGCGTCTTGTTGAGCCATCAGAACATTTTGTGGGCAACCGAAAGCCTGCGACTTGCTCTTGGCGACAAAGACCTCGCCGGAAAGCGCATCGTCTCCTACCTCCCGATGGCCCATATCGCGGAACGTTCAACCTCGCATTACTCCGCCGTGAGTTCTGGCTACGAGGTCACGACCTGTGCAGACGCGACGCAACTGGCCGAGCAACTTGAGAAGGTCCGACCCCATCTGTTGTTCGGTGTTCCTCGAATTTGGGAAAAGATGTGTGCAGGAGTCGAACAGATTCTCGATGCCGACCCTGAACGTCGCGCGAGTTTCGACGATGCGATCAGAAGCGCAACAGACATCCTCTCTCGGATCACGTTGGGAACCGCAACTGCCGACGACATCGCAACGCTTGAGTTTCTTGATGCTGTTGCGTTCGCACCAGTTCGCGATGCGCTCGGACTTAACGAACTCGAAATCGCCGTCTCGGGTGCTGCGCCAATTCCCGTCGACACCATTGAATGGTTCCGAGCTATCGGCATCCCCTTGACTGAAATTTATGGGATGTCTGAATCCGCGGGCCCGATCGCCTGGACCTCGAGTTTGGTCAAGGCCGGGACGATCGGGCCCGCAATCCCCGGCAGCGAAATTCGCCTTGCCGAGGACGGAGAGATCCTCTTCCGCGGCGGCAATGTCTTCGTCGGTTACTTGGGCCTCGAGGATGCAACCGCGGAAACGATCGATGCCGATGGCTGGCTGCACACGGGCGACGTCGGCGAACTCGACGCAGCGGGCAACCTCCGGGTGGTCGATCGGAAAAAGGAATTGATTGTCACATCCGGCGGGAAAAACATCAGTCCCGCCAACCTTGAAGCCGCGCTGCGAACGGTGCCACTCATTGCCCAAGCATGCGTCGTCGGTGATGGGCGCCCCTACGTCGCCGCTCTCCTCACCCTTGATCAAGAGTCCAGTGCGCAATGGGCCGAACGCCGTCACCTGGCCGTCGTCGATCCGTTTCGACTGAGCGAACAACCTGAACTCATCGCGGAAATAGAAGAAGCAGTCGACAACGTGATGCAACAGTTCTCAAACCCGGAGCGAGTAAAGCGGATCCTGATCCTCCCCGATGAATGGACGGTTGACTCAGCGCTCCTAACCCCGACACTCAAACTTCGGCGCAAGCAAATCGTTGAGCGCTACGCGTCGGAAATCGAAAACCTCTATGCCAAAGATCCATCAGATACAAACAAAGGGAGTGCTTCATGAATTGTCCAGTAGATGGTCGCGAACTTCTCATCACCCACCGCGATGGAATCGAGCTTGATTATTGCCCGGAATGTCGTGGCATCTGGTTTGATCGCGGTGAGCTGGACAAGGTGATTGAGCGGTCGAACCTGCAGTTAGACGCGGCATCAGTCCCCCGAGATCGTTCGGGCGATCGCGATGAGCGCAGTTACGACAAGCGCGAAAAGTACGAGAAACCAAAGAAGAAGAAAGCAACCAGTTTTCTTTCCGATCTTCTCGAGTTTGGCTAAGGAGTAACCGATGTCTTTTCGAAACACGATGAAGACATTCGTTCTTCTCGCGGGGATTGGCGGCATCTTTGTGATGCTGGGCTCATTGTTCGGAGGCATTGGCGGAGCCATCCTCGGCCTGGCCATTGCGTTTGCCATAACCGGCGCGTCGTACTGGTATTCCGATCGCATTGCGATCAAGGCGGCAAAAGCAATCGAAGTCGACGCACAGAGCGCTCCGGAACTACACCAGATGGTTCGTGAACTGGCGTCGACTGCCGGACTTCCTACCCCGCGCGTCTACATCTCACCATCACCTCAACCGAATGCGTTTGCAACCGGTCGAAACCCCGCCAATAGCGCGGTAGCGGTCACGGAAGGCCTGATAGCAAACTGCCCGCCTAACGAGGTCAGGGCCGTACTCGCTCATGAGATGGCCCACATTCGAAACCGCGACATCCTCATCGGTTCAATCGCTGCGGCAATTGCGACAGCCATCTCGCTCCTTGCCAACATGGCGATGTTCGCTGGGCTCTTTGGAAGCAGCGATGACGACGACGGTCCCGGAGCCGGATCAATGCTCCTCATGGCGTTGATCGCACCCCTTGCTGCCGGCATGTTGCAAATGGCGGTGTCGCGGTCTCGAGAATTCGATGCCGACCGCTACGGAGCACAACTCTCACAAGATCCACTGGCCTTGGCATCGGCCCTACAACGACTCGAAGCACTGGCCCAGCGATCACCGATGGACATCCCCCCGGCGCAAGCGAGCGCATGGATCGTCAATCCGCTCACTGGCAATCGGAAGGACTTCAGCCGATTGTTCATGACGCATCCGCCGGTAGAAGAACGGGTCCGCCGACTTCAGGAAATCGCCACGACGCTTTGACCGCACAGCGGCATCTGCGTGTTCAGCCTATTTCCGCCCGGGCTGGGCACGCAGATGTGCGTCTTTTTCAGCAACCACGTCGATGAGTTCTGCGGCGTAGGCGCGCAGTTGATCGCGAAGCCCCTCGTCGCTGCGGGCGAGAATCCGAACTGCGAACAACGCAGCGTTTGCGCTTCCATCGACTGCCATAGTTGCAACGGGAATCCCCGCTGGCATTTGCACAATCGACAGCAACGCATCGAGACCATCAAACGCTGGTCGCCGCACCGGAACACCGATCACCGGAAGTTCGGTGGCCGACGCGATCATTCCAGGTAAGTGTGCCGCTCCTCCAGCACCAGCGATGATCACATCAATACCGTTCGCTGCCGCTTGAGATGCGAATTCGAGCATCCCGTGAGGATCACGATGGGCCGAGACACAACGAACGATGTGGTCAACTCCAAACCGATTGAGAATGTCGATGGCGCCTTGCATGGCGCTCAGATCGGAATCACTTCCCATCACTATTGCAACGCTCATGGCATCTCCGATTCTTGTTCGAGTTCTTTCGCTGCATCCAGCGCACGTTCAATTGCTTGGTCTGTCGTATCCGCAATAGCGGTCACGTGACCAAGTTTGCGCCCAGGTCGCGGCGTCTTGCCATACATATGAACAGAAATATCGGGGCGAAACGATTGATCTTGGGGTTCCCCACGTGTCTGACCCACGATATTTGCCATTGCTGCAGCAGGAACAATCCGGTCAGTTGGCCCTAAGGGAAGACCAGTAACAGCTCTCAGATGATTCTCGAACTGCGAAGTTGCAGACGCCTCGATGGTGAGATGCCCTGAATTATGAGGTCGGGCTGCGAGTTCATTGACCAGCAGTTCGCCATCGAGCACAAAGAACTCGACTGCGAGGATGCCCACTACATCGATCGCTTCCGCAATCTTGCGAGCAATTTCCATTGCTTCATCTTCCAGCGCCGGTGCAATGTCGGCGGGAATGTGAACAATGCTGCACATGCCATCGGATTGAACTGTTCGAACCGGCGAGTAGGTAACCATGGTGCCGTCGTGCGCTCTCACGACTTGAACGGCAACTTCGATCTCAACATCGACGCGGCGTTGAACAAGAACTGTCGTCTGACCTGTTGGAAACCATTCGCGTACGGCTGCTTCACTCGAATCGAGCAATACGCCTCGACCGTCGTAGCCGCCTCTCGCTGTTTTCAAAACGGCGACACCATCGAATCGAGAAATCGCGTCAAGCGCCGAAGCAAGATCGCTGACGACGACCGTGTCGGGTTGCGCAATCTCAAGGCGTTCGAAGAGTTCGTATTGCCGCTCTTTATCGGTAGCAATTGCCATCGTTGTCGACCCTGGTCGGACAATCACTCCTTCGGTTTCGAGCTGCGCAAGCACTCGATAGTCAACGAGTTCATGATCAAAAGTCAGCACGTCACTGTTCGACGCCAGTTGCCGAAGGTCGTCGAGAGCGAGTGCATCGCCGACAAAGCCTTGTCGTCCGAAACTGAAGATCGGATCATCAGCGACTTGAGCGAGCGACGTGATCTCCAGCCCTAGGTCGTCTGCCGCATCGGCCATCATCACGGCCAACTGCCCGCCGCCGACGATGCCCACTCGATGCCCAGGTGCCATGAGAGAAGAGTAGGCGAGAGACGAAAATTCCAGCCCAAGAGCATCTGCTGCAGCGCCCATCGGGAATAATTAGCCGAAGTAGATTTCCGGTGTTAGTATTCCGGAAACCAATAGCCAGATCGATTCCGCCGGGGAGCCCCATGGACGCTGACATCCTAAAAAATCTGACCGATCCAGCGGTCTTGTTCTTCTTCCTCGGAGTCGCGATCGGCCTGATTCGCTCAAATCTGGAGATCCCCGCCCCCATCGCCAAGTTCCTTTCGCTCTATCTCCTCATGGCCCTGGGCTTTAAGGGCGGGCAAGCCCTGTCTGATGCCGGCCTCTCTGGCGATGGCGTAAAAGTCATTGGTGCCGCACTCTTTCTCGCGCTTGTGATCCCAGCGGTTTGGTTCCTCGTCCTGCGTAAGCGCATCGACGCGTTCGATGCCGCTGCCATCGCCGCTACCTACGGATCCGTTAGCGCCGTCACCTTCGTGACAGCGTCACAGTTCCTCGTCTCTCGCGGAGACGAAGCCGGCGGACACATGACCGTGGCACTGGTGTTGATGGAGTCGCCCGCGATCATCATGGCGGTGCTTCTCGCCACATGGGTGCGGTCCCGCATAAACACCCCAGGATCTGCAGACCTCACCAACCCTGTGTCGGTCACGTCTCCTGCGGGCAACCTTGCAACCGCTGACTCACAAACTCTCGTACCTGAAGCGCCGCACCCTGCCGGTGAACCCGGACCAGAAGAGGGTGTCGAACAATCACACCCACCCCTTTCGATCAAAGAAGTACTTCGCGAAGCCTTCACTGACGGCGCCCATCTCCTACTGATCGGCTCAATGATCATTGGCGCAGTGAGCGGCGAGAAAGGTGGCGAAGCAATGGCGCCATTCGTCAACGGCGTCTTTAAGGGCTTCCTTGCGTTCTTCCTTCTCGAAATGGGTCTACTTGTCGCACGGCAGTTACGGGAAGTTCGCGACGTCGGCCCATTCCTCATCGCCTTCGGCGCCATCGTGCCATTTGTGAATGCGGCGGCCGCACTCGCAATCGGATGGGCGCTCGGCCTCACGGTTGGCGATCTCACATTGCTCGCAGTGCTTGCATCTAGTGGCAGCTACATCGTGGTGCCGGCAGTGGTGCGCTACGCCATTCCTGAAGCACGTCCAAGCCGATACTTCACCCTCGCTCTGGGGATCACGTTTCCGATCAACATTGCCATCGGCATCCCGCTCTACTACGCGATCGCTTCTGCACTCGGTACGTGATCAGTCGCGCACAACCGGCACGGGGCTGTCAACGGTGATAGTCCCGTCAGCGCGTGCTTCAACGGTGATGAAACCATGCGGACTCGGGACCGTTGCACGCGCCCAATCAAGATCACCCAAGTTCGGCACCACTCGCACTGCCGCGTAACCCGGTTCGGCCGGCGTAATGCCGAGCACATGTTGAATGAGATCTCGCGTTGGCGTTGACGACCAACCGTGACAGCGCGTGCCGCCAGTCCAACATTCCGGCCAGGTGGTTTCGCCCGCGTCGAGAAACACTTTCCAGTCCCGGCACAGATCAGCAATGAGATCAGCGCGTCCAGCCCTCGCCAGTCCGTCATGCACCACAAACCGGAAGAACGGTTCGGCTTCGACCATCTGGCTTTCGACGTCCCATTCCGGTTCGGGATAGCCAGTGAGCATGTAGCCGTACCCGGTCGAACCGCCCGTGGGTGTCACGGGATCCATCACGAATGAATGCCGGATGAGGCGCGAACGATCGGTGAGGACTGACGCCACGCGATCGACGCGCGACTCAGGAACAATCCCCGCCCACAGCGCCGCAGCGCCACCGTGTTGCGCAGCGGGACGCTGCGGAACGCCGCCGAGCACATGGTCGATGTAGACGCCACGGTCTTCGTCCCAGAACAGGTCGAACGCGTTGCGCACACCCTCATAACGGTTACGAGCCCACGCCGCCGAACCGGCGTTACCGATCCATTCGCTCATCTCAGCAAAGTCTTCAAGCGCTTTCGCCCACACGGCATTGAGCGTTGATGAACATCCTCGGCTGTAGAAACTGGCCCAGTCGATGAGCACCCAGCCGGTGACATTGCGTAACAAACCGTCATCACCAAGAAACGATTCGAACCACCGCAATGTGCGCTCGGCCACGGGCAACAACTCAGCAACGACATCGCGATCGCCGGTGTAGCGATACAAGTTCCAGACCGAATGCACCCACATGAGCGACCAGTCCGGCACGAACGTGCGATCGTCGTCGGCGAAGTCCGACGCCACCGCCATATGCAACATGCCGTCGGTGCGCGCCATGGTTGCAAGCTGCGGATGCCAAATCGGCATCGACCAATCGGGGTTCGCCACGAGGTCGACCATTTGATGCACAACCGAATCGCCCGTCCAAGCGCGCTGTTCACGAGTGGGGCAGTCGACATAGGCATCGAGCGCACTTAGATCAACCGTGCGCAGACCGACCGCAAAAATCTCGTTGAGTAACGGATCAGAACATTCGAACGATGCGCCCTCGGGACGAGGCCGGTGCCTATCGGCAATCGACAGCGCAATGTTCGGCTGCGCGGCGCCAGCAGGCACACGAACACTCGCGTGCAGGAAACGCGTGCCGATGATGTCGAGCGATTCGAACTCTTCGGCTCCTCCGACTCCCCCATTACCCGCGCACACATAACGAAGTCCTGCGTGCTGACCGAGCGTGACAAGGAATCCGTCGGCGTCAACGTGTTCCGACGCGGCGACGTCAATGATCGTTCCCTCTGCTGCGCCGCGCACACTCAGTCGCAACGTTCCGGCCGCAATACGACCGAGATCAAACCGATGAAGCATGAACGGTTCCGAACCGCGCGCTTCGCGAACGCAGGTTTCATCGTTCAGCACCTGGCGAACGGGATCCTCACCCAACGGCGATCCCGCATGTTCCGCAGACGACACCAACGCAGCGTCGTGCACCAGCCCACCGGCAAACGCGTTGCGCACCGGAGGACGCAACATGCCGAATGGTTCGCTCGGCGGATGCGGATCGCCATGACCGCCCGTGCTGAACGGCGTGATCTCGAACGCGTGCTTCCATCCACTCGCATCGAACCCGGGCGCATCCCAACCCTGTTCGTAGACGCGCGCATCGAAAGACTCGAGCGGCAAACACGCAACATCGCCAGGCACTGGCACCGCCGTCCACGGCGACACGGGCGCACACGACCACGAACGATCAGAGATCAGCCATTCATCGCCAACCAGCGCTTCGAACACCACTGAACCCGCGCCCATTGAATAGGTAGGCGGCGCTGGCATCCACCAAGACGTTGCCGTTCCAAAGTGGCGGGCGATGATCGAGATGACGTTGGAACCTTTGACCAAAAACGGCGCGAGATCTGCGATGTCGTAATGGGCCGCCTTCGGATCACTACGCACTGGTCCACGCCCAACTTCGACGCCATTCACGCGCAGGATGAAACGACCATCAGCCCAAATCCGAGCAGGTACCGAAGCCGGCACCGCATCGAGTTCCAGTTCCCGGCGGAACATCGCCACTTTGTCCGTCGCGTCGGCCAACACCATGCGCGTCGCCGTATCGAGCTGCAGCGCGGGCCGGGCATTCCACATCCACTTCGCGTGCCAGCGGCCGGCAAATGGCTTCGGATGTTCCAGTTTCATCGCCCATCCCCC
>WLGJ01000032.1 GCA_009703275.1 Actinomycetota bacterium
AAGCCATTGCGAAGCCAAACTCACATCGTCTTGCCACAACGGGTCGGAGCGGCCAATGACAACGTCGATCCAGACCTGCGCCGCTGGGTCGAGTAGCACCGCCCCTCCTCCGCTCTGACGATTGAAAACATCAACGTCGAGCCGCTTCGCAACTTCAAGGTCAACATCTTCGATTGACTGCGACGAACCAAGGGCAAGCGCTGAGCCGGTGACCTCAAGCAACCGAACTGAACGCTGCGCACCAGCAGGGACGCCGTGGCTATGAAAGCCCCGGGCATCTCCCTTTGCTCGCACTACATCCCAACAGGCCACCGGCGCAGGTTACCGACCAGCGATACGGTCACCGTCATGACTGTTGCTGAAAATGGGTATCTCAGTGGACGAACCATCATTGTCACGGGCGCTGCAAGCGGCTTTGGCCGACTCGTCACCGACATCGCTTCACAACGAGGAGCGAATGTTCTTGCCGTCGATGTCGATACCGATGGTCTGAATGCACTCGTCGCAGAGCTTCAGCACAACGGACGACCAGTGAACGCATGCACTACTGATGTGACTGATCCTCAACAGATGCACGCAATGGCGGCCACGTGCGTCGAACACTTCGGTGCCATCGACGTGCTCATCAACAACGCCGGCACGATGCCGCTTGCATTCTGGGCCGATCACGCGGCGGCGGCCGACGCATGGAACCGCTGTATCGACATCAACTTCAAAGGCGTCGTCAATGGAATCGCTGCGGTCCACGATCAAATGATCAAACAGGGTCGCGGCCACGTCGTAAACATTTCCTCAATCTACGGAAACACCCCCGTCGCTGGCTCAGCCATCTACACCGCCACGAAAGCTGCGGTGAATGTGCTTTCCGAATCGCTGCGAATCGAATCGCAGGGCCGGATCAAGGTCACCACGGTCAAGCCCACCGGCGTCATTGGCACCAACCTCGGTTCCACCATCATCAATGGCGACGCGATGATCGGCATCCTTGGACAGAACATGGACTCGTTCCGCGAGAACGTCGTGAAGTTCATGACACCGGGCGAATCCGAAGGTCTCACCGATCCCGAGAACATTCGCTATTGGGCGATCTCGCCCGAAGAACTCGCGGAACAAATCGTCTATGTCATTGATCAACCGTGGGGCATCTCGATTAGCGATATCACCGTGCGAGCATCAGGCGATCAGTACTTGTCCTGAACTATTCAGGACGTAACTTCCGGCCAGGCCCGGCACCAATGCAAATAGGTGATGAGGTCCTCGGGCCGAGGATCTCCACCTGAACCTCCATAGGCCGTGACTAAACGGAACTTCATGTACGACGCGTCGGGAAGCGGCAGGAATGGCGCGCGCTTCCACCATCCTCGAGGAGCGAGACGGAATAACTGCCGAATTGCCGTGGTCCAAAGCGATGGATGGCGAACAACGGCAAGCGCTCCGGCGAGCATCCAGCGCGAAGAGGGTTGATCGGCCACGAAATGATCCTACTGATCGAGTCCGCGCCAGCCGACCGCCGCCGCACCGATCAATGGACCATCGGCGCCAAGACCTCCACGGCGCAGTTCGCAGCCCTTCGAGAAATCGAGTTGCGCGCGCAACGCAATCTCGTCATTCGCTGCCGCAAAGAATGGGTCACCAAAGCCAAGCGCCACAGAACCCGCAACAACGGCAAGACGAAGATCAAGAAGATTCGCGACCGTTGCCACCGCACGCCCAACGAGACGCCCAGTACGTTCGACCACTTCGGAGGTTGCTTCGGCGGCAGGCCGTCCGGTGTAGGCGGCAATCGCAGTTCCCGACGCTTCGGCTTCGAGACATCCGCGTGCGCCACATCCGCACAGACGGCCCTCGGGCTCAACACAGATGTGCCCGATATGCCCCGCGTTGCCATCGGCACCGTCAAGAAGTCGACCGTCGAGAACAATCCCACCACCAACGCCCGTCGAGACAACCATCGCAAGGTAGTTATCGACACCCTGCGCTGCGCCCAACCAACCTTCACCTAACGCCAGCGCCTTCGCATCGTTGTCGATAAAGGTCGGTAGTCCCGTCGTGACAGAAAGTCGGTCAAGCAACGGGAATGAACGCCATGCAGGAATATTGACCGGAGAGACTTCAACGCCTCCACGAGTCATCGGTCCACCAGTACCTACTCCGCAAACAACCGGAGTAACTGACGAAGATCGCGTCACTTTGTCAACGAGGTCGGCGATCGCCGAAAACATTTCGTCGCCTGAGCCGTGCGCAGGCGTGGCTACACGTTCACGAACGATAACTACCCCGTTGCGATCGACCAGGCCTACGTCGATCTTGGTTCCGCCAATGTCGACGGCGAGTGCTGCCGGGACAGACAGAGTCAGGCCTCATCCTCGCGCTGGAGACGCTCCTTGAAACGTGACCGCGTGTTACCAAGTGCATCCCGGAAGCCTGCAGCCTTGACCGACTGCGTCATTTGCTGCATTCCGACTTTGCCAAGGCGACGCCCATTGCGCTCAAACGCAAGCGCCGAAACAAGCATGATGAGGAATCCGCCGAAGGCCAGAAGAAACGATGTGCCAAGAAGCACGACCAAGAGAACAAGTCCGACAACAAAACCGAATGCCGACCACTTCATCCCGCGAGAAGCCGCGGTGTACACGGTTGTGTCAGCGATGTCACGAGCCAGACCGGGATCGGTCTGACGGAGCTGCTGCTCAATCTCGCTGAGGATGCGTTGTTCGTCCTCGGAAAGCGGCACTACACCTACTCCTTGTGGCGACTTGGAGAAAGCAGTCTCCCACGGCCGACACCAATACACAACGGCACCTTGTTGCAGGGCAGTTGTCACGCAGTTGTCGAACTGCTCCCCGGATCGGTTTGCTCCGCGTTTGGACCCCACTGCTGAGCCCCTCGGCGCTTCAAACGAAGTCCATCAGGGCCCGCAGCAACCGCCGGCCCGATCGCTTCTTCGCCGAACCGAGCCCGGATCTCATCAATCGTGCGATCGGCTTCCTGCCAGCCTGGACCCGAGATCGCTTCGTCAAATGTGAGTTGTCGGGACGAATCAGAACTGAGTCCACTCACCGAGAGGCCAAGCAGCCGAACGCCTTGAGAAGGATCAACGAGTCCGAGCAAACCGCGACCGGCCTCGAGTAGTGAACGCGAATCGTCAACCGCTACTGCCAATGTGGTCGATCGAGTGATCGTCGTGAAGTCCCCGAATCGAACCTTCAGTTGTACGGTGCGCCCGACCAAACCTTGGGCCCGCAAACGCGATGCAACCGAGTCGGCGAATTGCACAAGTTCGTGCTCCAACGTCGAGCGAAGGTGATGGTCGCGAGAGAAGGTCTCCTCATGGCCAATCGACTTCATTGTCCGATCGGGTTCGACTGAACGCTCGTCGTGGCCATTTGCCAGCGAGTGCAAGTGACGGCCTTGAGAGCGACCAAGTACCGCTACAACGTTTTCCTCGGGCAGATCGGCCAGATCAGCAATGGTGAGGACTCCAATTCGATGGAGCTTCGACAGCGTGGCTGGTCCGACACCCCAAAGTGACTCAACCGGCAGTGGTCGAAGAAATGACAACGTCTCTTCAGGCTCAACGACGAAAACTCCGCTTCCAAACTGCGGCCCATTCTTTGACGCCTTTGGCTTCGCCGCCTCAGTTGCAAGTTTCGCAACAAACTTTGTGCTCGCTACTCCAACTGAACATGTCAGACCCTGTTCATCGAGCACACGTCGACGAATCGATGCCGCGATCGTCGGAGCGTCACCGAGTAACCGGAGAGCCCCACTCACATCGAGAAATGCTTCATCAAGCGAAAGCGGCTCAACAAGCGGTGTGACGTCTCTGAAAATCGCCATCACGTTTGCACTGACTTCGGAATAGCGATGAAACCTTCCGCTCAGAAAGATTGCGTGCGGACACAAACGACGCGCTTGGGCCGCTGACATTGCCGAGTAGACGCCGAACGCGCGTGCTTCATAGGACGCAGCTGCCACGACTCCGCGTTGTCCGTCGCCGCCAACAACGACGGGTTTTCCGCGTAGTTCAGGCTGATCAAGTAATTCAACCGATACGAAAAACGCATCCATGTCCACATGGAGAATGTTTGCGATGTCGCGCGGTTTGTTCACACGCGCGTAACCACCAACGAAGATCGATCAGATCCTTCAATGTTGTAGGCAAAGGAACGCGGATCAACCCAGCGATGCATCAACCACTCAAGAACGGGCTCGGCCACCCACGGTGCACCATCGTTGAGATGGCCCCCACAGTGTTCGGGCTCAACCCACGCCGCGGTCTCGACGATGCCGTCGGGATCATCGAATCGAAGTTCGCCTTCCCACGATTCGGCCAGCCACGCTTCGACTCGAAGTGTCCACCCCATATCGGGGGCACTCGCAGTGATCTCGTACAACTTCCCGGCCCACTTCGTTACAACGAGACCTGTTTCTTCAACCACTTCGCGACCAATGCCTTCGACGACGGATTCGCCCGCGTCGATGACGCCGCCGGGAGGACTCCAATCGAAAGACCCATCACGGCGCCGATTGCGCACCAGTAAGAGCCCCGCCGGACCCTCGATCACCGCACCACCGACGAGCCAGTCGCGCATTGTTTACGAAGCGTCCGGAGGAAGTGGGCGACGGAAGATGCGGTCACGAACCGCCCACCAGGTCACAAGAAGAAGGGCTTCGAAAACAATCCGCGACGACATCTTGGAAGTCCCGCGTTCACGATCGTTAAACGTGATGGGAACTTCCACGATCCGACCATCACGTCGGGCAATGTTGTACGCCATTTCGATTTGGAACCCATAACCATCAGCGGTCACTAGGTCGAGCGGGATGCGCGACAGCATCGGAGCGGCGTAGCAACGGAAGCCGGCGGTGGCATCGCGAACCTGCAGTCGAAGCACGATTGCTGCATAACGGTTCCCGCCGCGTGACAGCCATTCACGATGGCGCGGCCAGTCAGGAATGTGGCCCCCTGGGACATAGCGGGAGCCAATAGCGAGGTCGGCACCAGATTCGACGGCGTTCACCAATGAGGGAAGCGCGGCAGGATCATGTTGAAGGTCCGAGTCCATTTCGATCAACGCGTCGTAGCCATTGGCGAGGCCGTAGGCGAAACCCGCCCGATAGGCCGATCCAAGTCCGGCTTTGGCGCCTCGACGGAGCAGCGACACGTGCCCCCCATTGTCAGATCCCCATTGCTCGGCCAGATCAGCGGTTCCGTCGGGGCTTCCGTCGTCGACCACGAGCACGTCGGCCTTTGGTAACGCCTTCTGAATGCGCTCTAAGACCTCAACAATGTTCTCTGCCTCGTTGTAGGTCGGCAGGATGACGAGCGGCTTCACGACTCCAACTGTAGGAGCATCAAGCGCTCCCCCGGTGCGCAGTCCACTCGCTCAGACCCGTACGATGGCTCTGATGGCCTCGCAAACCCCCACCACCCCACCTGCATCCACGACAACTTCTGCCCTCCCCTCCGTTGGTGCACGGGTGCTCGCTTTCGTTGCAATCCTGATCGGCGGCACCGCCGGTGGAGTCATCGGGTACGCCTTCGTCGATCTTCAAGTAACTGGCGATTCCTCTTTGTGGGCGGGACTCGGCGCTCTTTTTGGCGCAGTCGTCGCCGCACTTGGAACTGCAGTCGTCGTCATTCTCACCCTCCGAGCAATGGGCGAATGGAACACCATTCGTGCCCGCGAGGAACTCGCCGCTGCCTCTGCGAAATCGAATGCAGCGAACCGAAACGTTCCGCGCGTTCGGTAATGGGCCACGACACCGCAACCCTGCTCGATCTCGCAACGTCGACTGCAGCCGAAGCAGCGGCGCTGATTGTTGACGGACTTTCTCGCGCCCGAACCATGGTCGACACAAAGACCACGGGCACCGACATGGTCACCGAAATGGACAAAGCCTCCGAAGCGCTCATCCTTGGTCGACTCGCCAACGAGCGTCCGGACGATGCAGTTCTCGGCGAAGAGGGCACGGACCGACCGGGGTCAACGGGTGTTCGCTGGATTGTCGACCCAATCGACGGCACAACGAACTACCTCTATGGCCACGCCGGATTCGCGATCTCGATCGCAGCCGAGATCAATGGCGAGATCGCCATTGGCGTCGTCCATGACCCTCTGCATGGCGAGGTCTTCACCGCGATTCGTGGCCATGGCGCGTTCCGAAATGGTCTTGCGATCCACGCTTCCGCCGAAACGAAGTTGTCTCACGCGCTGGTCGCAACCGGCTTCTCTTACGAGCCCGATCGCCGTCAGCGTCAGGCAGCAGTGCTCGGCAAGATCATCGGATCAGTTCGCGATATTCGCCGCATGGGCGCCGCGTCGGTCGACTTGTGCTCGGTTGCATGCGGGCGGGTTGATGCCTATTACGAACGCGGTCTGCAGCCTTGGGATCACGCTGCCGGGGCACTCATCGCTACCGAGGCGGGCGCACTCGTCGGCAATCTCACCGGCGGTGCACCCGAATTTGAGTTCTGCCTCGCCGCGCCTGCCGCTTTATTCAACGGCCTGCGGTCGCTGCTCGTCGACGCCGATGCAGCCAACGCGTAACCATCCTCCACACCGCCGAAGTTGGAAAACCTGACGTAGTGGCCTCTCATCGGTGACAATGGTGACTTATGGGCACCCGTATCCTTACCGTCGAGGACGACGAACGAATCCGCACCGCCGTTCGCCTCGCGCTTGAGGACGAGGGCTGGGACGTTGAGGAAGCGGACACCGGCGAGGAAGCGCTGCAAGCATTCACCCGCCAACCCAGCGACGTCGTCCTCATCGACATCATGCTTCCCGGGATCGACGGCTTCGATGTCTGCCGCTCTATTCGACGTGTCAGCGATGTCCCGATCGTCATGGTCACCGCCCGCGCCGACACTCATGATGTTGTTGCAGGCCTCGAAGCCGGAGCTGACGATTACCTCACCAAGCCATTCGCTCCGAAAGAACTTTCGGCACGAATTCGCGCACTCCTTCGTCGAGCACGAACAATCGACCTCGCTCCGACTCATCTGCGTTTCGGCGATCTCGAGATCATTCCAGAAGAAGGAATCGTTCTTCGCGACAACGCCGAGGTGCATCTCACGAAAACTGAGTTCCGACTTCTCGTTGAACTCGCGTCTGCACCCGGCCGCGTCTTCAGTCGTGAAGTTCTTCTCGAACGCGTTTGGGGCTATGGCTACTTCGGCGACGGCCGTCTCGTTGACGTCCATGTGCGTCGTTTACGCATGAAGGTTGAAGTCGATCCCGCCAACCCGCGCCACGTCATGACAATCCGCGGCCTCGGCTACAAACTTCAGCAGTGACCAAACCCATCACGACTCGCACTCGGCGGCGACGTCGAGCTCGGATCATCGCTCCAGTCCGTCGTCGCTTTGGTCTTCGCACTCGCCTCACCCTGACCTTTGCGCTCGGCGCTGCGGTGTTGTCGGCAGTCCTGGCGTTCATCACCTTTGGCCTCACTCGCCAGAACCTGATTGACCAACGGCAATCTTCTTCAGTCGCACGAGCATTCGCGAATGCTGACCGTTTGTCGGTTGAACTTCCCTACGCATCCACCCCGATCATGGTCAATCGGGACTTAAACAGCCTCTCCCATCCAAACGACGCAAATGCAGCGCTTGCTAACGCTGGACGTTGGTACGCAACTGATCCGGCGGCGTTCACCCAAAATGAAATCCCGGTATCGCTTCTCGACATGGTTTCGGGTGGGCAGGCCGCAACCATGCGAACCGACGTCAAAGGATCAACCCAACTCATCGTTGGCGTGCCGGTCCCAAATCTTGATGCTCACTATTACGAGAGTGTGCCGCTTGCCGATCTCCAGCGAACGCTCGATGGCTTGGCGTGGACGCTTCTGATCTCCTCAGCCCTTACGACTGTCGCTGGTGCACTCATCGGCTACTGGGCGAGCCGACGCGTCTTCGCTCCGTTGCTCGATGTCGGCACCGCTGCAGGCGCAATTGCTGGCGGCCGCCTCGACACTCGACTCCCTGAAGGCGTCGACGCAGACCTCGACCTCATCTCAAAGCCATTCAACGAAATGGCTCAAGCGCTGGAGGATCGGATTGAACGCGATGCCCGATTCGCGTCTGAAGTCAGTCACGAGTTGCGTTCACCACTCATGACCCTTGCTGCGTCGATTGAGGTGCTGGAAAACACTCGGGACGATCTTCCCGAACGCGCTCGTACCGCTCTCGTGTTGCTGTCGGCAGATATCGATCGTCTCCAGCAACTCGTCGAGGACCTCCTCGAGATTTCCCGATTCGACGTAGGCGCAATCACTTTGCACCTCGAAGAAGTTCTCGTGGTCGAACTCGTCTACCAATCCGTGAGCATTCTTGGCGGCGGAGGCGTCCCCGTTATTCACGACATCGATACCGACGAACTTGTTGTGCGCGTCGACAAACGTCGATTCGGCAGAGTCATTGCCAATCTCCTCGACAATGCAGATCGCTATGCCGGCGGCGCGACATCAGTGACCGTTGAACGAGTCGAAGACATGATCCAAATCAGCGTCGAGGACAACGGCAACGGCGTGCCTGAAGACGAACGCGACATTGTGTTCGACCGCTTCTCTCGCGGCAGCGAGGGCGGAAACCGTTCGAATGACACTGGCGTTGGCCTTGGACTCGCACTCGTCGATGAACACATCCGACTCCACGGTGGCCGAGTGTGGGTTGAAGATCGTCGTGACGGTGACCACGGCGCTCGATTCGTCGTTGAACTCTCCTTGGTTGATCCGCCTGCACCCGACGAGGCCGAAGAGGAAGTCCTATGAGCACCCACCCACTTCGTCGCCTTATGGGCATTGCCGCGCTCAGTGTTTGCCTGAGTCCGATCGTTGCCGCTTGCAGTATTCCTACCGAGGATCAACCGCAGCCGGTCAACCGCGATCAACCCACGACAACGGTGACAGCTGCTCCCTAGACGGCAGTCAACGTTCTCCTGAACTAAATCGGGAGATCACCGGTTGCCGCTCGAGTACTCCCATGGTCGCGCCAGGCAGCGATGGTGCGTTGAGCGATGCGCATCTGATGGATTTCGTCAGCGCCATCGGCGAACCGGGCCCAACGAGCCTGCTGATACATGTGAGCCAAAGGCGTGTCGGTTGAATAGCCCAATGCTCCGTGAACTTGAATCGAGCGATCAATGATGCGATTCAAAGAGTTCGCAACGAAATGCTTCGCCATGGAAACTTCTGCTGTGAAGTCATCACCACGATCGATCTTGTAGGCAGCATGCAGCACCATCAGTTTGCACTGGTAGAGCTCCATCGCTGAATCAGCAATGAGCCACTGGACACCTTGCTTCTCGGCAAGGATCGAACCGTGTGAATAACGATCGAGAGATCGCTCAACCATCATGTCGAGTGCTACTTCGGCCTGCGCGATCCAACGCATGCAATGGGCAAGTCGGGCAGGTCCGAGTCGGTACTGACCTAAACGATGCCCCTGACCACGACCACCGAGCATGGCCGAATCGGAAACGCGGAGGTCTTCAATCAGGATCTCAGAGTGGCCCGTCGAGCCATGCATCGTTTCGATCTGGCGCACTTCGTTCCACCCCTCGGTGGGGATGTCGACAAGAAACGCCGTGTTCGCAGCCTGAGGCAGATCGGGATCGTCTTCAGTTCGCGCAACGAGAATGGCGAAACTGGCCCGGTGTGCATTTGAGATAAACCACTTGTGACCGTTGATTACCCACTCCTCACCATCCTGTTCGGCATGAGTGCGGATCAACGTCGGATCTGATCCTGCGACCTCGGGTTCGGTCATCGCGAAGCATGACCACACGCGACCCTCACACAGTGGGCGTAAGTACTTCTCTTTCTGCTCATCGGTTCCCCAATGCAGCAACGTATGCATGTTGCCTTCGTCCGGAGCCTGGCAATTGAACACCCACGGTCCTAGACGGGTTCTCGCCGCCTCTGCTTGAACCATCGCAAGTTGCACGTGCCCAAGACCCATGCCGCCCCACTCGACCGGCATATGCGGAAGCCAGAGTCCGAGTTCCTGTGCTTGGCGACGCAACTCAATCAGTTCTGCGACATATGCACGCCGATCAGTCTCCGCTACCCCCTCGGCTTCAAGCCGCTTCTCGGTCGGCGCCACGACCTCGGTGATAAAGGTGCGGACCTTGCCGCGGATCTCTTCGAGTTCGGGTGACAGACTGAAATCGATGCTCATGTCCGCAGTCTGCCCCGAACTGAGGCCCTCGTGACTGTTGTCGTCGCGATCGATGCCGGAACCACCGGAGTCCGAGCCATTGCGTTCGACCATCGAGGCCTTCCGGTCTCGTCGTCGTACCGGGAATTCACTCAGTTCTTCCCCCAACCCGGATGGGTCGAACACGATGCCAACGAGATTTGGACGGCGATCCAACTCGTCCTCGCCGAGCTCAAGACAGCCCTCGATGCATCGGGCGAAACCATCGCCGCAATTGGAATCACCGATCAACGCGAAACGATCGTCGCGTGGGATCGATCCACCGGTGAGCCCCGGCATCGGGCCATCGTGTGGCAGGACCGAAGAACTGCCGACTATTGCGCGCAACTTGAATCCGACGGCGCGCTTGGTCTTGTTCGATCGACGACAGGCCTCGTCCTTGATCCGTACTTCTCCGGCACGAAGGCCCATTGGCTCTTCACTGAAGGCGGCATTGCACCAGACGACTCTGTTGCTCTCGGCACCATCGATTCCTGGCTCATCTGGAAACTGACCGACGACGAAACACACGTCACCGATGCGACGAATGCCAGTCGCACGATGTTGTTCGATATTCGATCCGGCGAGTGGTCCGATGAGTTGTGCGACTTACTCGGCGTTCCCCGCCATGTGCTTCCTCAAGTTGTTCCATCGAGTGGTCGCGTCGCCGTTACCTCGTCATCGTGTGCGCTCGGCCCCGGAATCCCCATCAGTGGCATTGCCGGCGATCAGCAAGCATCGCTTTTTGGTCAAGCGTGCTTTGCACCTGGCATGGCGAAAAACACCTATGGCACTGGCAGTTTTGTTTTGATGAACATGGGGACCGAGTGTCCTGCTCCCGTCGAAGGCTTGTTGACCACGATTGCTTGGTCGCTACCAACTGAATCGGGCGCCCCCCAACTCACATACGCCTACGAAGGTGCAATTTTCGTGACTGGTTCGGGGGTGCAGTGGCTTCGTGATGGTTTGCACCTGATCGACAACTCGAGCGAGATCACCGCCCTTGCGTCTTCCGTCGACAGCACCGAAGGAGTCGTCGTTGTTCCTGCGTTCACAGGTCTCGGGAGTCCGTGGTGGGATCCGTACGCGCGCGGAACAATTCTTGGAATTACACGCGGTACAACGGCAGCTCATATCGCTCGGGCGATGCTCGAATCAATAGCGTTGCAAACCCGCGACGTTGTTGACGCGATGACGAACGCTGGCGGCCTCGCTCTCCGATCACTGCGAGCCGATGGCGGCGCAGCAAGCGATTTCGTGCTGCAACTTCAAGCCGACCAACTCGGAGTCCCGGTGCATCGACCGACCGTGCCTGAAACCACTGCTCTGGGCGCGGCGTACCTTGCGGGGCTCGCCGAAGGTTTCTGGGACTCTCTTGACGACATCGCCCAGAACTGGGCGATCAACATCACCATTGAGCCGTCGTCCGATCGCTCAATGATCGAACTTGGCCACCAACAGTGGCTCAGAGCAGTGGAACGATCTCGCGGTTGGGCGAAAGAATCAATCGGCGACTAATCGAAGTTCAGTGCCAAGCCGAAGGATGTTGCTGGCGCGCTGCAGTCGTTAACTCTCGAAACCTAGTGTCAACGATCCGAGCCAGAGCGGCCGCTTGCCTCCGTTCACGAGCCCGGAACGCTTCACCGTTCCGGCCCATCACCAACGCTCTTCCGGCTGCCGGCAACGGGGCCCACACCACGTCAGATGGTGCGGCGTCTCCATCAGAAACACGAGCAGAAGACTGACTTCCTGCGACGAACGCGGCAATCCACGCAGCGGATGGACAATCACCGAACTCTGAGATGATCGAACCATCGGCAAGGTCGAGAACGACTCCCCAATGAGCGCCAACGGTTCGAACACCGTGTACACAGAGTTCTTCGATTGCCGCTGCCGGAGTCGGCGCAACAACCAAAAGTGCAGCAGTCTCGAGCGCATCGACGCGCGGATCGTGCAGCGCTTCGGCTGCTGGACGAATGCTTTCGATGTCGACTCCATCGACCTGATGGATTTCGGCGACCAACAACTCGACAAGCGCGTCGTCAGGAAGTTCGACCACGAGCTCATCGATTGCGCGACCGGCGCCACGCTCCAGGATGTCGATGCCAGTCACGTCTCCACCAACTGCGCCGATCCGGCTCGCCAAGGCACCCAGCGCTCCGGGACGATCAGGCATCCACACTCGAAGGATGTAGGTCTGAGTCATGTCCACACCTTAGGGATCGCGAGTGAACGCCATGTTTCCATGGCACGACATGAGCGCGAACTCACTTGACCTCTTCGCCTCAGAATGCGGGATTACTGGCCGTCGAGACGAGTGAGAGCCCGACGCAGGTTGCGAACGGCCTGCTGTGTGCGCTGCTCGTTTTCAATAAGCGCGAATCGCACAAACCCTTCACCACCCGGACCAAAACCGACACCCGGGGATGCCGCAACATTGGCCTCTTTGACGAGGTAGGACGCGAATTCAATGGACTTCATGTCCGAGTACTGCTCGGGGATCGGTGCCCAGACGAACATGGTTCCCTTGGGCGGCTCGATATCCCAACCAATGCGCTTCAAACCGTCACAGAGCGAGTCGCGGCGAGATTGGTAGATCTCGTTGACTTCCATTGGGAAATCGGCGGCTTCGTTGAGGGTCACCGTGGCTGCGATCTGAATGGGCTGGAACGTGCCGTAATCGAGGTAGCTCTTGAACTTGGCGAGGGCAGCAACGACGTCGGCACGACCAAGCATGAACGCAACGCGCCAACCGGCCATTGAGAACGACTTCGTCATTGAATACAACTCGACGGCGACTTCCTTGGCCCCTTCGGCCTGGAGAATCGATGGCGGTCGATAGCCGTCGAAACCGATATCGGCGTAGGCGTTGTCGTGCACCACAACAACATCGTGTTCACGAGCAAAGTCAACAACCTTCTGCATGAACTCAAGGTCGACACAGGTGGTCGTCGGGTTATGCGGGAACGACATGACGATCACGCGTGGCTTGGGCCAGGAGTACTCCCATTGCTCGCGAAGATTGTCGAAGAAGTCTTGGCCCGTTCCGAGGGGAACCTCACGGATATCGGCGCCGGCGAAGAGCGGTCCATAAATGTGGATTGGATACGAAGGCGAAGGGACAAGCGCCGCATCACCTGGCTGCAACAGCGTCCACATGAGGTGCGAAAAACCCTCTTTGGCACCGATTGTGCTGATGACTTCGGTGTCGGGGTCCAGAGTCACGCCGAATCGATGCTGGTAATAACCGGCGATTGCTTCTCGAAGTTTCGGAATGCCCCGGCTCGACGAATAGCGATGATTACGGGAGTTGTGCGCGGCCTCAGTCAACTTCTCGACTGCGATATCTGGAGACGGGAGATCTGGGTTACCGAATCCGAGATCGATGACGTCCTGACCGGCGCGGCGTGCCTCGATCTTCAACGAATCGATGATCGTGAAGACATAGGG
>WLGJ01000033.1 GCA_009703275.1 Actinomycetota bacterium
AACTCCGGCGAGGGCAGCACCAAATAGCCAAATGGGTTTGCGTAAAAGGAGGAGGAGTAATCGCGCTGCGTTCGATGGCGGCGGCGTGACGGATCGAGCTCCTCGGCTTTGAAAGACCGCAGCCCCTGCTCCCGTAATTGCGGCGAGAAGTGCAAGAGCAAGAGCGATAGAGGACATGGCCGAAGCGTAGGTCTGCTTGGCCCGAGCACGTAACTGTTGAGGGGGCCGATAGCGTTTCATCACCACACTGTTCTGTGGCCCCCAGATGACGGTCTTCCCTCCTCACTCCGGTCCGCGTGTTCCGCGCAGTCGCCACCGCCTTGCCGTTCAGGTCGCAGGGCTGTTTCTGGTGCTTGCGACGCTGCTGAGTGCAACAGTCGCATCGTCAGGGTCCGCTGGTGCTGCACCAGAGGACAATCGATATCAGCCCTCTTTCGTTGGCGCGCCGTATTTCGCGCCAGGTGCGGTGTACACGGAGAACTTTCCTGATCCCGATGTTGTGTGGGACCCAGAAACGCAGAAGTACTACGCGTTCTCAACCACGACCGGTGGCGTCTACGTGCCGGTGATGTGGTCGACCGATCTTGTGAAATGGACGGCGCGTACGAATCATGCAATCGCCAATCCCAACTGGCAGTTCCATGACGCGCTGCCCGACCCATCGCCAGCCGGAAGTGCATGGACCTCTGGAGATCCGAGGTTTCCTGACGGTCTATGGGCGCCGACGGTTGCGAAGTTGTCAGGGTCTGGGTCGAGTGCGTGGGTCATGTTCTATGCGCTGCGTGTGAACGATGCTGGCAGGCATTGCATTGATTACGCGACGAGTCAGACCCCCGACGGCCCCTACACCTCGCCGAAACAATTTTTCTGTTCGACGACGCCACTTGGAGTCATCGATCCGGACGTCTTCACCGACACGGCAACGGGTAAGACCTGGTTGATGTGGCAGGACCAGGGTGAAGTGGGCAAGTACTGGTCCTCGCTCTGGATGCGCGAAATTTCGCTCACGAGTGCGCAGTCGGTGGATTGGGCGCCAAGCAGCACTCCTGTGTATCTCATGAACGCTGGAGCAGCGTGGGAAAACGGTGTTGTCGAAAATCCATCGATGGTCCGAACCTCCGATGGCGTTCCTACGTTGTTTTACTCGGGGGGTTTGTGGGATTCCGTTGGCTATTCGGTCGGTATGGCCAAGTGCGGGCCTCTTCAGTTCAGTTGGACACCAATCTGTTCTCGGGTTGGAAGTGGTCAGTCAATGAGCGCTCGGCAGGGCATGCGAGGTATCGGTGGTTCGGCGGTGTTCAGCGGCGCCGATGGTGCGAACTTCATCGCGAATCACTATTGGCGTGAGGGTATTGAACCGGGCTACCCGGGGAATCAGCGCCGACTTGTTAGTGATCGCTTGCATGAAACGCCGGGCGGCATCGCGTTCTCGCATGAGCAAGGTCCGGTAGGAATTGCTGCGTCGAGCGGTTATGTGTCGGTGGGTCCGACCCGCGTGCTTGATACTCGATATGGATTTGGAACAACGTCGACTCGCGCGCTCGAGTCAGGAGAAGTCTTCACACTCGATCTTTCGGCGCAAACGACAAGTACAACAACTGCAGTGACATTGAATATCGCAATTGATGGTGCGGTTGGGCCGGGTTATCTCACTGCGTATCCATGTGGTGATCCGCCCGTAGCCGCTTCGCTCAATTATGTAGACGCTGCGGTCGCAGGGAATGCCGCAACGGTTCGGCTCAATCCGAGTCGGAAGTTGTGCATCTACGTCCAATCCAGCACACATCTCATTGTGGATTTGCAGGGACGCTATGACTCTGCAGTGAATGCGGCGATTACGCCAGTGGAACCGACCAGAGTCCTCGATACGAGGCCTTCAAACACGGTTCCAGCTGGCGGCTTCGTGGAAGTCCCAATTGTCGGGTACGCAGGTGTGCCGAGTGGTGCGACAGCGGTTCTTGTGAGCGTTGCAGCCGATGGCGCAGCAGGACCTGGATATCTCACTGCATGGCAGTGCGGAGGAAAACGTCCAACCGTTGCAAACGTCAACTACGGAACTAAGTGGCCCGCGGGAAATGGGGCGATCGTTCCGCTTTCGCAATCGGGCTCGATGTGTGTGTACTCGCAGCATCGAGCGGACGTGATCGTCGATGTGTTCGGCTACGTAAGCGCATCGGGCCAACGCCTAAGAATCGCATCACCAACGCGAGTTTTTGATTCCCGAACTTCGCTTGGTGTTGTTGGTGCTGGACAAACAGTGCCGGTGCAAGTCACTGGTGCTGGCAAAGCAGCAGCGGGATCAACTGCGGTTGAGGTGAATGTGACCGCAACCGATGCACGGGCACCAGGGTGGGTATCGGTCTTTCCGTGTTCGGCACCGCCGGCTCGAGGCTCGGAAACTGCAGTACTGAATCTTGTGACCGGTCAAACCAAGGCCGCACATGTTGTCGTGCCGGTTGGGGTGAGTGGGACCAGCGCTGGCCAGATCTGTTTACGAACCCAGAATGCAACACATCTCGTTGTCGACCTGTCGGGTGGCTATAACTAACGCCACGATTCGACGTGCGTGGCACCCCCAACGGGATTTGAACCCGTGCCGCCACCTTGAGAGGGTGGTGTCCTAGGCCGCTAGACGATGGGGGCCGGTGTCACGCTTGCGTTGCTGGGCAAAGCCTCAGCAGCCGAGAGAGCATAGCGGCGGCCTCAGTTCCGGCACCAAGCCGCCTTTGGCGATGGCGACCGAGGAATTCGGTGAATCAGAGTTCCGAATCGCGGTTTGGCTCGGGCGGGAACTGCACATCGGCTGCAGGCCGAAGGGGACGAACGCCTTCAATCGGGCCAACGCCGCGAACGGAAACCTCGCTGGGTGGTCCGATATCAACCCAATCGGGGACGCCATTGAGTGCAGAGGGGTGGGCGAGGAGCTGACCTGGTTCTGCTTCGTCGCAAAGACGGGCTGCGAGGTTCACTGGTCTACCGATGTAATCGTCGCCATCGAACAGCAGCGCAGTGCCACTCGCAACGCCTGCGCGCAGATCAATAGCGAAGGATTCGAAGCGGCCGGTCATTTCAGCAACGGTCGCAACGATTGGTCCTGGCTTCACTCCAACAAGGAGCACGCCGTCACCCAACCACTTGGCCACGCGCACGCCACGGCGACCAGCGACTTCTTTTACCAAGGTTCGGAAGACTTCAAGCGCACGGACGGCGCGGCGCGGACCATGTCGTTCGGTGAGTGCGGTGAATCCACAGATGTCGATAAAGGCGAAGGTCCGTTCGAGGGCAATAGGCCCACCGGTGGGCGGAACTTCCTCGGGGCGTTCGGTGCCCATGCCGGTTGCCGGCGGGGGCGTCATTGGTCCAGCGGCGTTGGCGTCGAACTCTTGGGTGCGGGCGGAATCATCAGGCATGACCCCTTGACGATGACACAGATTGAGCCGGCTTCGCAGCCGAGTTTCGGAAATATCCGATGAACTCGCCGGAACCTCTCAGCGACGAGGACGTCCAAGGGCCTCTTGGGCCGCAGTCGCAACGTGGGTTCCTGCGCGATCGAAGACTCGAGCAATCGAAAGACCGCGCGCATCGGCCATTCCCTGGCCATCGAGAGTGAAGCAGAGCCAGTCATCGACTCGAAGCGGACGGTGGAACCAAAGAACATGGTCGAGGCTCGCCGTCATCAGCTTTTCGAAATCGCCGATGAGGCTGTGTCCGGTAAGTGCAGCTCCGAGGAGATGCTCATCGGAGAGGTATGCGAGCGCGCAGGCATTCATCACCGGGTCGTCACCAAATGATTCATCCGCGCGCATCCATGCGAGTGTTGCCATGCCATGGGTGTCTCGCTGTGCACGGGTTTGGAAGAACAATGGTGTTTCTTCGTCTTCCAAATCGTCTGGTTGCGGCGCGTCACTGGGCAGAAATGTTGCTTCGCGTTCTTCGCTTTCTTCCGGAGTATGAAAACTCGCGATGCAATTAAGAATCGCTCCTCCAGATTGCGATGCCACGACTTGGCGAGTCGAAAACGAGCGCCCATCGCGGATTCGTTGCACTTCGTAGAGGACCGGAGCTGCTTCGTCACCTTGTCTGACGTAATAGGCGTGCATCGAGTGCGGTACCTGACCATCGTTAATGGTCAGGGCTGCAGCGCGAAGAGCCTGTGCGATGGCTTGGCCTCCGTAGATGCGTCCCCAACCGGTGTGAGCGCTGGGGGCGAGGAATGCATCGGGACTTACTGCGTCAAGAGTGAGCAACGTGCGAAGGTCGGTTGCAAGGGGGAGTTCGAGGGTCACCCGATGAGCCTGCCACGACTCGGCTGGGCGAATCACGCTGCGGGCGAGGGGCTTGTTGGAAACGAAGAAGTCTTCTCCATCCACCCATCTCGGGCGTGAGCCTCCTACCGTTTTCTGCGTCGTCGACTCCCGGCGATTCCTTTCACCCCAAGGGGGCATCTATGACTATGAGCAAAAAGCTCATCGCCGAAGCGATCGGCACGTTCTGGCTCGTGCTCGGTGGCTGCGGTAGCGCCGTATTGGCAGCAAAGTTCGGCTCCGACCTCGAGGGGCCGTTCCTGGGAATCGGGCTCGTTGGCGTTTCGCTTGCGTTCGGTCTCACCGTTCTGACGATGGCGTACGCAGTGGGTCACATTTCGGGTGGTCACTTCAACCCGGCCGTCACCATCGGCCTGTGGGTCTCGAAGCGATTCCCAACCAAGGAAGTTCTTCCGTACGTGATCGTTCAGGTCATCGGCGCGATTCTTGCTGCACTTGCGATCTGGGCGATTGC
The DNA here is from genome assembly GCA_009703275.1 of Actinomycetota bacterium. GTDB lineage: Bacteria > Actinomycetota > Acidimicrobiia > Acidimicrobiales > Acidimicrobilacustridaceae > Acidimicrobilacustris. Next base: position 4,780 of record WLGJ01000033.1, read on the forward strand.
TTCTGGTCGCGCAGGCTTCGATCTCAAGGTCGACGGTCTTGCTGCAAATGGTTACGGCGAGAATTCACCGGGTGGGTTCAGCCTCACTGCTGGTCTCATCACCGAGATCGTGATGACCGCAGGCTTCTTGTTCGTCATTCTCGGCACCACCGCAAAGAAGGCGGTTGGAGCCGCGGCGCCGATGGCGATCGGTTTCGCTCTCGTGCTTATCCACCTCATTTCAATTCCGGTCACCAACACCTCGGTGAACCCCGCTCGTTCGACTGGTCCCGCAGTTGTGCAGGGCGGTTGGGCGATCGGCCAGTTGTGGCTGTTCTGGGTCGCTCCGATTATTGGAGCGGTTATCGCTGGTTTGGTGTGGCGATTCCTTAGCCCCTCCGACAGTGTTCTCGACGAAGAACCAGCAGAGGCACGCGCCTACTGATTAGTCGTTTCATCGGTTGGAAATGAAAGTGGCCCGGCACCCAATGGTGTGCCGGGCCACTTTTCGTTGCGAAGGCGTTTACCCAAGTGACGAGTCGAGTTTTCAGGCCACTAACCGCGAACTCCTGGAACGCGATCGTGCCAATTGCATGCACTCTCAAGTTCTGATGCGAGCCGAATGAGGAGCTCTTCGCGTCCGAATGCTGCAACGAGTTGGATGCCGACGGGCAATCCGTTTTCTGTCCACCACAGTGGCAATGAAATCGCCGGTTGTCCGGTGACATTGAATTGAGCGGTGTACTGCATGATCGCAGTGACCCGACCCAGTCCCTCGATTGGATCACTTAGCCAACCGATCTTTGGTGGTGGGCTATTGAGTACTGGTGTGCAGAGGATGTCGTAGCCGTTTGGGTTGAATTCGTTCTTCCACCAGGTGGACATGCGCCTCGACCATTCCTGTTGCCAGAAAATTGCATCGAGGTACTGCGGTGCAGTGAATGATCGTCCAATTGTTGCAAACATCCAGTTTCGCTCTTCGACGTCGACGTCGGTGATCTCGCGACCAAGTTCGCGTCCCCATGCATCGAGATTGTGAGCAACATGTGCGGCAATCACGGTCGTAAAGGCATCGGTGAACTGTGCATCGCCCATGGCCTCGGGATGTGAGTCTTCGATCGTGTGCCCGAGTTGTTCGAGCAGTGAGACAGCGAATCGGATTGCGTCTTTCATTTCGCCGGATGCTTCAACGCCGGGAAGAAGCGGATGGTCGAGGACACCGATCTTTAGCGAGCCGGGTTCGCGGCCAACCTCTGCAGCAAGTGGGCCTGGGAGTGCTGGCGCTGCGTACGCATCGCCAGGCATTGGTCCCGCAATTGCATCAAGAAGTGCAGCGGTATCGCGCACCGTTCGGGTGACAACGCCGTTCGACGTGGAACCGGCCCATGAATCGCTAATGGCTGGTCCGAGCGGAACGCGACCACGTGTTGGCTTCAGGCCAACGAGACCACATTCACTTGCGGGGATACGAATTGATCCGCCACCGTCACTTGCATGTGCAGCCGGGACCATCAGTGATGCGACGGCGGCTGCTGATCCACCTGATGATCCGCCGGTTGAGTAGTCGGTGTTCCACGGATTGCGTGAAGTCCCATGTGATTCGGGCTCAGTCGTAATCGTCGTACCGAATTCGGGTGTGTTGGTGCGACCAACGATGACAAGTCCCGCAGCTCGAAAACGAGTTGTGACGTAGTCATCGCGATCGGAAATGAAGTTCGCGTTCTTGAGGAATTCGGTTCCGGCATGATGGGGGTCGCCGAGGCTTCGAGTCTCAAGGTCTTTCAACAGGAAAGGCACGCCACGAAACGGGCCGTCGGGGAGTGTGCCAGCGGCTTCTGCGCGCGCTTTTTCAAAACGCTCATGAATGACCGCATTCAGTTGCGGATTGATCGCTTCGATTCTCGCAATGGCAGCGTCAACGAGTTCTGCGGCGGAAACATCGCCATTGCGGACAAGTTCTGCCTGTGCGGTTGCATCAAGATGGGGAAGGTCTGTTGGAAGAGCCATATCCGGAACCTATCGCCGCGCGACTGCGCGTGCCGATCGTCAGGCTGGCTGAGTTCGCAGGATCTCCATCGCCGTTGCATAGAACGAACTGAAGGCTTTCAGGGAGATTTCAGGGAAGGCTGCACCTACGAGCCCCGCTCCCATTGGGTTAACCGACCAGAACCACACCACCACTTCGGCGTCGATGTCGGACCGGATCAAGCCTTCGCCTTGAGCATTCCTCACAAAATTCGCCATGGCAGCAAGAGTCGCGTCTTGGAGGGGACCAACGACCGCGGCGACTTCGGGCTCGTGCCGTGCTGCATCGCGAGCAGCGAGTCGAAGTCCACGGCTGTTGCCGCCGGAGTCGCTATTCAAGCGAACGATCAACTCTTCGAGCGCTGGCTTGGAAATCGAAGAAGACGAAGCAAGTGCTTGAACCACCTCGCCGCCGAGTATCTGTGCATCGGCACCAAGTTTGGTGATGATGACCTCGTTCATGAGGCCAGCTTTGCCCGAGAATCGGTTGTAAATGGCGCCGGTCGTGAGTTGGGCACGGCGTGCAATGTCTGCCACTGCGGCAGCTTCATAACCCATTTCGGCAAAAACCTCTGCCGCTGAATCGACGAGGGCGACATAAATCTTGTCCTGGTCGTCTTGTTCAGCGCTACGAATTTTCGGCGCTGTGCGTGCCTTGATGCGTGTTTGTGCAGGAAGCGGAGTTGAGAAGGGGAGGTTCATGACGGCCATCCGCGTGTAGGCGTTGAGAGCTTTCTCTCCGCGTTTCGGGGGTTCGCTGACCAGGCCAAAGAAGTAGGAGCCGATCCATGTGGCAGCGCGCATCAAAACCTGCACTCGAGGGTCTTGGTCGTTCCGTACCTCACCGCGTGCGGCTGCCTTCTCGCGCTCTTGTATCGCAATCGCTATTCGACGGCGGAGAAACCCATAGACCGAGTCATGGAGAGACGGAGTGTGTCGCGCCGCCAAGAGAAGTTCGGCAACGACACCAAGTTGTTCGAAGTTGAGTTTCGGCGGTTCGTCTGAACCTGACCAGAAAGCGACAGCTTCTGCATCTGTTTGCGCGCCAAGAACGGGTTCAATCCGCTCTGTGAGGAGAGCATCAACAAGCGCTTCTTTCGTGGGGAATCGGTTGTAGATAGCGCTGGTGGCGAGCCCGCAATTTCCGGCAACGGTGGTGAGTGCCATTGCGTCGTAACCCACCCGTCGGAGTTCCGCTCCAGCGGCATCGAGCAATTCGATACGCAGTTCTGCAGAGCGTTGACGACTGACTTTCACCATGGCTGAGCCCCGATCATTGAAGGGCAGAATTGCGCCCTGCTGTGAAGAAGAATAGATATTCTTCGCACAATAGCCCATGAGTCATAACGAGATGAACGTCAGATGACCAGAAGATGGCTGTTGTCTTGACGAGTGATCAGCGAGCCAGTGAGCGCCCGCTCGGTTAGGCGGGTTGACCAGTGATGGCCCGGCCGCCGCGGCTGTCGCGCTTCACGCCGCTCGGGTCTTTGGCCACGGCTCCGGCAACGAGCACGTGCGAAATACCCCGAGACATCTGCGCCGGCTTCTCGACGGTTGAGGTATCGGCGATCGTTGCGGGGTCGAAGATGGTGATGTCGGCATCTGCGTCCATTTGGAGCCGACCCTTGCGGGCGAGCATCGGAACGCGGGCATCAAGGCGCTTGGCCGGAAGGATTGTGCACTTCGCAAGCGCGTCCATCAGCGAAAGCGCACCCATGTCACGCACATACGGCCCGAGGAGGCGAGAGAAACAGCCGGCACCGCGGGGATGGTTGTTGTTTGAAGACTCAGGGATCGCGTCGGAGCCAACCAGTGACCATGGCGCGCTGAGTGCGGCATTGACGTCCTCTTGCGGTATCGCGTAGGCGACAACGAGTTTGTTTTGTGCTTGATATTTCTTGAACGATTCGGGTGTGAGGCGTTCGGACGAGCCTGCGAGTTGCAGATCGTTGTAGGAGATGCGGAATCTCGATTGCCAGTCACCAGCGAAGCGGGCAGATCCGAGGTAGGTGCCCCAGAATGTGTACGGGTAAAAGCACCCGGTGATGTCGAGGCCCTCGCTGCGGGCAGCATCGATTTTCGCAATGGCTTCAGGCATGACGTGCGTTGCCATCGAGGGAATGTGATCGACATGCAACGAGACGCCAGTTTGTCGAGCGACGTTCAGTACTTCGTCAATCGCGTCAAGCGAGCTCTTTCCTGCGGGTCCAGGTGAGGAATAACGAATATGGGTGAACAACGGCATTTCCGCTTGCTTGGCAACTTGAGCAAGTGCCGCGTATTCGTTGAAGTTGATTGAGGGTGCGTATTCGGGATCGATCGAAAGCCCGATCCAACCGGCATCAAGTTGTTTGTTGAGGTCATCACTTAAACGCGAAAGCTGCGCAGGAGTCGCTACTGATTTCACGCCGATGGAGTCTCGATACCACTGATCAGAAAAGGCGCCGCCGAAGTTGATTGGTGGTGCGTTCTTCCCGGTGTAGTTCGAGAAAAAACCTTTCGCGTCGACAGGCGTTTTGATCCCGTGCATGCCGAGGTTTGTCGTGACGCCGTCGCCGAGTTTGTACCAAACCCCATACGAGTTCGGCTCGTAGGACAGGACATCAATGAAACCTGGGGCAACTACCAAGTTGCTCGCGTCGATGATGGTCCTGCCATTGATGTCGTCGGTCGTGATCAGGGCGATGCGGTTGCCGATAAGACCGACGTTGGCGATCGCGTCGTAACCGGTTGCCGGATCCATGACACGACCACCAGTGATGGCGGTATCGAAGAGCGTCGAAGAGGGTGGTGGCTGGTAGGACGCGTCCATCTTTGGCGGTGCGATCTGTTTTGGTTCTTTGACCTTGACAGTCGATGAACCCGATCCCGACGAACAGCCTGTGGCGACAGCTGCTGCCGCGACTATCCCCGCGCCGCCTAAGACAAGGAAGTGCCGACGATCAAATGGGGACCCCAGACTGGGGGAATCGTTGGACACACCTATGAATCTACCGGTGCAGGGGCAGGGATCTTGGTCGCCCCTCTATTGATGTCTTGATCGGATCACTCAAGCCGTGCACCGTCTCGCGTGTACCGACTGAGTGACGACCTATTCGCACAAACGAATTGTTGCCCAAAGACGATCAAAGGTTGCTGGGCCGAGCGCGGCATCGAGGAGATCAAAAGCATCTGAGCGTGAGGGCAGTGAGTCCATCGCCCACCGCGAGAACATGCCGGTGTCCATCCATGCCGCGGTTTTCTTTCCTGCGTCGCCAAAGGGGAAACCTCCGACCGCCGTGATCACCCGGCGGAATCGCTCCCAGTCGAGCGAGTGACCGAGAGTTTGGGTTGCTTGTGCAATTTCCGTTGGAGTTGCCGCTTCGCTGATGCTGCTGCAGGCAGGGTGCAACGCCACGATGTCTGACCAGGTGATCTCGGGGTGCTGGAGTGCGACTCTGGAGATGACTTCAAGCCATGCTGCGATTACGAAGTCGGTCATCGAGTCGTTTGGTGGTGCGGTGGTGAGGCCAAGAATGCGACGGCACGCATCGGGGACTCGACCGTGTTGAGGTTCTGTGGTTGGTCCGAACGTTCGCACTGACTCCAATTGCGAGAGCGCCGTAAGCGCGACTCCGCTCCGGTGGACGATGTGCACAACGGTTTGATCGGCGGAGACGGTTGGCCTACCGCTGGATCCAGACACCGTCGCAGGCGCGTAAATGCCGACGGCAGAGATGTGGGCATCGACGGTGCGGCAAAAGAGTGATGGCACGGGATCGTCGGCATCGAGTGGAACATGTGCAACAAGGTGTGCGTCGTCGAACGTGAGAAACATTGGCTGATCGAACGAACAGCGCACTAACTGGTCGACCAATGGTTCAAGATCGAAGTGGGTGATGGGCATGGAAACAACTCTCCGCGTCGATGGACAGCGGCGATCGGTTCCGGGTGATCGCAATCCCAGGCATGAGCCTCGCAACGAGCGCATGCAGATGAAAGTGCTTGTTGGCCTGATTATCCGAAGGGGAGTGCGCCTTGATCGGAAGGGGGATGCAGGAGAGCGATCATGGCGGCCAGCACTGACGCAGTCACGCGAGTGTCGGCGAGGGCGCGATGGGCATTTGGATGATCAATGCCTAACGCCGCTGCGCACGCTGCCAGCGAGTACCCCTCGTTTCCTTTGAGGACATGTCGGGCAAGTTGCAGAGTGCACACGGCGGGTTGATCTGGGGTCGTCGAACCTGCACGTTGAAATTCGGCAGCGAGGAAACCAGCATCGAACGAAAGGTTGTGTGCCGCGACCATCGACCCGGCAAGCCGCGCGCGAAGTTCCTCGGCGATGTCTTCGAATGCGGGAGCGCCTTCAAGATCGGAAGCAGTGATGCCGTGAATATGGGTGGGGCCTGGGTCGCGGCCGGGATCGACAAGTGTTGACCACTCGTCGAGGAACGAACCATCAGGGGCGCACCGGACAACAGCGATTTCGATGATTCGGTCTTTCGCTGGACTAAGGCCTGTTGTTTCGACATCGAGCACAGCGAACGGAAGCGATGGTGGTTGGGCCGACCACTCGCGCACGTTGACGCTCGGGAATGCGGAAATCGATGGGCTCACGGACTGCACGCTAGATGGTGAGTCCGACAGTGGGATCGCCGCAGCACGGCGCTGTCCAAATTCAGGAGTCCAAAGGTCCATCGAGTAGTTCGGTGACGACCGCTGCTATCTCGCTTCGCTCTGATCGGGTCAGCGTGACATGACCAAAGATCGGGTGGCCTCGTAGCGCTTCGATGACGGGGATGATTCCGTCGTGACGACCAACGTGCAAGTTGTCGCGTTGGGCAACGTCATGGGTGAGGACGACGCGGCTTCCCTCGCCGAGGCGGCTTAGTGCGGTGAGGAGAACTGGTCGCTCAAGGTTTTGAGCTTCGTCGATGATGACAAAGGTGTCGGTGAGGCTCCGTCCGCGGATGTGTGTCAGCGGAAGAACTTCAAGGAGTTCACGGTGGATGACTTCGTCGATGATTTCTGGTCCGGTAATTGCTTCAAGCCCGTCAAGTACGGCTGCTGCCCACGGGCTCATCTTTTCAAATTCGGAACCAGGGAGATAGCCGAGGTCCTGGCCGCCGACGGCGTAGAGCGGACGGAAGACCACGACGCGTTTATGGCTGCGCTGTTCAAGTACTGATTCGAGTCCGGCGGCGAGAGCCAAGACGCTCTTTCCCGTGCCAGCAGGACCTCCGAGGGAAACGATGCCAATTGAAGGATCGGCAAGAAGGTCGATTGCAATGCGCTGTTCGGCAGAACGGCCACGTACATCGAAGAGTTGTCCGTCGCGACGAACGAGATGCAGCGATTTGTCGGAATGAACTCGGGCCAATGCTGATTGAGATCCAGCGTGCATGACGACGCCCGTGTTGCAAGGAAGATTGCGCGCTCGTTCATCGTCGATGGAACCATGGTCGAACAACTCGTCGATTGCTGAACTGTCGCATTCAAGTTCGACGATGCCGGTCCAGCTGTCGTCGTGAGCGAGTTCATTTCGGTACTCATCTGCGGCGAGGCCAACTATTGATGCCTTCAGTCGAAGGGGAAGATCTTTCGTGACGACGGTGACGTCATTTCCTTCGGTTGCGAGATTTTGGGCCACCGCAAGAATCCGGTGATCGTTGCTATCGCCTGCCAGGGAAGGGGGAAGGGCATTGAGGTTTTGATGGTTGATCTCGACGCGCAGTGTTCCGCCTGCGTCGTTGACCGAAAAAGCAGTGGTGAGGTTCCCGTGTTTGACGCGCCAATGTTCAAGTTGACGTAACGCTTGACGAGCTGACCAACCGAGTTCGGGGTGGTTGCGCTTTGATTCGAGTTCCAGCACGACGACGACGGGAAGTACGACATCGTGTTCTTCGAAGCGCGTCATCGACTTCGGATCGGCGAGAAGTACAGACGTGTCGAGTACGTAAATACGCTTGCTCATGGAAGTCATCGACCTCCTCCGGAGACGTGATCGGGGTTGCATCCCTGCGATCGATCGGACGAGTTGGACGACACGGCCTGCGTGGTGGTCACTGGTCTCCCGGAGGTGCGGTTGCTGCGACTCCGTCATCCAACACCGCGCGTCGGGTTCACGCGCGGATACTTGGGTGGAGTTCGTCTTCCGTTCACAGAGCGGTAATGAAGGGAAGTCTTCTGACGGCCAGTCAGATCGGGTCAGAGATTATTCAGCAACTTGAAGATTTCTCCGCGGGACACGTTTGTTGCGGCACCGACGGCAGCAGCGTGGTCTCGGATCCGTTCACCAAACACCGTGGCAAAGGTTCCGTCGTCACCAGGCGGAATGGCGTGAGTTGTGACGAATTGGCTCGTATGGGCCAAGAGTGCTTCAACCTTCGTATCGACAAAGCCATTGATGTCTTCGACATGATCTGGCTCGTCTGCTTCAAACAGAAGGGCGTAATCGGGACGGTGAATCTCAAGACCGTGGTGTTTGAAGTAGTGAGGATCTCGAGCGGCGACGATGCCGTCAAGTGCGAGCCATCCGGCATTGCGGTGATCGGGATGGAGCCGGTATCGCTTCCATGGATCATGAGCGAGAACGACATCGGGTTGCGTCGAGCGAATCCAATACGCAACTTGATCGCGAATGTGAAGCGTCGGCTGGAGTTCGCCGTCGACATGGCCGAGCATGACGACCTTGCCAGTAGACCCGAGCCGACGGGC
>WLGJ01000034.1 GCA_009703275.1 Actinomycetota bacterium
CTTCAGGACCAGAAGCAATTGGTCAGAGACCATTGTCAGGACGCCTGGAAGGTCAGTCGGATGCTTCCGAAACCGAGTTCGTCGCCATCACGAAGTTCACGCTCGTGTACTGGCACACCGTTGACAGTGCTGCCATTGGTCGATCCGAGGTCAACGAGTACAAATCCCATGCCGCGCGGATGAATCTCGGCGTGTCGACGACTCACGTTGGGATCAACCAACGTGACCTCGCATTCAGGCAAGCGTCCGATGCTGACCATTTGCTCGCGGAGCACAAATCGCTCACCGGTGGGGAGCACGAGCGAGCCAGCACCAGCGCCACCTTGGCCTTCACGGAAACGAGACTCAATAGAAAAGGTGCCTGTGCGCTGGTTGTCGTCGACGACGAGTTCAACCTCTACTGGGCCAAGAAAGGTGTAGGCCTCGTCCCGAGCGTGTTCGCGGGCGGCATCGCAGAGTTCGCGGGCAAGCGAATCGGCGATGTCGACAAAGGCATCGTGATCGTCGGGTGAAATGGCGATCGTGAAGGAGTTCGGGGCCACGGTTCGGCCACGGACATCGACTGTGCGATGGTCATCCATCTCGCGGGTGAGCTTGCGGCCGATCTCGATGGGGCGGACGCCGCTCTTAAAGACTCGTGAGAACACACCTTCTACGGCATGTTCGAGACGGCGTTCGAAACCCTTGAGACCCACGTTGGACAGGTTAGAGCCGCTGGACTGCTCGCCGATGCCGGGTGATTCTCTCGTCAGACAAGCAGATTTCGCCTCTACGTCGGATTCGTGAGGCCCGAGGATGGGCAGTAGAGTCAACATTCCACTCGCGCGAGTGGCGGAATTGGCAGACGCGCAGGATTCAGGTTCCTGTGCCCGTAAGGGTGTGGGGGTTCAAGTCCCCCCTCGCGCACTTCATAGCCGGATTGGTCCCACAGCCCCGACCCGAGTCTCCTCAGGACTGCGAATCGTCTGAGGCTCGTCAAGTCCGTCAAGTCATGTGCAGGGCCGTGCGTCGGGATCTAGGCGAGCACGCGTCGAAGACCAGCTGCGGCACGGTCGCCGATGCGGTTGAAAACCAATCCGAGCAACGGATTCAGCGGGCTTAGACATCCGTTGAGGAGTAATTCCGCGGCGTACGTGATGATCGATCCCTCATCTTTCGCAACGACCGTGATCCTGTCGATCGAGGTGAACTTGGAGTTCCGAGCCTCGACCAAGAGATTGCCAGGCTCGTCGTACTCGAGGGTCTCGTAGCGCAGCACCGTTCCCCCGCCGACACTCTTCACTGCGACATCGAAGCTCGATCCCAGGCCAGCCCCATCACCAGCAACTTGAGTGACGGTGAGGACACCCGGGTCCCACTTGGCGAAGTTACGCAAATCGGCCATGTAGGCGAAGGCTTCTTCGACCGACTTCGAGCTTTCGACACTCACCGTGTACTTCGCCATAGATAGTCCTCGTTCGCTTTGCGGTTTTCGCCTTCGCTAACCCTAACGACAGCGAATTAGGAAACGTCGATCCAGACCCAACGCAACGAGGGCGGGCTGATCTAGCGAATTGCGTAGGCCTCGTAGCCATTGGTCGCGAGCTCTTGGGCTCGGGCCATGAAGCGGTCGAGGCCACCCATATAGATAGGAATCACGCGTGCCTTGCCCTCGATGTTGCCGCCGTTGTACCAAGAATGACAGTTGGGAGCATTGAACATCGTTCCCACTGCTGCGGCTTCGACCTCAGCGCACCACTGATCCTGCGCGTCAGCACCAACTTCTGCTCGAGTGCTGCCGTGTTCCGCGAGGTACTCAAGGAAATCAGCGATCCAGCCAACCTGCAATTCGATATGCGGCGGGTAATTCGCAAGTACGCCCACGCTGCCGGGCCCGATGACCATGAACATGTTCGGATAGTCCGAAACAGAGAAGCCCATGAACGTGCGCGGACCCTCGGCCCAGTCGTCACGCAACAGACGACCACTCTTGCCGCGCATATCGATGCGCGTCATCGCGCCAGACACTGCGTCGAAACCAGTCGCGAAAATAAGAACGTCGAGTTCCTGCACGCCCGTTGTTGTGCGAACACCTTCAGGAACAACTTCGACGATGGCGTCTTTGCGAAGATCGATAAGCGTGACGTTGTCGCGGTTGAACGTTTCGAAATAGCCGTTGTCGAGAACGGGTCGTTTGCAGCCGATCGGGTAATCCTTCGGACACAGCGAATCTGCAACCTCGGGATCAATGACTGTTCGGCGCACCATTTCACGGAACAGTTCGACGGCCATTTCATTGGCGTCCATGTCTTTCGCAGCGTCGGCCCAGATGCGCGATGCGTTGAACCCTTGTTCTTCAAGCGCGGCAACACGTTCTTCTTCCGTGCTTTCGAGGATGAACTTGTTCGGGTCAGCAAACGTGAAGATCGTTGCCCCCGTTGTGTGAGCAGTTGCAAGCGGCGATGCGTACTGCTGCGCACGCACTTCGCGATAACGCGACTTCACCTCGGCCTGATGTTCGGGTGTTAGTGGTCGGTTCTGCGACGGCCACGCAAAAGTTGCCGTGCGCTGAAACACGGTGAGATGTCCTGCGACCTTTGCGAGTTCTGGAATGACCTGCACCCCTGATGAACCATTTCCGACGATCCCGACACGTCGACCCTCAAGCGCAACTCCTTCTTCGGGCCACAAACTGGACTGCACAACTTCGCCAGCGAATGTGTCGATGCCTGGCCAATCGGGACGATGCGGTGCGGACAACCCACCAGTCGCCATGACGCAGAAACGCGATCGAAGGGTTTCGCCGGTCTCGGTATCGACAACCCACGAATCGGTCGCCTCGTCGAACGTCATCGCAGCAACACCGGTTTCAAGACGAATGTCTGACCGAAGCTCGTAACGATCAGCAACGTGATTGAGATAGCGCTCAATTTCAGGCTGAGCCGCGAAGTGTTCGCTCCATTCCCATTCCTGTTCAAGTTCGGGATCGAAGCCGAACGAGTACTCAAGACTTGGGATGTCGCAACGCGCCCCGGGGTAGCGGTTCCAGAACCACGTGCCGCCTACGCCCGCAGCCCTCTCGAGAACGATCACTCGGAATCCGCGCTCACGCAGCACTTTCAACGCGTAGAGACCGGACATACCCGCCCCCACCACGATGACGTCAGCGTCCAGCGTTACGTCGTTGTTCCCCATGATCGCTCCCCCGAGCTCTTCCGAATAGGAACATCCTTCCACCAATCGGCGTAAGGCTCAACGGCGATTCGACCACGCGCTGAAACTGGCGACCGACCCTGATCCCGGTCGCTGCAGCCACGGCCAGGGATGAACCTCGGCGAGGTTCAATGTGCGCGACCGGCGCCTCCAGCCGGGGACGGGAGCAAACGTGGTGGCAAGAGGTTTGCCCGCGAGAACCTGCCCCGGATCTCCGAGATGAATCTCGATGGTGCGCTCAGCTCCCAACTCGGCGAGTCGATCAGTCAGAAAGACGAGTCGCTTCGAGGAAAGTTGAAGCCCTCCCAGCAGCGGTTCATCGAACACAAAGACCGCGGGCAGTTCGGGGTGCGCGCTTAGCGCAGGGTCGTCCTCGCCCAGTGACTCGGCGGTGAGCCAAATGACTTCGGGTGACGAAGAACGCTCAAGTTGTGCTGGTCCCGCTGTCATCGCGGGATTGGGGTCGTGCCGAAGGCGAGGGTCGCGTTCAACAGGAGCAAGCTCCGGTTCATCTGGCCACTCACCAATCGGACACGCATCGCGGTGGTCGCACGAACCACAAAGTTCCGGGGCCCTCCGACGAACTTGGGATTGGGAGAACCCGTACACCTTCGATGAACCCGCACCAACCGTCCACTGCCAACCAAGTCGATTCGCAGCGCGAGAGCCATCAAGAAGATGAGTGAAGAAGTACTGCTCGCCAACGCGCCAGTCGGCGCCGTTTCGCACCGACCATTGCGAAGCGAGCCACATACGTGTTTGGTTCACCATCCATCCATCACGCTCAAGTTCGCCGAGGTTGGTTTCGACGCAACGCATCGATCGATCCCAAGGTTCGACATCATTCGTTGAGCGAACAACAGGTGCATTGCGCAACGGCGAGCCTGTTGCGTTCCCTAAGCGTGCATAGAGATGGCGTGCGTATTCCTGCCAGCGCAGTTCGTCGCGAAACTTTCGCACATCATTTGCAGAGCCTTTGGCGGCGGTGAAGACCCGCGGCAATTGCAAAAGACCATGACGAATCCAGGGCGACAGTCCTGATGCTCCTCGTTGCGAGACCGGCAATACCTCGTTGCGACGCTCGGCGTATCCCGTGAGATCCAGCGCGACCAGCGCAGCATCGGCTGCTGCTTGCGTTCCAACGAATCGCTCCGACCTGCGAACGTCATCACTGCAGAGATGCGCAAGATGTTGCGCGACCCACTGCACCTCTTGCCCCGGTTCAGGAATCGGCAGCAGCGTTTCGCTCATGTCAGACCGATCCGAAATGGGCCCTTTGCCGTCGACGGATCAACTCGTCGGCCTTCTTGGGTGATGACAACACGTCCTTCGACGCAAAGTCGACGAGCCGCGGCGCGGGCTTGTTCGGTAACTCGTTCCCAATCCTCACCGCACACCAATTGCGCAGCATCGTCTGGCGATATCGTCGCGTTGCGTGGCCGTTGCGCGAGCAGATTCATAATGGCCGTTTCGAGCTCCTGATCAACTGGCTGAATCCCCCGTTTGCGACATGCATCAGAGCAATAGCGAACCTCGTCCCACGAACGCGCCCACTTCTTTCGCCACGTGATTGTGCGCCCGCACACAACGCAATGCTTTACGGCGAGGTCGGGCATCTGCATCAACCTACAGAATCAGTTCCGACGGAGACGTATCGGCGGAGCAACCTTTACGTCAACGACTTGCTGCGAGGACTTCTTCGAGTTCACTCGCAAGCGAATCGGAATAACCACCATCGCCACGCCAGAGAACTGCGCCCGATCGGTCGACGCAGAACACTGAAATTGTTGATCGATCTTTGATCTTCAGCGGCTGCGTTAACAGATTCACATCGCCATACACAGTGAACGTCCGTTGAAGGATGACTGGTTCCTTGATGGCCGCGGCCATTCCACCGTCGATGAACTTGCGGACGGGCGCCCAAATTCGACCGATCGTGGGCACTTCATAAAACCGCAAACCAGCATCGGTAAGCGCTGCCTGCTCGAACCACGGCAGCCATGAATCGACGAGATCTTGGTGATTGCGTTGAAAAGCGATGGCGACGATGTTGCGATCTCCGGCAAATGCTGAGGGGAGTTCGACATCAAGCCCCTTAAGATTGCGAGCTCGAATGCTTGGAAAGACGAGATCGCTGTTCATGACGACAGGGTACGGAGAAAAGCCGTCAGTTACTCGTCACGCATGTGCGTCGACTCAAAGCTTGTGTTGAAGCGCTGCAACGATCGCCTCTGCAGCGGCTGCACCTGAGAGTGCCGCTCCTTCAACCTTTGCACCACCAAATGCATCACCCGCGCAAATAAAGGGCGGAACACCGCTGAGTTTCAGGAATCGTTCCGGATGCTCAACTGACGGACGGGCATATCGCCAACGCTGAATCTGAATCGAACCCGGAATTACCGACGACTCAAGTTGCGCCGCATCAAGCAATGCTTCGGTGATCTCTTCATCCGACGCATCCCACTGCGCACGACTGAACTCTGGTGTTGCGTGGATCGTCACCGCTGGCACTGCGGAAATTCCCTTGAGGAAATTGTCGGCCATCCAATCGATTGGACCGTCGGCGGGATCGACCGCTCCTGGTTCCACAAGCCCTGAAGGCCCGTCAAGCACCGCCATGAAAGCGAGACATGGGTCGTATTCGATCGAATCAAGCGCGACTTCGTCCCTTGCAGCGAGCGCAACCTCGCCGTTTTCCAACAACGCAATCGTCTGCGGAACGGGAGAAGAAGCAATCACGGCATCGGCAATGAGTTCCGAGCCATCAACAAGCGCGACCGTCCACGACTCACCATCGTGACTGAGCGCAGCAACCTGTGATGCGGTGCGCACATCAAGATCGGCGGCGAGATTCTTGGCAATTGCATTCATCGACACTGCGCCACGGAACCGAGTATGTCCGTCAGAATCGTTCACACCTCCCGGACCGACGCGGCCGCGGAACCACGGAGCAGCTGCCCCATCATCGACCAGACGTTCCACCATCTCAGCGAACTCGGCTGTGTGGGTCGTAATGAACTGCGCGCCGTGATCGATGGTTGCATCACCAATGCGCCGTGTCGCGAGTCGACCGCCGACACCACGACCTTTATCAAGAACGATCACATCGCATTGTTCTTGAAGTCGATGTGCGGCCGTAAGCCCGGCCATCCCCGCGCCGATCACGACGACGCGCGGGCGAATCACTTCAAAGACCGCGGTTGGTCTCTGCGAGACCCAGCTTCACCTGTGCGGAATCGATGTAGGTCTTCTCGCTGATAAACGCGTGCTGGGTGCCGGTGTAGATGTCGCGGAATGCGCGCTCGAGACGGCTTCCTTCGCGAATCGCCGTTGTGCCCGCAGCGAGGTGGGCCCACTGTGCAACCTCGCGGCTTGCTTCGGTTGCGTAAGTCGCTGCAATACGCATATCAGCGCGCATATCGACAGTGAGTTCTCCGCCCTCAGCAACAATTCTCTCGGCTTCGGAATAGGTGTCGACAACGAGTTGGCGTGCAGCGCGCCACATGCCGAGATGATGTGCATAACCGCGCTGGAACGTGGTCTTGTGCACGAGGGTTTCCATATCGCCCATACGCGCTTTCACCTTTGCAAGTTCCGCAACGTCATCGATCATGCTCTTTGCAACACCAAGCGCCCACGCTGCGTGACCTGCAGCCGTGATCGCCATGAGGCCCATTTTGAACGTCGGTGAACTTCCGCGATGCGGTGTGCGCTCAAAGAGTTCAAAAACACGATGGTCAGGAACAAACAGATCGGTCACGTTGTAGTCGTACGATCCTGTGCCCTTCAGGCCTTGAACATGCCAACCATCGGTGAAGTTGATGTCGTCACGATGAACCACTGCTGCGAGAAGCAGGATCTCTCCGTTGGTATCGAACATGAAGTTGCCATCATCGATAGGAAGGAACCCTGCGCAAACAAACTCAGAGTGTCCCGTTCCGGAACCGAAGTTCCATGAGCCGCTGATCTTGTAGCCGCCTTCGACCTTTTGGCCTTGACCGTTCGGCGCAAACTGTCCGCCCATAGTGACACGCTCGGCGCTGCCGAATGTTTCGGCGAAACCTGAATCAGGAAGGTAAGCAGCAACCGCAGCGGCGGACGGAAGATTGGCGATTCCGATCCAGCCGAATGAACCATCGAGTTCGGCCATCGCCTGCCAAGTGTCGATCATGTCGGCGAAAGAGGGTTCCGAACCGCCAGCTTCGGCGGGGTTCAGGTAGGACATGAGGCCGCATTCCCACATCGCATCGACCAGCGCCGGGGTCATAGTGCGATTTGCCTCGCATGCTGCTGCTTCAGCGAGCACGAGTTCTGCCATGCCATCGACGAGTGAGGTCCCTGAGTCGGTCAAAGTCATGTGCGCAATGTAGGCCCTCTTCTGATCCCCGCAAAAGCAAAGCGATCCTTTCCGAGAGGCAAGCCGCCGATTCCGTTCGATTTTCGAAATCGGCTGCGGATGCCTCATCCACTAGGCCCCGTGGCTTCGGATACCTCTCGTGACGTTGACCGAGGCCCCCCAGCGCTCCCAAACGGCGAGCCCGCCGCCTTCCCGCGTCCCGATGCCTCCTTTTCCGGGATCTGTGGCACCGTTTGCATTCGAAACTATGGACCTCTCTTCCCCGGCGTCAGCCTCGATTTCCAAGACAATCCCGGCATCCGATGCCGGTGACCTCGTCGATCTAGTGCGACGCGATCAGTCAGCGCTTGCGAGGATTTACGACCGATTTGGGAGCGCGGTTTATGGATTGAGCCGACAAGTCCTCAAGGACGATGGACTGGCCCAAGATGTCACCCAAGAGATCTTCTTGCGCTTGTGGAATGAACCTCAACGATTTGATCCGGAACGTGGCTCGTTGCGTTCATTTCTTCTCCGTGAAGCGCACAGTCGTTCAATCGAAAGAGTTCGATCTGAAGAGGCTCGGAGGCAACGTGAATCCCGCTCTGAATTTCGCGATCGTCCCGTGCCCCTCGACATCGAAGACGATGTACTTAAGTCACTGACATCGGACGAAGTTCGTAATGCACTTTCCCAGCTTCCTGAAGGGGAACGATCCGCCATTGTTTTGGCGTACTACGGCGGCCATTCCTATCGTGAGGTTGCAAGCGTTCTGGGCGCTCCCGAAGGAACAATCAAAAGCCGCATCCGTTCTGGGCTCTTGAAACTCTCCTCGCTGCTAGATGATGAAGGATCGGAGGCCAAGCCATGACACCTGAAGACCAGACCCGTGAACTGCTTGGCGCCTACGTACTCGATGCCGTCGATGACGTTGAACGCAGACGAGTAGAAAATCTTCTCGCCATCGATCCTTCAGCCCGCGACGAAGTCGAACGACTGCGACGTGTCGCAGACAAACTCGGTGACGCCGCTGAATCTGCTCCACCCGCACAACTTTGGGAGTCAATCCAAAGTGCGATTGATACAGATTCATCTGCTCACAAGCCCTCAGGCTCGACTGAACCAACCTCGATTTTCTCGTCGAAGCGATACCGAAGCGTCAACAAACCATTCCTGGCCGCAGCCGCAGTGCTCGCAGTTTTTGTGATCGGCGGCGCGATTTTCGCAGGCGTTCGTCAAGACGAGAACGTCCCCAGCACCATTGCCGCGATGACAGCAATGGCCAATGACGCTGCCTCCAAACCTGGTTCGCGAACAGGGTTTCTCACAGACCCTGGGCAAACAATGACGGTGCAGGTTGTCGCCGATGCTCAAGGTCATGGCTTTCTGATGACCGATCCGTTGCCGGCACTTCCTGAGGATGAGACCTACCAACTCTGGGCTGCAAATAACGGAACCATGATTTCTCTTGGAATGCTTGGTTCAAATCCAGAGATGTCAATGGTCCCCATCGACCCATCGGTGACCGAACTTGCGCTTACTCGAGAACCGGTGAGTGGAAGCGTTGCTCCAACGAGCAACCCCATGGCAACCGGATCTCTCGCTTAAATAAAGATTTCTAAGCGATCACTCATCCGAATATCGCGGCAGCTTCGGAGTAGGTGAGATGTACCCAATGTGCGCAATGCACGCCCCCTTACTTAGGAGTTCACATGTCATCACGCCCCATCAAAATCGTAGGCAGCTTGATCGTTGCTGCTTCGCTCACCCTCGGTGCTGTTGCTTGCAGCAGTGACTCAAACTCAAGCTCTTCTGACACGACTGCAAAGTCGAACTCGTCAACCACGAAGGCCATGAAGTCCGAAACCCTCGTTGAAATCGCAGCCGGCAATGCCGATTTCTCGACTCTTGTTGGCGCCGTCAAGACTGCCGGCCTCGTTGAGACGCTCTCAGGCAAGGGCCCGTTCACCATCTTCGCTCCTACCAATGAGGCGTTTGCCAAGCTTCCCGCCGGAACAGTTGCCTCGTTGACCCCTGAGCAGCTCAAGGCGATCCTCACCTACCACGTTGTCGCAGGCGAGGTTCTGGGCAAGGACGTCAAGCCCGGCAAGGTCAAGACCGTGAACGGCGAAGAACTCACGATCAACGTGAAGGACGGCAAGGTCACGATTACTGACGCAAAGGGCAACACCGTCAACGTCGTGAAGACCGACATTGTTGGTAGCAACGGCGTCATCCACGTCATCGACGGCGTCTTGATGCCGTAATCAGCACATTCGCATGAAGGAGAGGGGACCCGAGATTCTCGGGTCCCCTCTCCTTTTTTCGTTGAGGCGTTCACCAAAGGGTCCGTGCTCACAAAGGTTGAGGGGCGACCGATGCTCCAGACGATTGCAATGGCACACTGAGCCCGTGATCGATCCCACAATCAAGCGATGTCTCGGACAGATGATCAAAGGTGTGCAGGTTGTCGCCGCCACTCATGACGGCGTCACCCGTGCCTACACCTCGCATTGGGTCACGCAGGTTTCTTTTGAAGAACCGGTCGTGATGGCCTCGTTGTCGAAGAAACATGACACGTGGCCGATTCTCCAAGAAAGCGGCGCATTCACTGTTTCGCTTCTTGCCGCAGACCAGATCTCTGAAGGGCAGTACTTCAGTTATCCCGGCCACAAGTTCCAGTACTGCGCTCCTGAGTACCTTCAGGAAATTGATGGCAACCCTGTCGTCCCCAACTGCATTGCCTGGTTCACTTGCGATGTGTTTGACCACATCAGTTTGATTGATCATGAGCTCGTCTTCGGTCGAATCACCGCATCTGGTGAAGGCCGTCTCAAAGCTCCTCCTCTCCTCTATTCCAGTCGCCATGGCTGGCGAATCACCGGTGAGAAAGCGCGTGAGCCCGGTGTCTCAATACGAGATCAGCTCCTCGCCCGAATCGTTGATGACACAACGTCGGAATCATCCCAATGACTATGCCCGCAGAAGATCGACCGTTAATCGATCACATGGTGCACACCCACGAACTCCCGCCGCTCCCGCAACGGGAGTCGCGAATCATTGCGTCACAGTGGATTGAAGCGCCGAACGAGATCATGACGCTTGGTGATGATCTCCAAGCCGACCCTGGATACCTGCGTCGCATCAATCGGTACCTGCTTTGGCGCGCGGGTCCAGCAGTACGTGCGCGTGCGCGCTATGCAGCCGTCGATAGCACTGACCTCGAACGCATTTGGACCTTTGAGTTAGATGCAGAGGGCAACGGCGAAGGTCTCGGACCCGACGGAATGATTCACAGTCGATTCCGTACATGGAAGGAATCGTTGCGCGATGACCCGGAACTCGGATCCGAGTCCGAGTCCGACGAAGTGAGTTAGCCCTTCGTTACCAACGCGCCCGGGAAGTCTCCCGCAGCACGGAACTCATCAAGATGAGCGTGGTAGTCGAGAAGGCTGCCGGCATAGACAAGGCCCTTCGCAGCCTTTTCGTCAGGTACCGACATTTCGTTGTTGTAGTAACCCGGCGTACACGTAGCGACATATTCAGCACCGTTGCCGATCACGCTGTACAGGACCATGAGCCAACCCTCTTCGGCTTCAGGAGTCGCTTCGATGGTGGCAATGCCTTGGTCGTTGCATGCCTTGATGAGTTCGGCAACGTGACGAGCCGAACGGCCAAGGAAGTGGACGAAGTTGGTGCCGAAACCAGCCTGCACAAGGCTGATCACCATCATGTTCGGGAAGCCGCCTGACAACACTCCGTGAAGGGTGTGCGCACCGGTTGACCACGACTCATTGAGCGACACGCCACCACGACCAACAGGGTCGAAACCAACGCGTGCGTCGAGATCGGTATTGACCTCAAAGCCTGAAGCAAACACAAGACAATCGACGGGGTATTCCACGCCACCGACAACCACACCGGTTTCGGTTACACGTTCAATGCCCTTGCCATCGGTGTCCACAAGATTCACGTTGGGCTTGTTGAATGACGGCAGATAGTCGTCGTGGAAGCACACGCGCTTGCAGTTCTTGCCGTAATACGCCTTGAGCTTTGCGGCGGTTTCAGGGTCTTCAATAATTGTGTCAACCCGACGACGAAGCTTTTCCATCGTCTTGAAATCGCTCAGTTCCATCTCGGCGAGATGCTCTGGTGACTCCACCGTGGCCTGCGTGTTGCGCCACATGACGTCGGTCCAACCGTCGTTCACGAGATCGACGTCAGGCATTTCGCCTGTGACCGCTTTGGTGAAGTTCACGATGCGTTCTTGCTGCCAGCCCGGCTTCAAGCTCTTGAACCAGGCTTCGTCGGTCTTGCCGTTGTTGCGCACACCAACTGCGCTCGGCGTGCGCTGGAAAACAAACAACTCTCCGGCAGCTTCAGCCAACTTCGGAACCGCCTGGATTGCAGTTGCGCCAGTTCCGATGATGCCAACGCGCTTGTCGCCAAGCTTGTCCATGAATTCGCGCGGGCCACCGCCGGTGTAGTCGTAATCCCAACGACTGGTGTGGAACATGCGTCCCTTGAAGTTTTCAATGCCCGGGATACCAGGAACCTTCGGCTTATGCAGAATGCCGCCAGCAATGACGATGTACTTCGACGAGATCTTGTCGCCGCGCGACGTTGTGATGTTCCAACGGTTCGCGCTGTCATCCCACACGGCGCCGTTAATGATCGTCTGAAAGAGCGCGTGGTCATAGAGATTGAACGTGCGACCAAGAAGTTGGCAGTACTCGAAAATTTCGGGAGCACTGGCGTAGCGCTCCGTCGGCATGTAGCCGGTCTCTTCGAGAAGAGGGAGGTAGGTGTAGGACTCAACGTCACACATGCAACCGGGGTAACGGTTCCAGTACCAGGTGCCGCCGAAGTCGCCGCCCTTTTCGACGATGCGGAAATTGGTGATTCCTTGGTTCTGGAGATCAACGCCGGTGAGCATGCCGGCGAAACCGCCGCCAACAATGACGACTTCGGTTTCTTCAACAATCGCATCGCGAGTGAAGTTGGGATCGGCGTAGGGGTCTTGGTCGAGTTCTTCGAACTGTTCCTTTAGACCAGAGAACTGCTTCAGGCCATCGGTGCGCAGACGCTTGAGCTGTTCTTGCGCGTACTTGGCGCGAAGTTCCTCAACAGAAACCTCAATGCCTTCGTTCTGCTCTGCCATGTCCTACTCCCCCTGGTTGCTGACGAGTTCCTTCTGCGTCAAGAGGCGCCATTGTGTCAGAACTTGGGCAAGTGTTCCTGTTTGTATGTCCCCGCTCCTCTCAAACGCTCATCGGGGAGAACACCATTCGATTCGATCAGCGAATCGACAGAAATGGATCGTCGAGCACCCTGCTCTTGCGGCCATCGAGACCGAATGGCGCAGCACCGCGAATTGTGACTCTGCGCATGCGACGCGGAGCATCTCCGTAGTCGTCACAGGCGTAATGCATGGTGGCCCGGTTGTCCCAGAGCACGACATCGCCGGGCTGCCATTGGTGACGAACGACAAACTCAGGCTGCGTCGTGTGCGCATAAAGAAGACTCAGTAGCGCGTCGCTCTCGATCGCAGAAAGCCCGAGAAGGTGGCTCGTGAATCCGGGATTCACGAACAATGCAGGTCGACCAGTCGTCGGGTGAACTCGTACAACCGGATGAACAACAGGAGGGACCTTCTTCGCGTTCTCGAGTAGCTCTAACGCGTCTTCCCGAGAAAGAGCGGTGTCGTGCGGAACGCCCCAATAGGCGAGAGGAGTGATGCGATGCACTGCTTCCATCTGATCCAGTGCGCCTCGAAGGAC
>WLGJ01000035.1 GCA_009703275.1 Actinomycetota bacterium
CTCCCCACTCCTGTCGCCACGTTGCCGCCACAACTTCGTTCCTTAGCGTCCACTCCCAATCTCAACATCGAGGGCATTACGCCTCTGATGACTCCCAACGATGACTTCTTTCGTATCGACACTGCGTTAAGCGTCCCAAGGGTCGACCTCGCAAACTGGCGACTCGAAATCAAGGGCAAAGTTCGAACGCCGTTCTCCATCAGTTACGACGAGTTGCTGGCAATGCCCCAGGTCGAAGCTCCGATCACACTTGCGTGCGTTTCCAACCGGGTCGGCGGCACGTTGATCGGCACTGCGATGTGGCAAGGAGTCGAGTTACGTACATTGCTCGACCGCGCCGGAGTCGAACCTTCGGGAGAACAGATCGTTGGAACATCCGTCGATGGATACAACGCCGGCTTTCCAACGAGCGCAGCATTCGACGGACGTTCGTCTCTCGTCGCAATCGGAATGAACGGCGTACCACTTCCGCTCGACAATGGTTTCCCTGCGCGCATCGTTGTTGAAGGGCTTTACGGCTACGTCTCATCAACCAAATGGTTACGTTCGATCGAACTTACCGAATGGGATTCATTTAACGGCTACTGGATTCAACAGGGCTGGGCAAAGAACGGCCCAATCAAGATGTCTTCACGAATCGATGTTCCCCGAAGCGGAGCACGCCAACCTGAGGGCATTGTCACTCTCGCCGGCGTTGCTTGGGCCCCCAACACAGGTGTCGCAGCAGTCGAGGTTCGAATCGATGGCGTGTGGCGCCGCGCAACACTCGGAGATTCACTCTCTGGTGGCGTGTGGCGACAGTGGTACTACGACTGGAATGCCACAAAGGGTGAACACGAGATCGCAGTGCGTTGCATCGACGCCGACGGACAAGTGCAAACCGGCGAGATCACTCCGAATCCCATCGCTGGTTACACCGGCTGGGAAACCCGCTCAATCACGATTGTGTGATTCGTTTTTCTACGAAGCCGCCGCACGACGAAGTCGATCGTTGACGGCAACACCGACACCGACTTCCGGCGGCGGAACACACACCAGAACGCTAAGGCCCAGCCTGTCAGCCTGACGCAAGCGTGAGTACAACACCACGGCGTAGTCATCAGCTGTCCCTGCCGGTTCCAATTCGACAATGTCTTCGGGAAGACCTACCAACGCACTCCCCGCTAGAAGACCAACGGGGCCCGTAGCCGAAGTGAGAACTTCGATCAGTACTTCTGTGACCTCGTGTTCCGCGCAAAGCACAACACGTGCGTTCGGCGCGTAGTGCGCTTCAAGCATTCCCGGAGCACGAGCACCTCCAGTCGAAGGCTCCGCGCTCACATAAATGTCGATGGAGTATCCGAGCACCTCTTCGAGGCGGTCGACAGAGACTCCCCCGGCCCGGAGCACGACCGGGCGGTCAGTCGTGAGATCAACGATCGTCGATTCCACCCCAACGCGACACGGGCCACCGTCGAGAACAACATCGACATCGTCACCGAGATCAGCAATCACATGCGCTGCAGTCGTAGGACTCACACGGCCAAATCGATTTGCAGAAGGCGCAGCAATTCCGCCGCCGAAGGAGCGAAGCAATTCCAATGCGACCGGATGATCGGGCACACGAAGCCCAACCGTCGGGCGGCCTCCAGTCACTACCGGTGAGACTGACGACGAACGCTCCACCAAGAGCGTGAGCGGACCCGGCCAGAACGCGTCCGCAAGTAACTGCGCAGTCGGACTCACTGACGCTGCCCACTGTTCGAGTTGTGCCGCATCCGCGAGGTGAATGATGAGCGGATGATCGCTCGGACGACCTTTAACTTCGAACACACGACGCACGGCATCGTCGTTTGAGGCATCAGCGCCAAGTCCGTAAACCGTCTCTGTCGGAAGCGCGATCAGACCGCCCGAACGGAGCGCAGCAACAGCGCGTTCGATCTCCCCCGCCGATGGTTCCACTCGAGTCACAACCGCTCACGAATCAATGTTGGAGATGACTTCAGCACCGAGCCACTCAACGCTCTCGATGAACTCCGCGCGAGTCTTGCCTGGAAGATTGATCGTGAGTGTGCTCACTCCGATCGCTGAGTAGGCAGCAACGTCATCAACAAACTGCGCGGCATCTGGAAACGCACCACTGAAGTGCGCATACCCGATTGGAGTGAAGATCACTTCAGGGGGAACCTCACGGCCAGCTTTTTCGCTCGCTACGCGCAAGTCGCCAATTCGACGCTCGAGATCCTCGATCGTTTCGATCGGAGGCGTGCGCAACATCCGACTCGCTTGCGCCGGACTTGGCATTGGATTCCAACCATCGGCCAGTTCCACCGAACGACGAATCGCCCGATTGGAATTTCCGCCGATCCAAATGGGCGGAGATGGCTTCTGTACGGGAAGCGGAAGCGCAATGGTGTCGACGGCGTCGAAGTGAAGACCGGTCATCGTGACCGGCTCGCCAGACCACACTGCGCGCATCGCTCGGATGGCTTCGTCAGTCACATCGTTACGGCGGTCAAAATCTCCGCCCACGGCTGCGAATTCAGGTGCGAGATACCCGGCACCGGTTCCAAGGATGACTCGACCGTTTGAGATCAGATCAAGCGTCGCGATTGCCTTGGCTGAGATGAAAGGGTTCCGATACGCGAGGATCGCCAGATTGAAATGAAGACGGAGTTTCGACGTCGCCACAGAGGCCACGGTGAGAGCGACGAACGGGTCGAGCGCATGATGGCCGCCCTTGGCCAAGAACTTCACATCGGGTGCAGGGTGATCGGTAACAAAGACAGCGTCGGCGCCAGCAGCTTCGCAGGCCTGCGACATTTCGGTAATTGCCTCTGCCGTACACCACTCGTCCAGCGAGTCCACATGGTGCGTAGGTAAACCGACAGAAATCTTCATCGTGCAGCCTCGAGTCGACAGTTTGCGTTTTGTTTCGTGTCGAAAGGTACCGGCCACGCGTCACCCTGACCAGCACAGCACGCTCTAGCGTGGAGAGATGCCGTTGATCCCTGACGTCACCTTCGCCTCGTCCACGCCGTGGCCACTCATCGTTCTTGCCATCGCCGCAGCCTCGGGCCTCTGCCTTTGGGCCCTCTTCCGTCGTGGATCAATCGCCGATCGCGCCCGATCGGACGATTCTCAATCTCCAGGTGGCGACTGACCAGTAAGGGTCAGGAAGACAACTCTCGCCATACTGCGACGCAATTCAGCGCCATCGGCTCCCCAAGATTGCAGGCCGTCGATATGGGCAGAAACGTGCGCCAGCATGGAAACAAGAACGCCGGCATCGGCCAACGGGTCGACGACTCGTCGGTCGGGCCGATTGCGCAAGACCGCAACGAACGCATTCGCAGGCGCACCAAGAAGTTGTGTACGAACATCTCGGAATCGTTGATCGCCTTCATCAGTTGCAAGATCAATCAAGCGAAGAACCGATCGATGACCATTCCATAACGCAATGAACGCATCGGCAACACCAAGAGACGATTCCCAGCCCCGCAGATCAGACCAATCACTGCCTTCGATACGTCGGGCGAGTTCTGGACCTGCAACTTCAACTGTTGCACTGGCCACTGCCAACACTGCATCTTCTGCGGCACTGAAGTACTGGTAGAAGGTCGCGGGGGAAGTTCCGGCATGACGAGCGATATCGGCAACCGTTAATTCGCGGTACGTACCCTCTTCGAGGAGGGTTTCAACTGCCTCAAGGAATTTTTGTCGTGTGGCTTCACCACGCCGACCAAGCGATCGGGTCGCATCAGAGTTCACTTCAGACATCACTGAACGGTCCCCGACAACTCGAGTTTCACGACCATGCGTTGATGACATCGTCGGTGGTGACCACTGTCGAAATCATTTGGTAGGTGTTGTCGAGCAGCGTTTCGGAATAGTCAGCAGGAACTCCGGCCACGGCATCTCGCGGCACCACAACCTGATAACCGTTATTCACCAATCCAATCGACAGACCCAACAGTGCAACGTTCACAGAAACCCCGATCACCACGACTGTTTTCACTCCGAGGTTTCGAAGCACTGGATCAAGATCGGTTCCGCCCATGGGGTCGAGACCGTGGTAGCGGCCCAAGATCATGTCGCTTGGAGAATGGCTGAACTCGTCGATGGGCATCGCCAAATGGCTCCCGGGCTCCATCGCCACCGCACCGTGTTTCTGCATCGCAACAAACAAGCGTCCATTGGTATTGCCGCCGCGGTAGTCGGGACGACGCCAGAACACAGCGTGAACAACCTGCACCCCGGCAACACGCGCTGCGTGCAACAGGCGAGCTCCATTAGGTATGGCCTGGACCCGTGCAGCGGCTGCGAGGTCTGGCAACGAGGTTTCCGGCCCAAGCACCCCGTTCTGACACTCAGACGTGACGACAGCAGTCGTGTTCGGGTCGAGCAAGGTGCGCAGATCAAGTGCCATTGGATTCACCTCGGCCCTTCAACCGCAGTGCGCGGTCCAGGCCTTTCGGGGAGACGGATGAAGACGGTTCTACCCCACGCTTCCGCCTCCCGCACGCCTTCTCGCCGGATAGTTACCGCTCAGTAGGTTCCTTGCGATAGACAATTCCGACCACGGGCCCGATCAGGCCCTGCCCGCCGGAGCCTTCCGGCGTTCCGTGCATCAAGGAGCCGTCATGCCCGAAGCAGTCATCGTTTCGACCGCCCGTTCGCCAATTGGTCGTGCCCACAAGGGTTCGCTCACGCAGGTTCGCCCTGACGACCTCGCCGCGACGATCATCCGCGCCGCTCTCGACAAGGTGCCGTCGCTCGACCCATCCCTCGTCGAAGACATCATGCTTGGCTGCGCGCAGCCTGCAGGTGCGCAGGGCTACAACATCGCCCGCGTCGTTTCCGAACTCGCTGGCATGGGCCACATTCCCGGCGTCACCGTCAACCGTTACTGCTCGTCGTCACTGCAGACCATCCGTATGGCTGCGCACGCGATTAAGGCCGGCGAAGGAGACATCTTCATCTCTGCTGGCGTTGAAACGGTGAGTCAGTTTGGTCTCGGCATGTCCGATGGCCTTCCCGGTACGCACAACCCGCTGATGGCAGCAGCCGAGGCTCGTACCGCAGAGCGCGCAACTGGCGGCGCTGCCGTGTGGAGCCCATTCGACGGTGGCATCTCCGACTACTACCTCGGCATGGGCCAGACCGCCGAGAACGTTGCCCAGTTCGAAAACGTTTCGCGTGAAGAGCAGGACGAATTCGCAGCACAGTCACAGCAGCGTGCAACCGCAGCGCTTGAGCGTGGCTTCTTCGAACGTGAGATCACCCCGATCCACACTGTCGATGCCGATGGCAACCCTGTAGTCGTCAAGCAAGACGATGGCATTCGCGCCGGAACCACCAAGGAAAAGCTTGCTGAGCTCAAGCCGGTGTTCCGCCCCGACGGAACCGTCACCGCTGGTAACGCTTGCCCGCTCAACGACGGCGCCGCCGCTGTCATTGTCATGAGCGACACCAAAGCCAAGGAACTCGGCCTTACGCCGATCGCTCGCATCATCTCCTCGGGCGTGAGCGCAATCGACCCCGAGATCATGGGCCTCGGCCCCGTCGAAGCCTGCCGTCAGGCAATGGCCCGCGCCGGAATGAGCATCAATGACATCGACCTCGTTGAAATCAACGAAGCATTTGCTGCACAGGTCGTTCCGTCGGCCAAGCACCTCGGCATCAGCTGGGACAAGCTCAATGTAAACGGCGGCGCTATCGCCCTCGGTCATCCTTTCGGAATGACCGGCGCCCGCATCATGGCCACGCTCCTCAATGGCCTTGAGGACACCGGCGGCACCATTGGCATGGAATCCATGTGCATCGGTGGCGGCCAGGGCATGGCGATGATCATCGAGCGTCTCTCCTGATCATCTTCACTTCTGCAGTACAAAGGCCCCGCTTCGGCGGGGCCTTTGTTGTTTTCGATTGCCTTCGAAGTTCCCGAACATGAAAGCCGACGTACCATCACTCTCACCACAGTTCTCCCAGCGCACCAGGATCAACGTGATCGACGCAGACCTCCATTCACTCGGCCGTGAGATAACTGCGATCGCCCAACGCGATCCCGATCGTCCCGCCATCATCACCACTGACGGAAGCGTGATGACGTTCGGTCAACTTGATCACGATGTTGATGGCGTCGCTGCTTCACTCGCCGCCGCAGGCCTGGGGCATGGTGATGTCGTTGCGTTGCTTTGCCGTAACCGACCGGAATGGATGGTTACTTATGAAGCGGCACTACGTGCGGGCGTCACGTTGCTTCCTGTGAATTGGCATCTTGAAGCAGACGACGTCCAGTACGTGCTCGAAGATTCTGGTGCCAAAGCGCTCGTTGCAGAATCAGTCTTTTCACATCAAGCTCAAGGTGCTCCTGATTCGCTCGTGCTTCGAATCGCAATTGGTGGATCAATCGATGGTTTTGCTTCGTGGGATGACACGCTCTCGTCAATTTCTACGCCTGCACCGGAACGTCCTCGCGGCACGCAGATGATCTACACCTCAGGAACCACCGGTCGCCCGAAAGGCGTTCGCCACGACCCTCAACCTTCCTCGTCCGCCGCCGCTGCTGGCACAGCGATGGTTGCCATGTTTGGAATGGACGGCGACAACGGCGACTCAATGCTGTGCACTGCTCCGCTCTACCACTCTGGCCCGAGCCGATTGTGTTTGGAATGGCCTCTGGGCGCGGGCGTCACTGTTGTACTCATGGACCGATTCGATCCGCGTCAAGCCCTTGAACTCATTACCGACAATTCGGTTACACACGCCTTTTTTGTTCCCACCATGTTCAATCGCATGCTGGCGGTTCCTGATCGCGACTCATTCGATGTCTCGACGCTTCGATTTGTTCTCCACGGCGCCGGGCCTTGCACCGTTGCCACGAAACAATCGATGTTCGAGTGGTTTGGGCCAGTGATTCACGAGATCTATGCCGCCAGCGAAGGTCCTGGTACATGGATTACACCGCAGGAGTGGCTGGCCCACCCAGGCAGCGTGGGACGCGTCGACCCTGAACGTCTTCGCATTCGTCGCGACGATCGCTCCGCCGCTGATGTCAACGAAGTCGGAACCGTGTGGTTCTTTAGTGCTTCAAAGTTTCGCTATCACGGCGACCCCGAAAAGACTGCGACGACCTATGACGAAAGCGGCGATTGGTACACGGTCGGCGACCGCGGCCATATCGATGCCGACGGCTATCTCTTCCTGTCAGGCCGAACAGCAGAGTGCATCAATAGCGGTGGGGTGAACATCTATCCGGCCCGCATCGACGAGGCACTCGCTTCGGCTCCTGGCGTCATTGACGGCGCCGCCTTCGGCCTTCCCGATGACGACCTCGGAGAAATCGTTGCTGCAGCAATCGTGATCTCCGATGGCGCCGACTCCGACGCGATGATCGCGTCGACGATTGACCATTGCCGAGAGACCATCGGGTCACAACTCACGCCAAAGCGGGTTTTCATCGTCAACGAACTCCCCCGCAGCGATGCCGGAAAGTTGTATCGGTCACGCCTCGTTCAACAATTCACCGGTGCTTGAATCGCGTTGAGTTCTAGTGGCGCTGGAGTTGAAACAGGTCACGAATGGCACCGCGTGACGCCGATGTCGTCATGGCGGCATAAGCCTGAAGCGCAAGCGAAACACTGCGATCACGATTCGTTGGTGTCCAGGCATCGTCGCCTCGGGCGATTTCATGGGCGTGACGATCAGCGAGTTCTGCCGGCGAAACATCGAGCGTGATCGATCGAGCCGGGATATCGATGATGATGGAATCACCAGTACGAACCAGACCGATGAGCCCGCCTTCGGCTGCTTCAGGAGAAACGTGACCGATTGAGAGGCCCGCGGTTCCGCCAGAGAAACGACCATCGGTCAGCAGGGCACACTTTTCGCCTAGTCCGCGACTCTTGATGTAGGTCGTCGGATAGAGCATTTCTTGCATGCCCGGTCCTCCCTTGGGGCCTTCGTAGCGAACGATGACAACTTCTCCGGCAACAACCTCTTCACTGAGGATGCCTTCGACAGCTGCATCTTGGCTTTCGTACACACGAGCGGTACCTGTGAACTTGAAAATCGATTCATCAACGCCAGCGGTCTTGACGATGCAACCGTCGGCAGCAAGATTTCCAAAAAGAACTGCGAGGCCGCCTTCGGTTGAGTACGCGTGTTCAACAGAACGAATGCAGCCGTTCTCGCGGTCATCATCAAGAGAGGGCCAACGCGTATCTTGACTGAACGCGACCTGTGTGGGGATACCCGCCGGACCAGCGCTCCAGAAATGGCGCGCTTCGGCCGTACAGGTATCGCGCATGATGTCCCACTCATCGAGTGAAGCCTTCAGCGAAGAGCTATGCACGGTCGGTGCCGTTGCGTCGATAAGTCCCGCGCGCTCAAGTTCACCGAGAATTGCGGGGACGCCCCCCGCACGGTGAACGTCTTCGACGTGGTACTTCTCAGTAGAAGGTGCAACCTTGCAGATGTTCGGCAACCGACGACTGAGCGCGTCGACGTCTGCCATCGTGAAATCGATTTCACCTTCGTGGGCTGCAGCGAGGATGTGCAGAACGGTGTTGGTGCTGCCACCCATAGCGACGTCGAGTGCCATGGCGTTCTCGAACGCCGTCTTGTTGGCAATTACCCGGGGAAGTACGGAGTCATCGTCCTTCTCGTAGTAGCGAATTGCGAGATCGACGATTGTTCGACCCGCCTGCAAGAACAGTTGCTCCCGATCGGCATGGGTCGCCAGAAGCGTTCCGTTACCCGGAAGTGAAAGTCCAAGTGCTTCGGTAAGGCAGTTCATTGAGTTTGCGGTGAACATGCCCGAGCACGAACCGCATGTGGGACATGCTGAACGTTCAACGAGTTCAACGTCCTCATCGCTGACATTTCGATCGCCAGCCTTCTGCATTGCCGAGATGAGATCGACCTTGACTTCAGAACCGGCAAGACGCGTTTTGCCCGCTTCCATTGGGCCGCCCGAAACGAAGACCACCGGGATATTCAAGCGAAGTGCTGCCATGAGCATGCCCGGAGTGATTTTGTCGCAGTTAGAAATGCAGACAAGTGCGTCGGCGCAGTGTGCATTCACCATGTATTCGACCGAATCGGCGATGAGATCACGACTGGGAAGGCTGTAGAGCATGCCCCCATGACCCATTGCGATGCCGTCGTCAACGGCAATGGTGTTGAACTCCTTTGCAACGCCACCTGAGGCTTCGATTTCTCGCGCCACAAGCTGACCCATGTCTTTCAAGTGCACGTGACCGGGCACGAACTGAGTGAATGAATTCGCGATCGCGATGATCGGCTTGTCGAAATCACCGTCGGTCATGCCCGTGGCGCGCCAGAGAGCTCGGGCTCCGGCCATGTTTCGGCCATGGGTGGTGGTACGTGAGCGATACGTCGGCATGGCCACACGCTAGTTCCAGCGCCCAGCCCCAACTCAGTCGATATCCCCTGCCGGAGATTTAGGCGATTCCGATGAATGCTGGGAACGGAGGATTGGGCGCTGCGATGTTGAAGCGATGGCGGATATCGGCAATCGAAAGATGCGCCATCGCCAGGTGATCCACAGCGAGAAGGTCGACGTAGCAATTCAGACCACGCAGCAACGCGTCGAACACCACTTCGGTCGCTCCGGGGCGGGCAAGGGTGCCAATTTTCGCTTCGAATGATGGCGGGGCAAACGAGCCGTATTCCATGATCGCCAGCACGCCAAGCAAATACGCCCAATGGTCATCGTCTTCCTTGGCTCCGAGCAGGAATGCACCTAAGGCGATCTCCTCCTGCGCCTTCGGCCCGCAACCGGCGATGAGATGGCACATGTCGTGAGCAACGAAGAATGCGGGTACTCCCGGCTCTTCGCCGGGAAGCGCGAATCCGTTCTCTTTGTAGAACTCGACGTACTCGCGACCAAGAGTCCCGCGGGGTAACTCACGGAAAGCAGCAACGCGTGCCACCAACTCCGGTGCGGCAACTTCAGTCGCACCATATTCGTCGCGCAATGACCGTTCGGCGGTCACATCAACGGCCTCACCCCACGCTCGAAGAAGATCTTCGCTGATTTCGAGAATTTGGGTTTCGACCATTGCACGCGCCTGGGCAAGGCCGGGATCGCCATCATCCCCACCGAGTGCGTCAACAAAGTCTTCAACGCGTTGGAGTTGTTCGTCAGAGAGTGGATGACGACACAACATGAAGAGGACAAGGAACATGCGAACACGACGTCGCAAGGCAACCGAAGTAAACACGCCACCTGCTTCGCCAGGAGTAATCGGTTGCAAGCCGTCGACATCAAGCGAATCGAGTCCGAAAATGATTCGAGCGAGATCGCTCAGCATGCCGCGCTGTTGTGTCGTCCCGCCGTCGCCAGTGTCGATTGCCGATCTGATCACTCGCAGAAGCGGAAGCGTCAGATTTTCTTTTCCATCAAAAGTGATGCTCATAGCCTCGGATGGTACGCGCTGCGCCGTTTCGGTAGAGACCGAAAGACGTTGAAAGCCCCGACAAACTTGCCGGGGCTTTCACATACCTGTGGTGGAGGTGAGGAGAATCGAACTCCCGACCTCTACGTTGCGAACGTAGCGCTCTAGCCAACTGAGCTACACCCCCGCAGGGGTCGTCAATCTACCGGACAGTACGAACCGCCACGGAATCGACGATCCAGAAGGGTCAGTTGCCGCCGACGACGAACATCCGGGGAAGGGCTTCCTCGTTGTCATCGAATGCAACCGGAGCACCGGCGGCCTGTCCGGGCACGACCCCACCGTTGTCTTGCATGTACCGGACCTTGGCCTGTCGCTCAAGCTTCTGCTTCTGGGCGTTGGCAAGCAACACCACATAGCCACCAAAAGCACCAAGGCTGAGGAGGAACAACACGATCATGAGACCGCCGAAGGCGAATGCACCGAGAAGGGTGACACCGGTGGCTCCGGCCAAGCCGAAGAGGATGTCGCGACGGCGCTTCTTCTGCGGAGAGAGCTTTGGGCGGTGCGGAGCGAAGTACTCGCTGCCCCGAAGTGTCGTCGTGCCCGATGCAACGGGTGCGACAGGCGATGTCGAACCAGGTGCGGCACGCTCAAGGATCGAAAGGTGATTCGAGAAGGAGCTGATTGAGTTCACGCGAGTGTGCTCGGTACGGGAACGAATCCATGACACCAGATACACCGCCCAAACAACTGCGAGCACGAAGAGCACCAGAATCGTCATGACGTGACCTTCCTCGCAGAAATCGGGATGGGACTTTGGCAGGTTTCACGTTGCGAAACGGTTGCCGGTAAGCGTCCACCGGGTGAATGAGAACGTTACGGTTCTACTACAGAGCGCCAATCGGGCTCCAGCGAGCTACCAGCAATAACCGTGATTTTCCTTGCCCTGTATGGCATCAAGCCAATTGAACAAATCTGTCACACCGAGCGGATTTCACCATTCTCTGCGGTTCCGGTGAACGAGCCATCAAGAACGTCATCTCCTAAAGACGCGTCTGGATCACGTTGATACACACCCGAACGCCCGCCGGTCTTTTCCCAAAGCGCGATGTCGCCAATCACCATCGAACGATCGGAGGATTTACACATGTCGTAGATGGTCAGCGCCGCAACTGAACACGCGGTAAGCGCTTCCATCTCTACGCCAGTGCGATCAACTGTTTCGACCTGCGCTTCGATCTCGATGAAGTCATCCTCAATGCGGAAGTTCACGTAGACACCGCCAATCATCAACGGGTGGCAAAGCGGAATGAGATCTGAGGTGCGCTTGGCCGCCTGAATGCCAGCGACGCGCGCCACCGACAGAACGTCACCTTTACTGATTGCCCCCCGGGCAACCAACGACGCGGTTTCAGAAGTCATGTGCACCCGACCACGAGCGATCGCCCGGCGATGGGTGACGTCTTTGGGCGTGACATCGACCATCCGGGCGCGGCCCAGAGGATCGAGATGAGTGAGACCACGGTCGGACATGGCCTAATCCTACGCCCCTCCCCTCATATGAACCCGGGCGAGAAGGCAGACTGGAGCGATGGAACCGACATTGGTGATGGGTGGATCAGCCGAGGGACTCGACGATGAGGATTGGTCCGGTCAGTCCAATTACTTCGAATACTCCCGAGCCGCGAACCCGGTTGGTTCAGGACGCATCCCGCCAGTCGCGATGGAGCGATTTCCCGCCGCCCGACACCAAGCAGTCGCTACCGGCATCATTCCGTTCGACCTTTCAGAACAACTTTCGATCACCGAAGGTCCGGCGACATCACCAGCGTTGCTCACCTCGTTCATTCGAATCGCTCCCGGCGCTTCGGTCAACACCGCGCCGGTTGCAACCTCCGAGCTCTATCACGTGATTTCGGGAAGCGGCGTCTCGATCGTGAACGGCCGCGAACTCGAATGGGGCGAAGGCGACTTTTTCGTACTTCCCGCAAATTCGATCACCGTCCACCGAGCGTCAACCGACACAACGATGTACTGGGTCACCGACGAACCGTTACTTCGTCATCTCGGTGTTGTTCCGACTCACGCCAAATTCGAACCAACGCGCTTCCCCGCGGAGCGTGTGCGGGCCGAGCTTGCCGATGTCGAATCCTCACCTCGCGCAACCGACCGAAACCGTTTGTCGATTTTGCTGAACACCACACCCAACGACATGACGCAAACCGTCACACACGTGTTGTGGGCGATGTATGGGCTACTTCCCGTTGACGCAGTGCAACGCCCTCACCGCCATCAATCCGTCGCGCTCGACCTTGTCGGCGACTGCAAGCCCGGTTGCTACACGCTCGTCGGCCGTTCTGTTGATGAGGACGGGGAAATCATCGACCCAATTCGCGTCGACTGGGAACCGCACTCGGCCTTCGTGACTCCGCCGGGTATGTGGCATGCGCACTACAACGAATCAGGCGAACAGGCTTGGATCATTCCGATTCAAGATGCCGGATTGCAGACCTATCTGCGCTCTCTCGACATTCGCTTTGCGCCATCGGCTCGCAAGTAAGCCGAA
>WLGJ01000036.1 GCA_009703275.1 Actinomycetota bacterium
CAGACAACTCTTGAAGCAGGTGCGCTCGCGACACTCAATTGGTTTCGCGAGCGGGTCTGAGGTTTAGCTCCTCAGCGCATTCCACACGTTGAGAAATTTGCGGCGAATTCTGAACGGCAACATCGAGCGAATCCGTTCAAGAGTCTCGTTCGCCTCAAGTAGCTGAAGCCGGTAGCTCTCGGCTCGCGGTTCCCATTCACCAAAGAGTGCATTTCGGCTTCGGTTATGGGAGATGTTGATTTTCATGTCTTTATCTCGAGGGTCGAATGACGCCACGATGAGACCGTCGCCACTGAAAGATTCCGAAACGGAATGTTCGGCGATGATGTGTGCACCAGACCACAACAAGATGTCGAGAACCTGCTGATGAGTGGTCGCACTCCCTGTGATTGAGAGGTCGTGGGTGCTGACAATGAGGAAGCGGACTGCGCCTCGTCGGAGCCGTTCGCTTGCCCTGATAAGTAACGGCACTTCACCGCCTTGGATGTCCGACAGAAGTACATCGACCTTCTCGATCTCGCAGGTTTCGAGTAGGGATTCGAGGTCGTGGGAAGGTAGATCGACAGGGTCAGGATTCGTCTCGGTAACGAAGCCGCGAACCGAACCTCCGCCAATGCCAATTGCTGCATTGATGAAGGTTCCTGTCCGGCCATTGATGGCAAAGTTGCGCTTACCGACTTCAAGGTGATGCGCGTCGGGCTCAAGGCAGATGGAATTACCGTCAGGAAAATCGTTGAGGAACCAAAGGCTGTAATACGCCCAGAAGCTTCCCAGTTCGATCATCGTGGGTGCCTGGGTAGCGCTTCGGGTTTCGGCGAGTCGCTTCATGATTATTGAGAACGCGAGTTCTTCTTGTGGCTCATGAATCCCGCGAAGGCAACGGATGATTTCGCCTGTAAGAACTCCGTAGTAGCAACCATCTTCCACAAGCACGCCGTTGTGCATTACTTGGACTGGTCCGCTGGGGCCATCAATTACTTCACCGGCGTTGCTCACTCGCGGGAGCTCGTCGGCATCGGTGCATGAAATTGTCATGGCGATTCGTGAGCGAATCGGTGTTGGGATGATGTCGAAATTTGGGGTGAGACCGTTTGGGCGCGCAGTTGGAAGTGCGCCCACGGGAGGGGGTTCTGGTGCAGGCGGTGGCGGGTTGTCGGTCGGTGGGATGAATGGTTCAGACATGAGATTCCTCGAGTCGCGAAGGTCAGCGGAATAGGTCATCGCTGGGTGAACGGACAATTTCATCGGCAACGCTTCCATCGCGCAACCATGTCGAATCAGCTCCACGTATGACCGCTACAGGGATGTTGGTGGACTTACCCATAACTAATTCGGCGGCGGCAGCGAGTTCATCAACGACAGCTACTTCAGTGACGTGCATCTCGCGACCGAGGGCATCGGGTGTGCCGCGGAGATCGACGATACCTGCGACTCCTGCGCAGCCGATTGCAACGTCGGTGACTCCTCTGCGCCATGGGCGGCCAAAAGTGTCGGAAATGATTACCGCAACATCGACACCGAATCGGTGACGCAATCCGTCGCGAATCCTTCGAGCAGAGCGATCGGAATCGATAGGAAGCAAAGCGGCCCAGCCACTTTCGACATTCGAAAGATCAATGCCAGCGTTTGCGCAAATAAAACCGTGCTCAGTTTGGCTGATGATCAAGTCTCCGCGGCGGCGAAGGATTCGAACGGATTCGCGTTCAACAAGAGGTTTGTGACTGAGTGGATCGTTGGGGTCGATGGCGACGAGCCGGTCCTCAGCCTTTGAGACGATCTTCTGCGTGACGACCAAAACATCACCATCGGCGAGCACGGTGTCTGCTGCCGACGAAGCTGCTTCGTGAATGATCGCCGCGAGGTCATCGCCTACGCGGATTTCGCCGATGCCTTCGATGCCAAAGATTTCCATTCGGCTCATGTCGTAGCTCCTGAAAGCACAGTTCGAGCCAAGGACTCCGAAACCCCGGGCTTACTCATGATGGTTTCGGTCACGATGCAGTTGAGGCCAAACGATTCGACGGCCGATTGAAGAGAGTCATCGGCGGTATCAATGACGAGCGTGCTCGCGAATTCGTTGTAGAGAGCGGCAACACCAAGAACCGAAGCGTCGTGACCCAATTCGGCGAGCATTCGATCGGCAGGTCCCTTCAGTGCAGCGCCAGCGATGATTGGCGAGACTGCGATGACGTCCTTGCGACGCTGCACGAGTGCATCACGGATTCCGGGTACGGCAAGCACAGGTGCGATCGACACAAGCGGATTCGAGGGAGCAATGACGATGAGTTCGGCTGACTCAATTGCTTCGACGACGCCTGGAGCGGGCGTGGAAACTTCGGCGCCTGCGAATCGAACGTTCGAGATCGGCACGGAGTGGTGACGCTGGACGAAGTACTCCTGAAAGCTGATTTCGGTTCCTGCCGTTAGGTTCGGGGTGTTGGTCCCTGCAGGGTCATCGGCGGCCAGAGTCACCATCGTGCGCAGAGGGTCGCAGGTTGCTGGCAATACCGTGAGCCCGAGGTTCCAAGCAACGGCGATTTCAGCGGTAACAGTGGCAAGGTCGGCGCCTTCGTGGAGGCGTTGCGTTCGATAGAGATGCGTTCCGAGGTCTCGATCTCCAAGACCGAACCAGCTAACGCCTCCATACTGCTCAAGCATTGTTCGTGATTGCCACGACTCATTCACCAAGCCCCACCCGGTGTCAGGGTTTATGGCGTCGGCGAGTGTGTAGGTCACGGTGTCGAGGTCGGGGGAGATATGGAGTCCGTGAAGGACAAGGTCATCGCCGACGTTGACGATGGCAGTCACTTCAGACGCCTCAACAACCTGAAGGAGAGCGCGAAGCATTCTTGCGGCGCCAACGCCACCGGCGATGACGGTGATCATGGCGACTACGACAGTTCGCGTTGTTGGCGAGCGACGTTCTCGAGGTCTGCGTCGACCATCATGTGCACAAGATCTCGGAATGGTGTCTTTGGCTGCCAGTCGAGCACCGTCTTTGCAAGCGTCGCATCTCCGACGAGAAGATCGACTTCGGCGGGGCGGAAAAAACGCTCATCGACCACGACATGGTCTTCCCAATTGAGGCCGACTCTCGAGAACGCGAGTTCGCAAAACTCGCGCACTGAGTGGGTCTCGTCGGTCGAGACAACGAAGTCTCCTGGTTCGTCTTGTTGCAGCATTCGCCACATTGCGTCGACGTAATCGCCGGCAAAACCCCAGTCTCGCTGTGCGTCGAGATTGCCCAGGCGGATCTCGGAATCGAGTCCGAGCTTGATGCGGGCTACACCGTTCGCGATCTTACGAGTGACGAATTCAAGGCCTCGTCGTGGGCTTTCATGATTGAAAAGGATTCCGGAACTCGCGTGCATGTCGTAACTCTCGCGATAGTTCACCGTGATCCAATGGCCGTAGAGCTTGGCGACGCCGTAGGGGCTGCGCGGATAAAACGGTGTCGATTCCCTTTGGGGGACTTCAACAACCTTGCCGAACATTTCGGAAGAACTGGCTTGGTAGAAGCGGACGTCGTGATCGGTTAGGCGAATCGCGTCAAGCAGTCGAGTGACGCCGAGTGCGGTTGTTTCGCCCGTAAGGACGGGCTGTCCGAACGAAGTTTGCACGAATGATTGTGCGGCGAGGTTGTACACCTCATCGGGCTTGTGGTTTCGCATGATGTGAATCATCGAAACCTCGTCGAGGAGGTCGCCGGGGACGAGTTCGAGATCGTCCTGGAGATGGCCGATCCGCTCAAAGTTCAGCGTGGAACTGCGTCGAACCATTCCGATGACGTGGTAACCCTTGGCCAGAAGGAGTTCGGCGAGATACGAGCCGTCCTGTCCAGTGATTCCTGTGATGAGTGCTCGTTTGTTCATTGTGAGATTCCGCTCGGGGAGTGGGGGCATCGCCCGTGGTGGTTCGATTGTACGGGCCGGAGTGGCCCCTGGAATGCCGAACTTCGCTTCTGAATCATCGGTGGCCAGAAACCGCTACGCGGTGCTCGTCGAGGATGTCTTGCAGAGTCACTTCGAGCGAGATCTGAGGTGTCCATCCGGTGATGGCGTTCAACCGCGTTGGGTCTCCGCGTAACACCGGCGTCTCGACGGGGCGCTGTAACTCGGGGTCGGCTTCTACGTGCATTGGCGAACTCGCGAGCGAAACGAGTCGCTCGGCAAGTTCAGCGATAGTGAGATCTCGGCCCGTGCAGACGTTGTATGCCTCTCCCGGCTCACCCATTGTCATAAGTAACCGGTAAGCGCGCACAACATCGCGGACGTCTGTGAGGTCGCGTCGAGGCGTCAGATTTCCAACCGGGACAGAGTTGGAACCGTCTCGTTCGTTGAGGGCAACTCGCTCAGCAATAGCAGGAGCAACGAATCGAGTGGTCTGCCCTGGACCAAGGTGGTTGAACGCTCGCACCCGAATGGTTTCGAGTTGATGTCCGAGCCATGCCTGCAGTGCCAACTGATCGGCGGCAACTTTGCTTGCTGCATATGGAGTGACAGGCCGGAACGGTGTTGTTTCGGCAATTGGAAGTTCATTTTGAGAGACGCGCCCGTAGACATCTGCGCTGCTGACCGCAAGAACCCTTGGCTTTCCGTTGCTTACGCACGCCTGGAGAAGATTGAGCGTTCCCTCTGCGTTCACCCGGAATGCATCAAGGGGGTAGTCCCATGACGCGCCGACATCGCTCCAACCGCCGAGGTGATACACGACATCAGGTTTGATGTCGGCCAGCAGGGCGTGCACGGCCTTGGGGTCAAGGAGGTCTGGGCCATCTGCGCGGTCGACACCAATAACCGTGTCTCCCTCCCCAAGAAGATGCGCGCAAAGGTGTCGACCAACAAACCCTGCAGCACCGGTGACTAAAGCTCTCACGTTGTCACCTTAGGCCCGAGCCGCGCACGCAAGTTCGAACAGTTCAATCAATTCATCGGTCGATCGGTCCCATGAAAAATGAGTCAGGCGCTCGTTGCCAGCTGCAACAAGTGATTCGGCAACTTCGTTGTCGTCGAGAACCTTTTCAATGGCGCTGACCAGAGTGTCGACGTCGCCAGGTTGTGCCCATTGCGCCGCAGAACCGAGAACTTCTGGTAGCGATCCCGTGCGAGTCGCGATCACGGGGACTCCTGCGGCCATTGCCTCCAGTGGGGGGATGCCGAATCCCTCAAGGAGCGAGGGGTAAACGAAGGCACGCGTGCCTGCGAGAAGGTCGTCGCGGTCAGCGTCGGAGAGCCAGCCTGTGCGTTGAATCCTTGATCGATTCGGTGAGGAGTTAATGACCTCTTTGACTGCGTCGACGCCCCAACCGTCGGGCCCGGCAATGACGAGGTGGAGGTTCGGTCGCTTGGGAGCGATCACATCAAAGGCTCGAACGAGCGACGGAATGTCTTTTCGCGGTTCGATTGTTCCGAGAGAAAGTAAGTAGTCATCGACGCCAGCAAAGGCGCGGCCTCGTTTGGCGCGTTCGGCTCTAGTTGCGTCCTCGATCTGTTGTGGCCCGCCGAGGTGGATTGCGCGAACTCGATGCGGTTCAACGTTGAGTGTGGAAACGACGTCGTCGGCGACGGCCTGCGACGGTGTGTGGATCCATGCGCCATCGAGGATTTCTCGACGGAGCAGAGCGGGAACTTGTTGCACATCGTTGGTGCACATTTCGGGAAAGTGCACAGCGGTGAGGTCGTGCACCATCACGACCCGTGCTGCGTTCTTCGCTGGGGGAACGACATAGTTCGGTCCCCACACGAGGTCGATATCGCCGGTCCACCACTCGATAGGAGGCCACGGACCTCGCCGCCAGAGCGCTCGAAGGGGACGGGCAACCATTGGACGTCGATGGGCCCGCACGCCGGGAGGGAGTTCGTCGAGCATTGGGCCTGCACCGCGGCGCGAGACGGCAAACGCGGAAACCTCGAGTCCGGGACGCGCGAAGCGATGGAGGTAGGTGCGTGTCACGCCCCCGATGCCAGTTCGGTGTCCGATGAGTGAGGTCGCGTCAGCGGCGATTCGCACGTCAGCGACGCCCGCGCTCGGCGACGAGCGAGGCGAACGTGCCGAGCGTCGTGGTCATGGTCTTTGCGATCTCGGACCCCGACGGGAGCGTCACGCCAGATTCCCGCTCCCATTCGCGGCGTCGCACCTGCAAACGGTTGAATCCGAGGATTCCGAAGCCGAGGCCGACGCTGAGGGCCTCATAGGCGGCACGTCGAATGGGGTCATACGCGGCATTTTCCACGGAGGTAAGCGTAGACGGGGGTCAGCGGGATCTGGCACTAGGAGGACTACCCTCGGAGACCGTCGTGACTGTTCCCGAACCCCCCTCCACGCCGGCCTCCGGGCCGATTGCGGACCCGAACCCCCTTTCCGGAGGCGGTTCGGTGCCTCCAACGGGTGCTGATTCTGAGTCGATCTTTGACGACCTTCTTGCTGCGCTGAGCAAGAGTTCCGCTACTTCGGCCGAAACCAATCCGGCATCGCCGAGTTTCGAATCCCTCTTCGAGGCAGAGGAACCTGAAGGGCCTGCCCCCGCCGTCGTCGCGGTGATGGTGGCCCATAACCCGGGCGGATGGTTTGAAGAAACGTTGTCGAGCCTTGGCGCCCAGGACTATTCCGCGCTTTCCGTTCTTGTCATCGATGCTGCGAGCACAGATGGGGTCGAACTCCGAGACCGGGTGGCCGAAGTTCTCCCCGACGCCCATCTTCGTCGCCTTCCGGAAAATTCTGGCTACGCCGCTGCAGCCAATGAAGCTCTGGTTGCTGTGCAAGGCGCCGCGTTCTATCTGTTCTGTCACGACGATGTTCGCCTCGATCCAGATGCTGTTCGACTGCTCGTCGAAGAGGCCTTTCGGTCGAATGCCGGAATCGTCGGACCAAAACTTGTTGAGTGGAGCGAGCCACGACGGTTGCTCTCAGTTGGTATGGGCGCTGATCGGTTTGGTCATCCTGCGGCTTATGTC
This sequence comes from Actinomycetota bacterium, assembly GCA_009703275.1. Classification (GTDB taxonomy): domain Bacteria; phylum Actinomycetota; class Acidimicrobiia; order Acidimicrobiales; family Acidimicrobilacustridaceae; genus Acidimicrobilacustris. The sequence continues at coordinate 6,954 of WLGJ01000036.1, forward strand.
GAACGCGGCGACCTCGATCAAGAGCAACACGACGCGGTGCGCGACGTGTTTTTCATTCCTGGAGCGGTGACGCTGATTCGGGCCGATCTCTTCGAAGCCCTTGGTGGTTTCGACTCAGCAATTTCGTTTCATGGTGAGGATCTCGAACTTTGCTGGAGGGCTCACGTCGCCGGAGCGCGTGTGATCGTGGCTCCTGCGGCACGAGTCGCCCATCTCGAGGCGCTTGGTATTCGTCGACCCGTGGACGATCGTCGTCGACTCCAGTCCCGACATCGATTGCGAGCGATGCGCGATTCGGACACCCTCGGTACTCGTGTGCGGGCAACTCCGGAAGCGTTGATTCTTTCTCTATTGGAAATCGTCCAAGCAATTGTGCTGGGCCACTTCCGTCGGGCACGAGATATCTGGTCAGCATGGACATGGAATTCAAGAAACTCGTCGTCTGCGCGAACGCGACGAGCATCACTCGCTGCCATTCGGCGCGTTCCTGACAGCGAAGTTCATGCGTTTCAATCTCGTGGAAGCGCTCGCCTCACTGCATTCATGCGTCACCGGATTGCTCGTTCCGAAGCGGCGGCCGGCGGACGCGAACTCATGTCGAATCTTCGAGATGCCCGATCAGCGACTCCGTTTGTTATCTGGGTGTTGATGATCGCTTTTCTTTTCGCCGGCGGACGCGAACTCGTTCTTCATGGAGTCCCCGCCGTTGGTGATTTCGTGCGCCTTCTTCCGCCCGGACAAATGGTCGAACGCTGGCTCAGCGGTTATCAGTCAGTCGGACTTGGATCCACAGCGCCGGCTCCAACTGGTTTCGGTTTTCTCGGAGCCTTGAGCTATCTGTTTTTCGGCGCCATCGGTTTGCTGCGTGGCGTGTTGATTCTTGGACTTTGGCCGCTCGGTGTCTTGGGAATGTGGCGTCTCACGCAACCAGTGACCTCGCAGCGTGCGCGTCTGCTCGCGTCGATCGTCTATTTGATCATCCCCGTCGCTGCGAACGGTATGGCTCAAGGGCAGTGGGGGACACTGGTTCTCTACGCGTTGCTTCCATGGGTCGTCTCTCAGCTCGCGTCAGCAACTCGCCTTGCTCCCTTCGGAACAATTGGCAACGAAGCCGGACCAGGCGTTCGATCCCGTCCGCTGTTGCATCGCACACTTTCGGTTGGGCTGTTTGTTGCACTTGGTGCCGTTATCGATCCCTCGGTGATCGTTGTGGTGGCCGGGGTCTCGATTGCGTTTGCAGTTGGTGGTTGGGTGGCAGGCCAATTCGCTGGAAGTGGTCGAATCCTGTTGGTCGGTGTTGGTGGTTCGGCAGTTGCGTTGGTTCTGCACTTGCCATGGAGTCTCGGATTCCTTGACGGTTGGGATTCGCTGGTTGGCGTTTCTTCCAACGGTGGGTTTGCTCTTGGTCTTGCCGATGTCCTCCGATTCGGAACGGGACCGTTTGGGACAGGAATCCTCGGTTGGCTGCTTCTTGTCACCGCGTTGTTGCCGCTCTTCATCGGTCGGCAGTGGCGGCTTTCTTGGGCCGTTCGCTCATGGGTGTTGGCGCTCGTCGGTTTCGGACTGGCGTGGGGAGTCGGTCAAGGATGGCTCACCGAGTACCTGCCTTCGCCATCGATGTTGCTGGTGCCATCTGCACTCGGAGTCGCGCTCGCCGCTGGTTTGGGCATGGCGGCCTTTGAGATTGACCTTCCCGACTATCACTTTGGCTGGCGGCAGATCGTCTCGTTACTCGCCGCCGGTTCATTCATCGTTGCGCTCGGTCCTGCTCTGATGTCGTCGTTCTCAGGCCGCTGGGACATGCCACGGGGCGACTTCAATCGTTCGCTTTCTTTCCTTGGCGACGGCACTACCGATGGGGCGTACAGGGTTTTGTGGCTCGGTGATGCCACTGCACTGCCTCTCCAAGGGTGGGCCCTCGACGCACCCGCGGTCGATGACCTCGGTCCCGACAGAACGCTCGCGTATGCGACGACCATCTCTGGTACTCCCTCGATCGCTGAGCAGTGGGCGGGTTCGGACTCAGGAGCAACGAGCAATCTTGCGCGAGCTCTTCAAACCGCGTCAGAAGGCGGAACTGCGCGGTTGGGTGCGTTGTTGTCGCCCATGGCGGTGCGCTACGTCGTCGTTCCAGTCGCACCAGCTCCTGATCCCTACGCCCGTTCTCGTACGTCAGTGCCGACTGACTTGTTGGCAGTACTCGATGCGCAACTCGACCTCGCATCGATCACAGTGAACCCCGGCGTGCGCGTCTACCGAAATTCAGCGTGGGCGCCAGGAGTTACCGAATTGCCGAGTGAAACGCAGTTGCCAAATGGTGGACCCTCGCTCGCTGATCGCACAGACCTTGCTCTTCAGGGCTCAACCGCGGTGCTCACCGATTCATCAGGATTCGCGCAGTACAAGGGTGAGTTGCCCGGCGCTGGCGAGGTCTATGTGGCCTCGGCAGGCGAAGAGTGGCAACTCAAGGTCGATGGACAGTCGTTGCAGCGCAGCTCGGCGTTCGGCTGGTCGAGTTCGTTTACTGCAACCAACGGCGGCGTTGCCACGCTCTCGTTCGAGACACCTGCAACACGAGGGGCACTTCTTGCGGGACAAGTCGTTCTTTGGGTTCTCGTTGTCGTGTACCTGCTCCGAGTACGAGTCCGTGAGGATGAACGCACTGATCTCTTACCGGTCGCACCTGCAGAACCAGCGGTTGAACGTGGGTCAGAAACTGTCGTCGAATCGATGGCGCTCGTCGATGCGGTGATGCTTGAAGAATTCGCTGATTTCGGAGTCGAGACCGTGGCCGTCGAGACCGTGGCCGTCGACGTCGCAGTTGATGTCAACCTCGCAGTTGATGAGGCAATCGAATTCGAGTCCCAAGTCCCGGAGGAACCGCAGGTCGGATCCATGTCTCCGGAAGAATCAGAAGCGTTCTGGAAAACCGGTCGCAGGGGCCTCCGGAGGAAGTCGAAATGAACCGAGCCTGGCGAGTTCCGATCCTTCTGCTTCTCCCGGTGCTGCTTGTCTGCGCGGTAGTCATTCAGAACCGAAGTGCATCGACATCGAATTCCAGTGTTCGACTCAACGGGATGGTGCCAGCGGCATCGCCTGAGGGGGCTCTGAGTTCAACCTGGTACTGCGCTGCCGGATCGGCGACCGGGGTTACCGCAGGTGATACCGCAGGCTTCGCTGAACAGTCGGTCATTGTTTCGAATGCAACGTCTGAGGCTTCGACTGGCGCGGTTTCCGTGTTCACCGAGAAGGGGGACGCCACGGTCAAGGCCGTGAAGGTAGAAGCCCATAGCCAAACAACGGTTCGCGTGAGCGACATCGTGAAGGCGCCTTGGGCTTCCGCACTCGTCGAAATGTCTGGTGGCGCCATCACCGTTGTGCACGAACTTCGTGGACCGACCGGACGTTCGATTAGTGCATGCGCGTCGAGCCCGAGTGCTCAGTGGTATTTCCCTTCGGGCACAACGCGAGCAGGTTCCCGCAACCTCGTGGCGCTGTTCAATCCATTCCCCGGAGAAGCCACTGTCGATTTCGCCTTCGACACTGAAGACGGGGCGCGTACTCCCCAGCAACTCCAAGGCATGGTTGTTCCTGGTGGTCGGGTCGTGGTCGTCGATGTCGGTGCAATCGTGACTCTCCGTGAACGTGTCTCGACCACGGTGACTGTTCGCATCGGGCGATTGATCGCTGAACAGATTCAGACCTCCGACGGTCGTGCGAACTCCGAGCAAGGCCTCACTGCGGTTCTTGGCGCGACATCAACGTCGCCAATTTGGACATTTCCGGTTGCAACCGCCGCGTCAACGTCTGCTCGCGAGATTGTTTCCATTCTCAACACTGGCGATTCTGATACTGAAGTGCAGGTCGAGGTCCAGCTCGATGATCCGGCAACGAACGGAAGTGTTGAACCGTTTGTTGTTCAGGTTGCTTCACGTCGGTCTGCCCAAATCGATCTAGGTAGCGATCCGCGTATTCCGAAATCTGTTGGACGCTGGCTCATTGTGCGCTCAACAGATGGCGCGCAAATTGTTGCAGAGCGTTCTGTCGGGGCAACGCGTACCGCTACCGGGGGAGGGCTCTCGTTCACGATGGGAGTTCCACTCGCTGCGACGCATTGGCTTGGAACGATTGCTACAACGACCGAGGTTTCGTCGTCACTCGTTTCTGTGGCGAACCCTTCCGCAACTGAAACTGCCACGGTGACTATTTCGACCCATTCGAAGGGTTCTGTGCTCGACCTTTCGACGGCGAAGGTTGTTCGCATCGCGCCGGGCCAACGTCTCGTTGTGAACCTCGCGTCGGCAACGACGGGTAAATCCGATGCATCGTTTGAGATCAAAGCGGATCAACCAGTTGTTGTTGGGCAATGGATTGCGTTAGCCACACCCTTCGAAATCATGACGATTTCCGACTTCCCAGTGCTTGGTTCCGAGTCTCTTTTGGTGAACGTGTTCACACCTGATCAAGCAGTAGCGGTTCGTGCAGAAGTTCCTTCCGACGACACCGTGCCTGAGGTGACCACGACCACGAGCGCAGCGGTGACAACGACAGTTGCCGCAGTAACGCCCTCGACGGTCGCCGGCGCAACAACAACCACCGTTCGCTGACCATGGAACGGTTACTCATTGCCGTCGTGCTGGTGGGCATTGCGGTCGTTGTTGCTTTCCTGCTCCAGCGTCGTAAGCCGGCAGCGCCTGCGGACACGCAGTGGAACGTTCCTGTTCAGCTCGATCGTCGCGACTTTGCTCGTCCCGATGCGCCGTGGCTTGTCGCCGTTTTCACTTCATCTTCCTGCGACGCCTGTGCTGGCGTTTGGTCAAAAGCCGTGCATCTCGATGCGGGTCCGGATGGTCCGCTATGCGTGCAGGAACTTGAAGCTGTGGCCGAGGCGGAGATCCATCGGCGGTATGGAATCGACGCAGTTCCGCTGATCCTGATTGCTGGCGAAGACGGAGTCGTGCAGCGCCATTTCCTTGGACCGGTAACCGCTACCGACCTTTGGGCTGCGGTGGCGGAAGCGAGAGAGCCGGGCTCAACGCCCGGCTCCTGCGAGAACCACGACTGACTTAGTTTTCGGTTAGGTCGGCTTCGACGCTCGTAGTGACGACGTCTTCGATTCCGCTCGGTGAAAGCGGAACAGAGGTCCCGTTGTGCGGGTTGGCGGAGGTTGAACCAGCGCGGGCCAGCTCGAGAAGACGAGAGACCTCGGTACCGTCGATGGTTTCGTGCTCGAGCAATGCCCGAGCGACGAGGTCGAGACCGTTGCGATTCTCCATCAGCACCTCGCGGCAACTCTCTTGCGCTTGTCGCAGGATTCGTTCGACTTCTTCGTCGATCACGCGGGCAGTGTCGTCGGAGTAGTCACGGGTGTGCATGAGGTCTTCGCCCAAGAAAACCTGTCCTTGAGAGCCCCAAGCCATTGGACCAACTCGAGTGCTCATGCCCCATTCGCGAACCATCTTCCGGGCAAGTTCTGTTGCGCCAACGAGGTCGTTATTTGCTCCGGTGGAGGCGACACTAAAAACGACCTCCTCGGCCATGCGGCCGCCCATGCGGACGATCAGCATGTCTTGGATGTAGTCCTGCCGGTAGATGTGTCGTTCTTCGATGGGTAACTGCATCGTCACGCCGAGGGCCATTCCGGAAGGAATGATCGTGACTTTGTGCAAGGGATCGGCGGTTGGCAGTACTGCTGCGCAAACAGCATGGCCGGCTTCGTGGTAGGCGATCGCTTCCTTTTCGAGGTCAGAAAGCGCCATTGAGTCACGACGTTGTCCCATGAGAATGCGGTCACGAGCTTCTTCAAAGTTGCGACGATGAATTTCTGTAGCGCCTTCGCGAACTGCGAACAGTGCTGCTTCATTCACGAGATTGGCGAGGTCGGCGCCGCTCATGCCAGGAGTACCGCGTGCGACGAGGTCGAGGTCGACATC
>WLGJ01000037.1 GCA_009703275.1 Actinomycetota bacterium
CCCTGGGCGATACCTATTGCCGCAGTTCCAACAACGGAAAACCCAACTCGAAACGTGCCACTCGAAAGGAGGGCAACGACCGATCGGTTCTCGCCGACTTCAACAACTTTTCCGATGAGCCCTTCACCAGTAACCACTGGCATATTGCGCTCGATACCTGAGGAAGACCCCTTATCGAGTTCGATCCGATCGCCGAAATTACCAACGGCCCCGGAGACGACCCGCGTATGAACGACCGGAGTGTCACCGACAAACGGGATGCCCACGAGTTGCAACAACTGCTGCAACTGTTCTTTGGCGATCGAATTTGCCGTTATGTCGCCCTTCAACCGATCGTTCTCTTCACGAAGAACGTCGTTTTCTTTCTTCAAATCATCCTGATCAAACGCGCTATTCCACGCGTTTCGAAATGGGCTGGTGATACTTGATGCAGCCCCGCCCAACGGAGAGAGAACCGTAAGCACGCCGCTACGAACCGAATCAATCGGGCCGGATCCACGACCATCAAGGGTAAGCAGCAATACTGCTGAAATCAGCAGCAGGCTGATGGTGATGCGTGAGCGCCCACCGCGTCGCGACGATGCCATGTCGTAGTTCGACTCAGTTGATGGTCGACGAGAAGAGGACGCCCTTCAGAGCGTCGAACTCCTCCAGCGATTGGCCGGAACCGATCGCTACGGCGAAGAGAGGGTTCTGCGCAATGACAATCGGCATGCCCGTCTCATGTTCGAGACGCTCACTGATTCCGTGAAGGAGGGCTCCGCCGCCTGCAAGAACAACACCTTGTTCCATGATGTCGGCAGAAAGCTCGGGTGGTGTCTTATCAAGCGTCACTTTGACTGCGTCAACGATCGCGGCAACCGGCTCTTCGATTGCTTCGCGGATTTCTTCTGTTGTGGTGACAATGGTCTTCGGAAGACCGGTCACCAAGTCGCGGCCACGGATTTCAGCGTGCAATTCAACTTCCAAAGGCCACGCCGAACCGAGAGCCATCTTTACTTCCTCAGCGGTGCGCTCACCGAGAGCAAGGCTGTATTCCTTCTTGATGTAGTTGATGATGGCCGTATCAAGTGCATCGCCACCGACTCGAGCCGATTGTGACGCGACAACGCCGCCAAGGGAGATAACAGCAACTTCGGTAGTTCCGCCACCGATGTCGACGATCATGTTTCCGGTTGGCTCCTGGACGGGAAGTCCCGCTCCGATCGCTGCGGCCATCGGTTCTTCAATGATGTAGGCCGGCCGCCGCGCACCAGCGAACTCGGCGGCCTCTTGAACGGCGCGTTGTTCAACCGGAGTGATTCCTGACGGAACACAGATCACCATTCGTGGCTTCGACCACTTCGAAGTGTGAACCTTCTGGATGAAGTACCGAAGCATCTTTTCGCAAATGTCGAAATCGGCGATGACTCCGTCGCGCAGAGGCCGGATGGCTTGGATATGCGCCGGCGTGCGGCCAATCATGCGCTTGGCTTCGGCGCCCACGGCAACGGGCCGACCGTCTTTGACGTTGACAGCAACTACCGACGGCTCGTTCAGAACGATGCCTTCGCCGCGGACGTACACGAGCGTGTTGGCCGTACCTAGATCGACAGCCATATCTCGGCCAACGATGTTGGACAGGGAGTCACGTGAAGCGATCGAATTGGAGATGCTTGAGGAGATTGAGCTGAAGATGTTCCCGGCCATGGGGTGAGCCTCCCGTTGGAGCTCTGGGCCTGTAGCTCTTCGTAAGAGCGACGACGAAGGTTCGGATCTAGAGAGATTTCAGAAAGACGACGGTTCCAACGAGCCCGCGCGGCACTGCGCGTGACTCTCTCCGTCCTGCAGAAAGGCTAGTCCGCGGCCCTTGCGGGACCAACTAAGCCGGAAATCAGAGCCCTGGGAAGAAAAGTGCGATCTCTCGCTGGGCCGATTCGGGGCCATCGCTGCCGTGAATCAGGTTCTCGGTGAAGAGGATGCCGAGATCGCCACGAATGGTGCCAGGAGCGGCATCGCGTGGGTTCGTCGCACCAATCATCGTGCGGGCAACCTGCCAAGTGTCTTCGGGACCTTCGATAACCGCAACGAGTGCCGGGCCACGAGTAATGAATTCCACCAATTCGCCGAAGAACGGCTTGTCGGCGTGTTCGCCATAGTGAGTCTCGGCGGTGGCTCGGTCGATCGTGCGCATTTCAGCTGCAGCAATCTTGAGGTTACGAGCTTCGAAGCGACCGAGGATTTCTCCGACGAGGCCTCGTTCGACAGCGTCGGGCTTGCAGATGATGAACGTGCGATCCATGTGGAGAACGCTAGACCAACCGCCGGTCAAGATGCGATTCGCCCCTGGCGTTCGGTTCAATCGATGCGACGAGCGATTTCTTCGACTGCAGTGCGTGCTGCGCCAGCGACATAGAGAGAACCAGCAACGAGAATGACGTCGTCTTCAGTTGACACATCGATTGCACGCTGGACTGCCGTCTGCACATCGTCGATTTGCTCAACCATGACACCCATAGCGCGAACAACCGCCGCCACATCGATTGCGGGTACCGCTCGTGGACTATTCGGCGTGCACGCAATCACGAGATCGGCGTTACGAACATCAAGCGATTCGAGCATTTCAACAACGTCGCGTCCGCTAAGCATCCCGATGACGAGAACCCTTCGACCAGCGACATCGAATTCGTCACGCAGTGTCAGGGCCGCTGCGCGCGCCCCATCAGGATTATGCGCTCCATCAAGAATCAAGAGCGGTGAGTGCGACACCACTTCGAAGCGACCGGGCATCGTTACCGACCGAAACGCCTCTTGCACGACGGTTTCATCGAGCAATCGATCGAAAAACGATTCGACCGCAACAATCGCTGTTGCTGCGTTGTCAGATTGGTGTGCTCCGTGCAGCGGCACCAAGAGATCTTCATACGTCCCGAATGGTGTGCGGAGATCGATGAGGTGTCCACCTACGGCGTAGAGGTCACTAATGACCTCGTAGTCCACATTGGCTGCGTACATGCGCTCGGGCCCCTCAGCATCGAAGATGGCTTTCAGCGTGGAATCAGTGACTCCGGTGACAAGCGTCGACGTACCGGTAATGATGCCGGCCTTTTCTGTCGCAATCGCTTGCTCCCACTCCCCTTCACCATCGGTATGGTCGCGACCGATATTGGTGATGACAGCGACAGTGGCCTCGCACACATTCGTTGCGTCGTAGCGGCCAAGTAATCCGACCTCAACGACAGCGACATCGACTGCTGACTCGGCAAACCACAAGAGCGCAGTTGCGGTCAGAAGTTCGAAGTACGACGGAGTGATGCCCGACAACGGTGCGACGCGGGCGATTTCCGTAACCACCGACGCGAACTGCTCGTCGGAGATCGCTTCGCCGTTCCAACTGATGCGTTCGTTGATGCGCTGCAAATGGGGACTGCTGTAGGTTCCAACCGAAAGCCCATGTTCAACGAGCAGCGCTGTGATCATGCGGGCCGTGGAACCCTTGCCATTCGTTCCGGTCACATGAATGACTGGGAAGGCCTCCTGGGGATCTCCGAGTACCCCAACAAGGCTCCGCATGTGATCGAGCGATAAGCCGTGGATGAGGCCAGCAGTTGCCTCGAGGTTGATATGTGTCTCGAGGTACGCGAGTGATTCGTTGAAGTTCACAGAGTCGGACGCAATGGAGTTGGGTTCTCGACTTAGGACGCAGCGCGACGTGGGCGATTTGTGCGGGGTGTGCTCGCCCGAGTGATGAAGATCGGTTCTGTCCGTTCGAGCACCGACTCGGCGCCGATGATGACTTTGGCCACGTCTTCACGACTAGGAAGGTCGTACATGATTTCGAGGAGAACCTCTTCGAGAATTGCGCGCAACCCGCGAGCACCTGTGCCACGAATAAGCGCCTGATCCGCGATTGCATTGAGCGCTTCTGGTGTGAACTCAAGTTCGACATCTTCGAATTCGAAGAACTTTTGGTATTGCTTCACAAGAGCGTTGCGAGGTTCGACGAGAATTTCTACAAGTGCTTCACGGTCGAGATTGGCGACAGCACCGACCACTGGGAGCCGGCCGATGAATTCGGGAATAAGACCAAATTTGATGAGGTCTTCCGGGAGGATGCTCTTGTAGAGAGCACCAACATCGGTCTTGTCGGAACGAAGTTCGGCAGAGAAGCCGATTCCCTTCCTACCGATTCGGCTTTCGATGAGTTTGTCGATGCCTGCGAATGCGCCACCACAGATGAAGAGAATGTTGGTGGTGTCGATCTGAATGAATTCCTGATGGGGATGCTTACGTCCACCCTGGGGCGGAACCGATGCGGTGGTTCCTTCAAGAATCTTCAATAGTGCCTGTTGCACACCTTCGCCGGAAACGTCGCGAGTGATCGATGGGTTCTCGGCTTTGCGAGCAACCTTGTCGATTTCATCGATGTAGATGATGCCGGTCTCGGCCTTCTTTACGTCGTAGTCGGCAGCTTGAATCAGCTTGAGCAAGATGTTCTCTACGTCTTCACCGACATAACCGGCTTCGGTGAGTGCAGTTGCGTCGGCGATTGCGAACGGAACGTTCAGCATGCGAGCAAGGGTCTGCGCAAGAAGTGTCTTACCGCAGCCGGTCGGACCAATGAGAAGGATGTTCGACTTTGCGAGTTCGACGTCGTCGCGCTGCGCAGCACCGTATTGAACTCGGCGGTAATGGTTATATACCGCGACGGAAAGAATCCGCTTGGCTTGTTCCTGACCAACGATGTAGTCGTTCAGGAATTCAAAGATCTCGACTGGCTTGGGAAGTTCCTCGAGAGACAACTCGCCGGTTTCGGAAAGTTCCTCTTCGATGATTTCGTTGCACAGGTCGATGCACTCGTCGCAGATGTAGACACCAGGACCAGCGATCAATTTCTTGACCTGCTTCTGGGACTTCCCGCAAAACGAGCACTTCAGAAGTTCGCCACCATCTCCGAACTTGGCCACGTTGGGGTACCCCTTGGTCTGTTGAGTCTTAACGAATGGCCGTGATTGGACCGCTCGTATCGGCGAGCTCCCGGACTGAAATCACCTCGTCGATGATCCCGTAGTCCTTCGCTTCCTCTGCAGACATTACAAAGTCCCGGTCGGTGTCCCGGTGGATCTTCTCTTGTGTCTGCCCCGTATGGAAGGAAAGGACCTCTTCCAGAAGGGATCGGATGCGAAGAATCTCTCGGGCCGCCAGCTCGATATCGGTGGCCTGGCCCTGAGCACCGGCATAGGGCTGGTGGATCAAGATACGGGCGTGAGGCAGGGCGAGGCGCTTTCCGGGGGTGCCAGCAGCGAGAAGGACCGCAGCTGCAGAAGCAGCCTGACCAAAGCAAATGGTCATGATGTCGGGCTTCACGAACTGCATGGTGTCGTAGATCGCCATAAGCGCAAGAACATCGCCACCGGGGCTATTGATGTAGATGTTGATGTCCTTGTCGGGATTCTCCGACTCGAGATGCAGCAGCTGGGCGCAGATGAGATTGGCAACGGTGTCGTCGATCGGGGTGCCGATGAAGATGATGTTTTCCTTCAGCAACCGCGAATAAAGATCGGCCGTGATGGTCTGGCCGCGACTGGTTTCATAGATAACCGTCGGATTCGGGATGTAGTTGCTGATCTTGAGGTTGGCCAAGCCGCTGGATTCGGTCACTCGGTTTCGTCCTCCTCGGACGCTGGGGTCTCCGGCACGGTATCGCCATCCTCGTCATCTGCGACTGCAAGATCGGCAAAAACGATGCTGTTGCCAGCTTCGTCCGAGATGCGGACCGATTCGGTCAGCCAATCGAGAGCTTTGCGCTTCGAGATGTCGGTTTTCAGGGCGGGAAGATGTCCGGCCTCGGTGAGTTGGGTGCGGACGACATCGCTGTCTTGCTGCACACGAGCGGCCACGGCCTCGAACTCGATGTCTAGATCTTCTTCGAGTACCTCGATGGATTCAGCCAACGCAATGGCACGAAGGGCAAGATCGACTCGAGCTGAACGATCAGCAGTGGTCTTGAGGTCGTCGAGGAACTGCTCGGTGTCGGTTCCGGAGAACTGGAGCCATTGTTCAAGCGAGAGACCCTGGGCTTGCAAACGCATCGCCATGTCTTGGAGACGCTCGTTCATTTCAGCGGCAATGAGAGGCTCGGGAAGTTCATCGGTGACGAGTTCGGCAAGTGCTTCGCCGATCTTCTCTCGGACCATCATTTGCGACTGCGCCTTGCGAACTTCGGTCATGCGGGTGACGAGATCGTCGCGCCAGGCCGCCATCGTCTCGAACTCTGATGCCTGAGCAGCAAATTCGTCATTGAGTTCGGGAAGAACCTTGGCTTTCACCTCGGTGACGGTGACCTCGAAATGGAGTGGGTCTTCCTCGTCACCGTTGGGATGAGGTGCATCGAACGAACGAGTGTCACCAGCCGCTGCGCCGACGAGTTGCTCGTCGAGTTCAGGAACGATGCCTGCGGAACCGACCTCGTAGAGGTACGCACTCGCCACAAGACCTTCAAGAACCTCATCGTTTTGTGAGCCTTCGATGTCGACCGTGACGAAATCGCCAGAATCAGCAGCGCGCTCAACAACTTCGAGGTCGCCGTATTGGTTGCGGAAACGATCGAGCTGCGCATCGATTTCGTCGTCCGAAGGAGTCGGCGCTGGAATCTCGACGGCCATATCGGCGTAGCCACTCACGGTGATCACGGGTCGAACTTCGACAATCGCGTCGAACTTGATGACTCCCGATTCTTGACCATCGGTGATCTCGATCTCGGGAGGAGCGATGACATCGACCTCGTTCGCGACCACCGCATCGGAGTAGTACTCCGGCAATGCGTCGTTCAATGCTTGAGCTCGACCGGCGCCTGCGCCGATATGCGACTCAAGAACCCGACGAGGTGCCTTACCAGGACGGAATCCGGGTATGCGCACCTCACGGGCGATCTTTTTGAACGCCGCGTCGACGGCTGATTCGAATTCCTGCTCGTCGATCTCGACGGACAGCTTGACCTTGTTGCCCTCGAGGGCTTCGACAGTTGATTTCACAGGTTGGCGAGTCTACCGGTGCGATTTGGCACCACGTCCACCTGAGAGATTCGGCCTCGATTCGACCGCGTAACGGCGACACAACGAACTGTCTGTAGCATGGCAGCGCCGGGGAATGGCGCAGCTTGGTAGCGCGCCTGCTTTGGGAGCAGGAGGCCGGGAGTTCGAATCTCCCTTCCCCGACTCGTGCACAACCGAAAACTCACAATCTGGGGCTTCAATGGACTCTGGAAGCAACGCAGCGCCGAACCCCGCTGAGCAATCGGTTGGAAATGCACAGGTCTCGCCTGATGGTCCCGGTCGCTCTGATCGGGACCAGACGGTTAGATGGCTCGCCGCGATTCTGTCCCTCACGGCTGCCGCCATTCATTTCGGATACGCACCGCATCACCTTTCCGACGATTGGGCCCACGGTTGGTTCTTCATGGTGATAGCGGCGTACCAATGTCTCTTCGCCGTGCTGATCGTCGCTCGCCCCCGTCGTTGGGTCTGGGCTTCGGCAATTGTCGTGAACGCAGGCATCATCGCGACCTGGCTGGTATCTCGCACCGTCGGACTGCCCTTTGGTCCAGAGGAACTTCGCTCAGAATCCTTTTCGGCGCCCGACATCGTGAGTTCGGTGATCGCAGGCGTGATCATCGTTCTTTCAATCGTTGCTCTTTCGTTCCCCGCTGTGCTCCAACGGCAATCTCAAGACCGAGTTTCCCTGCGCTTCGCAGCGTTCGCGATCGGAACCGTCGCAGTTGTTCTTGGTGCTCTCATGCTCACTCCCACCTACACCTCTGCTCACGAAGCAGCTGGACATGGCCACAGCGAGACAACCTCACTTGATGGAACGACTCCATGTGAACTCTCAGGACCTCCTGCATCTCCTGGCCAAGTCGCGCTCGACGCAGAAGGTCACAGCCACCGAGGACCGTCGCCGCAGGTAGTTCTCACTCAAGCTGAACGCGAACAGCTAATCGCCCAACAGGAGCTTGCTCGAACTGTCGTCGCCAAGTATCCGACGGTCGCTGACGCTGAAGCCGGGGGTTACAGGAAGTCAACAGAGTTCGTTCCCTGCATTGGCGCGCACTACACCAACCCTCGCCTCACCTTTGGATTTAACCCGGCACGGCCGTCAGAACTTCTCTTCGACGGGACGTCGCCAAATTCAAAGATCGTTGGCTTGAGTTATTTGGTCTTCAGTCTGGGCGGTGCCCCTGATGGATTTGCCGGAGGAAACGACATCTGGCATCAGCACAACAGCAACGGGGGTCTCTGTCAGAAGGGCGGCGTGATTGTCGGTGCCGAGGCGATGAGCGAGGACGACTGCAAGGCCTTGGGCGGAAAGAAGATCGCTCTCGACAATGTCTGGATGCTTCACGACTGGATCGTTCCGGGTTGGGAATGTTCGTGGGGGGTCTTTGCTGGCGAGTGCCCTGAACTCGGCGGTCGAACCGGCGGCACGGCATGGGATGAGCCAGCCCCAGGCTCAGCTGGCGCCCAACTCACTGCTGCGAAGTAACCCCCACCGCGCACGCGATAACCTGTGCACCTCTGCGGGTGTAGCTCAATGGTAGAGCACCGTCCTTCCAAGTCGGCTATGAGGTTTCGATTACCTTCACCCGCTCTCAGAAACGAGAGGCCCCGATGGGGCCTCTCGTCGCGTTACGACGCGATGAGGATTCGGCACGAGGAGCGAAGGCTCGACGGATCCCTTCACTAGTGTCGAACCAATGAAGGCGACGTCGATTGGTCACGCAGGCATACTCATCGAGACCGCCGATGTGTCGATCGTGTGCGACCCATGGTTCATTCCCGCCTTCCACGGTTCTTGGTGCGTTTTCCCCCGCAACGACCAGTTATCTGACGAGCTCATGGCTCGCATCGAGTCGCCGGACTATCTCTATATCTCCCACATCCACGGAGATCACTTCGACGAACGTTGGCTCCCCGATCACATCAATCGCAATGCAACTGTTTTGTTGCCAGGCTTCCCCACTCGAGAGTTAGAAGATCGCCTGCGCACTCTTGGATTCAGGAACTTCGTCCAAACCATCGATGGTCAGGAAATCGATTTACTGGGTAGCACCCGTGCAGCAATTCATTGCGAGACTTCGATTACAGACGGACCAGGCGGCGATTCAGCGCTGGTCGTTTCTGACGCAACCGGGCGTGTTGTCAATCAGAACGATTGCCGAACGCACGACCTCGCTGCGCTCGCATCGCACGGACCAATCGATCTGCATTGGGTGCAGTACAGCGGCGCGATCTGGTACCCGATGGTGTACGACGAGCCAGAAGATGTGATGCGCGAACTCATCGACGCGAAAGTCGAGAGTCAGTTTTCGCGAGCAATGCGGTATGTCGAAGTCCTTGACGCACGTGCCGTAGTTCCCAGTGCTGGTCCCCCTGCGTTTCTTGATCCCGACCTGTACGGCCTCAACATCATCACTGGTGATGAGCTGAGCATCTTTCCCGATCAACGCTCATTCATGGATCAACTCGCCGACGCCGGCCACACCGGAATCCTCGCCATTCCAGGAACATGCATCGAGGTCGCCCCCGACCGCATCGATGTCACGCACCCTTGCTCGGCCCAAGAACTCTCCGCAATCTTCGAAGACAAGGAGGCCTACCTCCGCAACTATCAAAACGATTGGCTCCCGTTTATCGAAGATCAGAAATCACAATGGGCCCAACCCACCGACGGGCTCGCCGCCGACCTCAAGTCATGGTGGGAACCACTCCTTGCGATAGCGCCAAATCTGCGCAAAGGCGTTGGCGACATCTGTGTAATCGACATGGGCGATCTCAAAATTGCGATCGACTTCCCCAATGGCACTGTGAACGAATGGGACGGTGGCGAGCACGGTTTTCGTTTCACCATCGATCGTCGCCTTGTCGAAACAGTCGCTGCCGAACGCGCCGTCGATTGGAGCAACTCGCTGTTTCTCTCCTGTCGCTTCTCAGCCTGGCGACGCGGCCCATTCAACGAGTACGTCTACAACTTCTTCAAGTCACTCTCTGACGATCGAATGGCACGCACCGAGGCAGAAGCCCTCCGCAAAGCCAACCCAGATCGAGACGGCATCGCGAACGAAGAGATTCAGATTGGTGATTGGATCGTGCAACGCACTTGCCCGCACCGCGATGCCGACCTTGCAGTCTTTGGCGAAATCGATGGCGATGAATTGGTGTGCACTCTGCACGGATGGCGTTTCGATTGCAACACTGGTCGATGCCTCACGGCCAAAGAGCAAACACTGCGCATTCGTCCCGCCAGCTAACACTCGCCGCTTCCGGGCGGTTTACGAAAACCGCTCTTTGTCAGCGGCGACGACCTTTGCATCGATCTCTAGCCAACGATCATCGAGCCAAGCTTCAAAGCCATCGCCGTTAGGCACTGAAGATCTCTTGTGAAGTTCTAGAACAACCTTCGCAGATGGTTGGGCGTGAGCGATCCGTCGCCGAACCCCCGCGAAGGTGTCGAGCCCATCGAACCCGACATGCCACATCACTACGACATCGCCGTTGGGAACCTCTTCGAGCAGCACTGAAGCACCTGCAGATCGAGGGGGAAGTAGGCGTTGTAAGCCAACCAATTTCGCGTGTCGCTCGGGAGCTCGTCGCTCAAGCCTTTCGACAAGACCAATTCGTTTTGCATCATTTGTGCGAGTGCCCTCTGGGAAGATGACAGCGACATCGCTCTCCCCCATATTCGCCGCCATCGTCCGAATACCTGTGAGTTCCTGACGGACAGCTGCTGATCCGCGATCAACGAAATAGTTCGGGATGCGCTGTCCGACCACGTCGAGACATGGATCGAAGAGCAACTCCTTCTTCATGACATAACGAGGGAAACGCTTGGCCAGCGATCCGAAGATCCATGCGCTCACAAGTGCATCACCAAGACTGGCGTGACGTCCAAGGCAGATCAGCGGACCATTCGAGAGCGATTCGACACCTTCAACCTCTATCGACAACCCGCAAGTGATGCGCAACGAAATGATCAGTCGCTTCGCCCACCATCGCTGCAATGCGTAATTGGCTCGGTGATTGCGCCCTTGACCGGTTACCCAGATCAATGCGGCGCCCGTGATCCCGAATGTCTCTAGCCAAAGCCACAGCCATGCAAAGCAAAGCAACCGGAACGTTGGCAGGCGCCATTTACGCGTTCCGATGTCAATCGCAACAGAGACAATGACCCAAACCGGCAGCAAGACTGTGAGGAGCAGCGCACCGAAGATGACTCCCAACACCGTGACAGGCCTGCGAACCCAAGTTTTGCTCACCTCTGCATGGTACCGACGTAACGACGACGGTCACGTCATCTCTGCAACGATTGATGGGACTGAGATACCGTGGATCAATCGTTGAGTGACCGGAGTTGAGCGTGACGAAAACGCAGTTCGTTCCCGAAAAGGATCCGAGCGCAACCCTTGGAGCCACCCGAAAAGTTATGGGTGGGGGCATCTCCGTCGGACCAGCCACACATCTCGCTGAAGAGCGCTCTCGTTTGGGCGAGCTCACTTGGAGCCACTTCGAGGTCACACAGGTTGGATCGACACTCGGCGCAGAGATCTCGGGCATTGACCTCACAACCGACCTCTCCGACGCTGTTATTTCGGAAATCCAACTCGCTCTTGACAACTACAAGGTGATCTTCTTCCGAGATCAGGACCTGACATCAGACCAACACGTTGCGTTTGCAAAGCGTTTCGGTGATCTCGAGATTCATCCATTCATTCCGTCGAACACCGGAGTACCCGAGCTGGTCCGGTTTGAAAAGACGGCGGAAGTCGCTGGCTACGAAAACTCTTGGCACCACGACGTCACGTGGAGAGAGGCACCCTCGATGGGAGCGATCCTTCACGGCATCGAACTCCCGCCAGTGGGCGGCGACACGCTCTTTTCGGATATGGGTGCCGCCTACGACGGTCTTCCCGACGAAATCAAGGCTCAGATCGATGGCCTGACGGCAGAGCATGACTTCATGAAGAGCTTCGGCCACACCGTCCCCGAGGACCGCAAAGCTGAAACCCGTGAGATGTTTCCCATCGTTCAACACCCAGTCGTCATCACACACGAACGCACTGGCCGCAAACTGCTTTACGTCAACCGAAATTTCGTGAACCGGATTTTGGGAATCTCTGACGAAGAAAGCACGGCACTTTTCAGTTACCTGTGCGACCAGGCGGCCACAGTCGAATACCAGATTCGTTTCCATTGGCAACCGCATTCCATTGCCTTTTGGGATAACCGAGCAGTTCAGCATTACGCGTCGAACGACTACTGGCCTCAACGTCGAGTCATGGAACGAGCCAGCATCGTGGGTTCTCGCCCGAGGTAAACGGCAACACGCATCTACATCGCGTGCGCAGTGCCTTCCGCTAGAGGAATCTCAGCTGGTGCGCCGCGAAGCCTGTCGCGAACACGCTTCGCTGGTATGAAACCAACGACGATTGCACCAATCACCATCACTGGAATCATTGCCGAGAAGCCTTTCGCCAACGCATGAGCAAATGCGGATTGAATTTGGTCGCGTACGCCATCAGACAATTCCGCAATCTTTTGGGGTGAACCCTGAATCGAATCGACGGGAAAACCTGGAAGGCGTTGTTCGACACTGCTCAGCAAACTATTCGTGAAGATTGATCCGACGATGGCGACGCCAAGCGAATTTCC
>WLGJ01000038.1 GCA_009703275.1 Actinomycetota bacterium
ACAACATCCGCCGCCGTACTGGCGAACACATGGTGATGTCGAAGCAGGTTTCGCCGCACGCCTACACGATTGTCGAAGTCGATTACGAAAACGTCGAACGTGTTCGTCGTGCACATCGTGACGAGTTCCGTGCCACTGAAGGTTTCGGCCTGAACTACTTGCCATTCATTTCTCGTGCAGTCATCGACGCGTTGCGCAACTACCCACATATGAACGCATCCGTTGGTGATGGTGAACTCATTGTTCACAACTATGTGAACCTTGCGATTGCGGTCGACATTGATTTCACAGGCCTACTCGCTCCGGTCATTCATGAGGCCGACGACAAGCGCCTTCGTGCAATCGCACGCGACATCAACGATCTCGCGGCACGCGCACGATCGAAGCAACTCTCGGCCGACGACATCTCTGGTGGAACATTTACGCTTTCCAACTCCGGTTCGTTCGGAAGCCATCTCGTACTTCCGATCATCAACCAGCCGCAGGTAGCAATCATCTCGACCGACGGTGTGCATCGCAAGCCGGTCGTCGTTAATGGAACCGATGGAAGTGAATCGATCGCTATCCATTCTGTTGGCATGCTCGCTATGAGTTGGGACCATCGTGCATTCGACGGTGCCTATGCCGCAGCGTTCCTGCGTGACGTTAAAGAAATCATCGAGACCCGTGATTGGGAGGCGGAGCTCTAATCATGACGACGGCCGGGGACGCCCCCACCGTCGGCGCTTCACCGTTGCGCGTCCGCTGGCTGGGGACGGTTCCCTACGGCGAAGCCTCTGATCTACAGCATTCGCTGTTCGAGCACGGCACCGACGATTGGGTGCTCCTGCTCGAACATCCGCACGTCTACACACTCGGTTCAAACGCCGACCCATCGAACGTTCTTGTTGACCCGGCCTCTGTAGGGGCGGAATGTTTGCGCACCGACCGTGGCGGAGACGTCACCTATCACGGGCCAGGTCAACTCGTTGGCTATCCCGTGTTGTCGGTTCCCGGGAAGCGTGGCGGGGGAATGGCCGACACGGTCGCTTACGTGCGGTCGGTTGAGGATCTCGTAATCGGCGCGCTGAATGATCTGGGCCTTGCTGATGTCGGTCGGCTTGAGCAGTATCCGGGGGTTTGGGTTGCTCCTGAATCTGCGAACCCTCGCAAGATCGCAGCTATCGGCGTTCGGTTGACTCGGGGGCGCTCGATGCATGGCTTCGCAATCAATGTCGACCCCGACATGTCGATGTTCACGCACATCGTTCCCTGCGGCATCGCCGATAAATCTGTGACCTCACTCGCTCAAGAGGGCATCGATGTCTCGATGACCGAAGTGGTCGAAGCGGTCGTTGTCCAAGCAACTGCGTTGTGGGCCTCAAAGCGAAGCGTGGATCGGGCCGACATCATTCGTCGTTCGACTGAAGGCGATGAAGACCTTTCTCCATTTAGTCGGGGTGCCGGAGCTGGCCTTCCGGTGAAGACAGGCGCTGACCATCGTGCTGGCCCATCGTTGCGTCTCAAGGGTCGACTGGCTGAAGCCGGAGTCGCTGACGGCATTGATGTAATGGAACGCAAACCCGAATGGATGCGCGCCAAAGTGAACATCGGCGGAAAACCGCTTGAGCTGAAGAAGACCTTGCGTGACCTTCAACTGGTCACGGTGTGTGAAGAAGCCGGATGTCCGAATCTTTCTGAATGCTGGTCTGATGGCACGGCGACTTTCATGATCAACGGCGAACGCTGCACCCGGAAGTGTGGTTTCTGTCTGGTCGATACTCGTCTTCCCGAGGCACTTGATCCTGAGGAACCAGCCCGTGTCGCAGAAGCAGTGGCGCGAATGGAGCTCGACTTCGCCGTCGTAACGACTGTTGCTCGTGACGATCTTCCTGACGAAGGTGCCGGAGCAATGGCCGATACGGTCCGAGCGATTCGCGAGCGAGTGCCTGGCGTGCAGGTTGAAGTTCTGATTTCTGATTGTCGTGGTCAGGCTGCGGCGCTTGATCTCATTTTCGAGAGTCGACCCGATGTGCTCAATCACAATGTTGAAACGGTGCCGCGCCTTCAACGAGCGGTTCGGCCTTCTGCCGGTTATGCGCGATCACTTGCGGTTTTGTCTCGAGCAAAGCGAGCAGGTCTCCTTACGAAGTCGGGACTCGTTGTCGGTATGGGGGAGACCGATGAGGAAATCGCCTCGGTGCTTGCTGATCTTGCGGGTATTGGCGTTTCCATCGTCACTATTGGTCAGTACTTGCGCCCTACGTCAACGCATTTGCCCGTCGATCGCTGGGTGACTCCGGAGCAGTTCGCGTCCTATGCCGTGTTGGGCGAGGCACTTGGTATCGATCACGTCGAGTCGAGCCCGCTCACTCGTTCAAGTTTCCATGCAAAACAAGCAGCAGCCGGCTCTTCAGTGCCAGTCACAATCGGCTGAGCGATAGCCTCAGACGATGCTCAGTGAACGCATCGACAGAGTCCGATCAGCGATGGCTGTTCAGGGAATTGACGTCTGCTTGCTTTCTGTCGGTCCCGACTTGCCGTGGCTCACGGGCTACGAAGCAATGCCGCTCGAACGGCTCACAATGCTTGTCGTTCCAGCTGAGGCAGACGCGACTCTGGTGGTACCGGCTCTGGAAGTCGCACGCGTCGTGCCCCGAGATGAACTCTTTTCGATTCGCCCATGGGGCGAAACCGACAACCCGATCACGATCGTTTCTGAACTCATTGGCTCCTCGGCAAACGCCGCGATCGGAGAGCGGACATGGGCTCGATTCCTCGTTGAACTTCAGCATGCACGTCCCGATCTGACCTTTACGACGACAGCACCGGTCATTGGTCCGCTCCGTGCGGTGAAGGATGCGGCTGAAGTGCGAGCGCTTCGACGAGCGGCTCAAGCAGTCGATCGCATCGCCGCACAACTCCAGGCTGGCGAAATTCCCCTCATCGGCCGCACCGAAGCCGAGGTCTCGGCCGATCTCGGTCGGCGAATTCTCTCTGAAGGTCATCATCGCGTGAACTTTGCGATTGTTGCGGCGGGAGAGAACGCCGCAAGCCCTCATCACGAGCCAGGTTCCCGAGTTATTGATGCGAACGAAGTCGTCCTTTGTGACTTCGGCGGAACCATGGCCGACGCCGAAGGTGTTGGGTACTGCTCTGACATCACTCGATGCATCGTCACGGGAACTCCGACTTCTCGAATGACCGAGGTCTACGGTCATCTGCATACCGCCGAAGCCATCGGACTCGCCGCTGGTGGTTCGGGTATCCCAGCCGAAGATGTCGATACGGCAACGCGATCGATCATCGAAGATGCCGGTTTTGGCGAATGGTTCATGCACCGAACCGGGCATGGCATCGGGGTGGAAGAACATGAGGACCCCTACATCGTTCTAGGGAATCGCAAGCCACTCGAAGTGGGGAATGCCTACTCGGTCGAGCCCGGTATCTACCTTCCCGGAGAGTTTGGCTTCCGGCTCGAAGACATTGTGGTGGTCACTGATTCTGGGGCCGAGTCGATCACGAACGCCGAACGGTCATTGGTGTCTGTTGAAGCATGACAAAGTGACAGTCCGATGATTGATTTTGACGCCGCCTCGCTCTTGCTGCAGTGGGCCGCTGGCGGTTTGCTCTTCCTTTGGGTGACGACGCGGCGACGTGAAGTTTCACTTGGCTATGGCTGGCTTATGCGTGGCACGTATCTACTGATGGCAGGCGGTGCCGCCTATATCGGCATCTTTGTCATTGAGCCGATGGCGGTTCGTGACATTGCGTCGGTTGGTGTCGTTTTGGCCTCGGGTTACGCGCTCGCGTCCTCGATCATTCGGCGCAAGGCCGGGGTTTCCGGTCAGGTTGCGTTGGCAGAGTCTCGTACCGAGCGTGTTGCCGCAATGACGGGGATCGAACGAGAGGCCGCGCAAAAAGACACGAACGTTCGTGAGTTTGATCCTCGCCTTGATCTCATCGCACCGATTATCGGTTTCGTGGGAGTGGTTGCCGCTGGCCTTGAAGCAGGCGGACCAGCCTGGCTTGCGGTTGCTCGGTTCGTTGTCGGAGCAATGTTCTTGGGCGCAGTCACCGATGCGATGTTGCTTGGCCATTGGTATCTCGTGCAGCCAGGCCTCGCTCGAGGCGCGCTGCTTGAGCTCGTTTACTGGACGGGTTGGTTGTGGGTTCCCGAAGTGGTCCTGCTGCTCGTCCCAGTCGGAATGGTCTCGGCGATTAACGGCACCATTGACGACGGCTACAACGGCTTGCTCACCTGGTTCTGGGTGATGTGCACGGTCACGACGATCGGCTTGATCATCACGACACGACTCGCGTTGAAAGAGCGCTCGTATTCAGCGGTCATGGCGGCCACAGGATTGCTGTATCTGGCAATCCTCACGGCGTTTGGTATTGACCTTGTGGCTCGGGCGTTGCTCTCTTCAGCCAACTAACGCTCAACGAGCGACGAAATACTTGGCCTGAGGGTGATGACAGATCAGCGCTGAGGTTGTTTGTTCCGGCTGATACTGGAAGCCGGTCTCTTCATTGACCTCGATGCCGATGCGACCGGCATCGAGAATCTGGGCAACTCGCTCATTGTCCTCGAGTTCGGGACATGCGGGGTAGCCCCATGAGTAGCGACCGCCGCGGTATTGCTGACGGAAGAGTCCAGCGAGCGACGGACCGTCATCTTCAGCGAAGCCCCAGTCCTCACGCATGCGGCGATGCCAGTATTCGGCAAGTGCTTCGGCCATTTCGACTCCGAGACCATGCACCATGAGGTACTCCTGGTATCGGTTCTCCTCAAACAACTTCGCCGCAACATCGCTCACGCGCTGACCCATCGTGACGATGTGGAACGCCGCGTAGTCGATCTCACCCGAATCAATTGGGCGGAAGAAATCGGCGATGCACATGAACGGCGCAGCTTGCTGACGCGGATAGTGAAAGCGAGTGAGTTCTTCTGATCGAGTCGCGTCAGTCCAGACCACGAGATCGTCGCCATCGCTGTTGACCGCAAAGTAGCCGTAGACCACCTGGGGAATCAGCATGTCGGCGGCTTTCGCCTCGGCAAGCTGTGATCGAAGCATCGAGCGAATGCGGTCTTTGAACTCTTCGTCGGTCTCGGTGACCCCGTCGGTCGTTTCGGGACGGAACTGCCATTGGTTACGGAACAACGCTGTTTCGTTGATGTACGCCGCGATGTCGTCGATGGGGATGCCCTTGACGACCTTCGTGCCGAGGAACGGGGGAGTGAAGACCTCGTTGTCGGCAGCGACATCAGGTGAGCGCGGCGGAAGGTCCTCGGCGGGCGTAACGGCCTTGGTTCCTGAACGAGCCGGCACGGTGCTCTCGCTGGGAACTCGACCCCAGTCGGCATCATCAGGTTCGTTACCGCGTTTGATGTCGCCAAGACGATCCATAACGCGCAAACCTTCAAAGGCATCCTTGCCATAGAACAAGCGACCTTCGTAAACCTCGCGGAGGTCTCGTTCTACGTAACTGCGAGTGAGTGCAGCGCCGCCGAGCATTACGGGGATGTTGGAGAGGTTGCGAGTATTCAGTTCTTCGAGGTTCTCGCGCATGATGAGCGTGGACTTCACAAGAAGACCGCTCATTCCGATTGCGTCGGCGTTCACCTCAACGGCTTTCTCAATCATCTCGGCAATCGAAATCTTGATACCGAGGTTGATGACTTCGTAGCCGTTGTTGGTGAGGATGATGTCGACAAGGTTCTTTCCGATGTCGTGGACATCGCCCTTTACGGTGGCGAGGACGATGCGACCTTTGCCGCCGTCGTCGGCCTTCTCCATGAACTGTTCGAGATGGGCAACAGCGGTCTTCATTGTTTCTGCCGATTGCAGAACAAAGGGAAGCTGCATTTCGCCTGTGGCGAAGAGTTCTCCGACGACTTTCATGCCAGCAAGGAGAACATCGTTAATGATGAAAAGAGGCTCAAGTCCCTGTGCGCGTGCACGGTCTAGATCTTCCTCAAGGCCTTCGCGCTCACCATCGATGATTCTTTGGCTCAGAATCTTTTCAATGGTCCAGTCGGTGCGGTCTTCTCGGACAACCTCTGTTGCCTGGACATCAGCGAAGATGTCAAGAAGCTTTGTGAGCGGGTCATAGCCCTCGCTTCGGCGGTCATAAATGAGATCGAGACTGACTGCACGCTGCTCTTCAGGAATCTTGTTGAGCGGCATGATTCGCGCTGCATGCACGATCGCTGAATCGAGCCCGGCGTTCACGCATTCGGCGAGGAAGACTGAGTTGAGAACGTGACGAGCTGCTGGCTTGAGACCAAAGGAAACGTTCGAAACGCCCAGTGTTGTGAACACGCCGGGGAGTTCGGTCTTGATTCGCTTGATGGCCTCAATTGTGGCGATTGCATCGCCGCGCAAGTCGTCGTCGCCGGTTGACAGGGGGAACGTCAGTGCATCGAAAATCAGATCGCTGGGTTCGAGCCCGTAGCGATTGACAGCGAGGTCATGGATACGATGCGCAATACGCAACTTCCATTCGATGTCGCGAGCCTGCCCCTCTTCGTCGATGAGGAGGCAAACGACTGCGGCGCCGTATTCGGCGGCCAACTTCATGACGCGATCGAGTCGGCTTCCTTCCGCTTCGCCATCTTCGAGGTTGGCGGAGTTGAGGATCGCACGACCACCCAGCCAAGCAAGACCTGCTTCCATGACCTCGGGTTCGGTGGAATCGAGAACGAGGGGAACGCTGGACTGCGTCGCAAGCAATTTTGCAAGTTCATCCATGTCGTTGGTGCCATCTCGGCCGACATAGTCGACGCAGACATCGAGTACGTGTGCGCCTTCGCGAACCTGGTCCTTCGCCATTTGCACACATGTGTCGAGATCAGCATCGAGCAAAGCTTCACGGAACTTCTTCGAACCGTTTGCATTCGTGCGTTCGCCGATGATCATGAACGAGGTGTCTTGTTCGAACGGCACGAGCGAGTAGATCGAAGTTGCGCCCGCCTCATGCATAGGTGATCGAGGAGCCGGCGTGAGGTCTTTGCAGCGATCAACAACGGCAGCAAGATGTTCCGGAGTTGTTCCGCAGCAGCCACCGATGATGTTCACGCCGAGTTCAGTAACGAACCGCTCATGATGTTCGGCAAGTCCCTCGGGGGAGAGGTCATAGTGCATGTGGCCGTCGACAACGCTGGGTAGACCTGCGTTGGGAATGCAAGAGATCGGCATGCGGGCGTGAGCAGCAAGGTGGCGGAGGTGCTCGCCCATTTCCACCGGACCGGTCGCGCAGTTAATGCCGATGACATCGGGATGAAGTGGATCAATCGCTGCAAGTGCAGCGGCGATTTCGGTACCCGGCAACATGCGTCCGGTGAGTTCCATTGTGACCTGTACCTGAAGAGGCAGTTCTTTACCCTCGGCTCGCATGGCTCGGCGGGCGCCGTTCATGGCGGCCTTCACGGTGAGGAGGTCGAACATGGTCTCGATGATCAGCAGATCGACGCCGCCCTCGATCAGCGCCCGACTTTGCGCTTCGTAGTGGTCACGGAGCTCGGCATAACGAATCTGGCCAAGGGACGGAAAGCGAGTGCCTGGCCCAATAGAACCGGCAACCCAACGGGGCCGGTCAGGGGTGGAGAAGTCGTTGGCGACACCGCGGGCGAGGCGGGCAGCAGCGACGTTGAGTTCGTGGACACGATCGGCGATGTCGTATTCCCCAAGCGGAATCGCAAATGCGCCAAAGGTGTCGGTTTCGATGACATCGCAGCCGACCTCGAGGTAGCGGGCATGAACATCGGCGATCACGTCTGGCCTCGTGACCACGAGGAGCTCGTTGCAGCCCTCCAGGTCGGCTCCGCCAAAGTCATCGGCGGTCACACCGCTGGTCTGAATGCATGTGCCCATGCCGCCGTCGAAAATGACGACACGTTCATGGATTGCTTCAAGGAAAGTGCTCACCGTGGATCTCCTGGCGATGGTCCGGGCGCGGAACGAGGATCGGAATTGATCTCGCCGCAAGCCGGGGCATCTCGCCCTACCCATCAGGTCAGCTTCGGCTCCGACACGGTAGCAGAGAGAGGTTGGAATCCGACGTTGAAGGCGGGGTATGCACCTTGCGCCCTCTAGGCTCAACTCCGTGAAGATCTACACGCGCAAAGGCGACGACGGCACCACTGGACTCCTCTACGGAGGTCGTGTGGCAAAAGATTCAGCGGCACCAGCGGCCTACGGCACGGTCGACGAGTTGCAGTCGTTTCTCGGGCTCGCTCGGGCCGAGTCAGATGCCGAACTTGGCGACATCCTTGTGCACCTCGAACGTGACCTTTGGGTTCTGATGGGCGAGTTGGCTGCCGATCCCGGAAGTCGCGACAAACTCACTGCCGGCGCCACGTTGGTCACCGACGACATGATCACGAACCTCGAAGAACTCATCGACGCCACCAGCGCCAAGTTCGATCCACCGACGGAATTCGTAGTTCCCGGTCAGAATCGCATCGGTGCTCTTCTTGATGTGGCCCGAACTGTTGCTCGGCGCGCCGAGCGCGACAGTCTCGCTGCGGCTGGTCCTGGCAGCGCCGTGGTGCCGTACCTCAATCGTCTTTCCGATTTACTTTGGACGCTCGCTCGTTGGCAAGAAGGCACCTCGTTGCCGACGCGTTCTGTGAAGCCATAGTTCCTCTCATCTCTCATACCTATCTGCGAGGTCGATATGTCGCTGAAGTTTTCTCCTGCTCGCTCGCTACCGGCTGCAGTTGATGCCATCGTCGTCGCAGTCGCTTCGGACAAGTGTTCTGATCGTGCGCTGAAAGCGCGAGGACTCTCGGTCGCCGCACTTCGCACGCAGGGTTTCACAGGCGCTGCAGATCAGATTGCGTTTGTTGTCGATTCCTCGGGGCGTTCAACGATTGTGATCGGTGTTGGTGCATCGAAGTCAATTGATGGCAATCGACTTCGTCGATTGGGCGCTCAAGCAGTGCGAGCCGGTTCTCGGTCAAAACGCATCGGAGTCGACGTACTCGACCTCCTTGAAGCGGGCAGCGCTTCAGGCAAGGCGAGTTTGATTCGCGCGCTTGCCGAAGGTCTCGTCCTTGGGTCCTATCGCTTCACCGAATATCGCTCAGATCCAAAGCCCGTCGTTCTTAGTGCTGTAACTGTCGCTGGAGTCTCTGGCAAGGCCGCAACCGATGCTTTTGCGCAAGGACTGAAGATCGGCGAAGCGCAGAATTTTGCTCGCGATCTCGTGAATCGTCCCGGCGGCGACCTCACGCCTGCTGCGCTTGCTCAAGAAGCAGTCAAGCTCGCCCGACGTGAGCGGCTCACGATCGAAGTTCTCAATCTTGCCCAGATCCGTCGCCAAAAGTTGGGTGGTCTTCTGGGTGTCAATCGTGGTTCCACTCACGAGCCCCGATTCGTGAAGATCACCTATACGCCACGCGCCCCAAAGGGAACGCTTGCCCTTGTCGGTAAGGGCATCACGTTCGATTCGGGTGGTCTGTCGATTAAGACCGGCGAAGGCATGATGACCATGAAGATGGACATGGGCGGTGCCGCAGCAGTCCTGGGCTGTTTTGCTGCGATTCGCGCAGTTGCGCCCACGTGCAAAGTTGTCGGCTATATGCCGATGACCGACAACATGAGCGACGGCGACGCAACTCGCCCCGGCGATGTCCTCACAATTCGTAATGGCACGACGGTTGAGGTGCTCAACACTGATGCTGAGGGCCGCCTCGTCCTGGCCGACGCTCTGTCGCTTGCCACCGAAGATGCCCCCGATGCAATCGTTGATCTCGCAACTCTCACCGGCGCAGTTGAGATCGCCCTCGGTGGTCGCATTGCTGCGGTGATGTCGAATAACGATGCATGGCTTGACGATGTCGAATCTGCCGCAGAGTCGGCTGGAGAGCGCATGTGGGCGCTTCCGTTGCCTTCTGATTACCGACCATTCCTCGATTCCGATGTTGCCGATATGCGCAACATTTCGAAGTCTCGCGGTGGTGGCACGATTACAGCGGGCTTGTTCTTGCAGGAGTTCGTCGGCGACAACATTCCATGGGCGCATATCGATATCGCTGGTACTGCATGGTCCGACGCTGACGATGCTGAGACCACAAAGGGCGGCACTGGGTACGGCGTCCGTACCTTGCTCGAATTAGCCCGAACGTTTACGCCGCGTCGCCGTTAACGAGTTCGTGTTTCGGGGGAGTTGTTGTCATCGACTCTCGATGCGGGTGGTGGGCGAGTGCCCACCGAATCGCGTCATGCGCGATTGCTGGGTGGAATCGCCAGCGATGGAGCTGCCGTTCAACGCTCTGATTGTCCTCACCAAGCTGAATCATTGAGAGGGCGAGTGAACGGGCACGTGCTTGCATTTGTTCGAATGATGGCGACACGTTCGGCCGGCTCAGCCACCGGTCGTGTTCGTGACGTAACGAGTTTGGCAGCCGCTCGGTTTGTGCTCGAGTGAGAGGTGCAAGCCGCCGGCGAACGGAGATCGTTGAGGTTCCGTGCATGCGTGCAGCGCCAAAGCGGCAGCATCGCTCGAAGGTTCGGAGCAGCGGGGCATTGCGACCGCCTCGCATGCCCACCCCAAGTGATTGAGCGGTATCGACGAGATCGAGTTCAAAGCCTTCAGGGTGACGATCGAGCCCATCGGCGAGTCGGCGTAGGAGCCACACCGATGAAGGTCCAAGTATTGGGAGCCAAAACGTTTCGACATAGGCCGATCGGGGATCGTGGCCAAGTTGGTCAATGACGGGGTCAGACCATGCATCGACAGCGATCGTCGGTGCTGGTTGAGTTGGATCGCTGGTGAGAGTCACGGCTCCTCCTGAGGATGTCGCTACACATCACGACCTCTCGTGATGTTTCGGTGACTGTCGTCTCGGAGTGCCGAAAGGTCAACGGGCCAGATGGACCGTTCTTCTGCGGTCGTCGTGCTTGGCCGACTTAGGAGGAAGCAGAGTCACTTCCGGCATCAGTGCCATTGTCAGCTGAGTCGATTGATTGCTGGAGTTCAGTCACGCGCAATCGCAAGAGGGCAAGTTGCTCGGCAAGTTCGCGAGTGCGGTTTTCGGAACGAGTGAGCTCGTAAGAAAAGTGCACGACGATAAGAAGCAGGAGTGCGAGCCCGAGGAGAATGAGCAATGTGGGCTGGTACCAAATCCCCAGCCGTTCGGCCGTCCAGTCGAGGAGACCAGGGACGGCAGCGATGACAACCATGACCGCTCCGAGGCTGAGCCACAGGAGCGAATACTTCGCCTTCAAGTGACGGCGGCGCACAAGAACGATGATTCCGACGATGGCGAGTGCGACGAGGATGGCGAGTGAGACGTGTGCGCGAAGGCTCACGATGCTGCCTCCTTTGTAGTGCGAGGCCGACGAGGAGTATTCGCCAACGACACCAAAACCCGCAGGTAGTGGTACACGAGTCGAAAACTGCGGGTTGAAGCTTGGCCACCGGCGCGTTCGCGCATGGTGACGGGAACTTCACGCACATCGAAACCGGCTCGACACGCGAGTACAAGCGCTTCGGCAGAATCCATGTACTCAATCGGATAGTCGGTGGCGAACATGGCGAGCATGTCAGCGTCGAATGATCGAAATCCCGAAGAGGTATCGGTGAACTTCTGTCCGGCGAGACGTTCAATCGACCAGCGCAGGATTCCCATCGCAGCGCCTCGACTGCGACCGACGTGATAATCGCCAACCCCAGCAAATCGCGATCCGATCACCATGTCGGCGCCTTCAGTGAGCGGCGCCAAAATCGCGGAGATTTGCGATGCGTCATGTTGGCCATCGGCGTCGAACTGGATGGCGCGTCCGTACCCTCGCTCAACGGCAAATCGGAAACCGGTGCGCAGGGCACCGCCGATGCCAAGGTTGAACGGAAGACGAATGCAGATGACGCCGTTCGCTTCGGCGAGATCGGCCGTGTCGTCTTTGGACCCGTCATCGATGACGACGACGTCAAAGTCGGGAACAGTGCGCTTCAACTCGGCGAGAGTGGAGGGGAGGGTCTCGTGTTCGTTAAACGCGGGAATGATGACGAGCACCCGGTCACGATTGTTGGCCCTGTCCTGCATTGGTTGTGAGGTTACTCCAGTCGGTTTTGTTGCCCCGGCTCTCGGCAATGTGCTTGGAGTAGGCCACAATTGAGCCATGCCTGAGGCCGCAGATGAGAGTGACCCAAAAGCGATCGAGACCGCTCGTCGTGTCCTTCGCTCCGCGTCGTCGGTGGCGGTGCTGACGGGGGCCGGGATCAGTACTGACTCGGGTATTCCCGATTTCCGGGGGCCAAACGGCGTCTGGACCCGCAACCCCGAGGCCGAGAAGCGATCAACCATTCAGCACTACTTGGCCGACCCCCA
>WLGJ01000039.1 GCA_009703275.1 Actinomycetota bacterium
GCCATGGTTGCGCCACGTGATGTTCTCGCCTCGTTGCTGCCAAACCCAGCCGAACTTGGGCATCTCATGCATGGAAAGACCTGTGCAGGCACCTGGGTTCGTGGAACCTTTGACGGCCAGCAGCGTGAGGTCTACCTGTATCACGTTGCCGATAACGAAACCACGATGCGCGACTGGGGTTCGCAGGCGGTGTTGTGGCAGACAGCAATTTGTCCGGTTGTCGCGATCGAACTCCTTGCCAGCGGCGGTTGGGTTGGTACTGGTGTGCGCGGCGCCGAGGCATTCGACGCGGCTCGCTATCTCAACCTTCTCGGCGAATACGGCTCTCATCACGGAATCCTCGAAATGGGGCCAGGTCTTTGGCCGAGCCCGAAAGCAACAGGTCAGCCGGGCTGGGATCGACCAGTGAAACGCGCGATTAAGCCGTAATCGGTTGTTCGAACGGCCTTAGATGGCGAGAGACGCTGAGTCGTAAGGACGCTTCAAGGGTCGCTCGTCGCAATTAGCGAATGACGAACGTTCCTTCGATGAGGTCGTAGGTGGCATCTACTTGCTCGAGGGTGTCGATTTCGTGAGCGAGCATCACGGTGGTTCTGCCCTTGCGTGAAGCCAAAATTGCGTCGAGTACTTCGAATCGAAGTGACGGCTCCAAATGCTCGGTCGCTTCGTCAAGAACGAGGATTGGTGCGTCGGCAAGAAGGGCGCGCGCAATCATGAGGCGCTGACGTTCACCGCCACTGAGGTCATCGCCATTCGGACCGACAGGGGCATCAAGGCCTCCCGGACGTGCATCGATAAACGGCAAGAGTCCCGCAGTTCGGCAGACGTCGAGCAATTCAGTGTCGGTTGCATCTCCATTGCCCACAAGGAGGTTGTCTCGAATGGTTGTGTCGAAGAGATGGTCATCTTGCATGACGACCGCGATGCATGGGCGTGGGAGGCCCTGAAGTTGGGCGGGTTGAAACTCATCGATCGAAACAGTCCCGCTTTGGCATGGGAGCAACCCGACTAAGAGATCCAAAAGAGTTGATTTTCCTGTCCCGGAAGGTGCGGCAATCGCCACGATGGAGCCGTAGGGGATCGTGACTGAAGCATTCACAAAAATCGGGAGTGACTTCGCATAGGCAAACGAAAGATTTGAAATCTCTATGGTCGGGGCGTTTGGAGCCTGATGGGGTTCGACGCTTTCGGTTTGCACTGCGGGAGGGGAGGCTGACGATGTGCTTGCTATCGCGAGAATTCGGGCGGCGGCTTCGTCGGTTTGTGCACGGAAGTCAGGCGCCTGAAGTAGGGGGACGAGAGCTTCAAACGAAGCGAGTGCAACGAGTGGAACGGCAGCAAGCCAATAGATGTTGGCCGCAGAAACTTCCGTTGTCTGAAGTACGGCGACAATCACCAGCACACACATGCCGGTGAGGGCGATGACGGCAACGCTGAGTAGCGCTCGAATGCGTGCCAATTCTTTAGAGACGCGCGATTCCTGCAGATCAAAGTGCTGAATTGACTCGGAGAGTTGATCGGCACGTCCCCAGATGGTGAGCGTCTCGAAGCCGTCTATCAACTCAGTAGCTTCGGTGAGGCGTTGGGCGCGTAGCCGTATGAGTTGGGAAGACAAGTGTCGAGTTCGCGACCACAGCAGCGGGGGAAGAATCAGTGCGCCAGCGAGGAAAAAGACAGCGAGGATGGCTGCACTCTGAATGTTGATCGCCATCATTATGGCAACAGCGATTAGCAATGTGCCGAGTGCGACAAATGGAGGGCTTGAGACCCGTAAGAGTCGGTCCTGCATGGTGTCGACGTCGTCGACAAGTCCAGTTACAACATCGCCTCGACGTTGATTCGCAACAAGGATTGAGTCGGTGTCGATGAGTTGCTGAAAGAGCCAAATCCTCAAACGAGCGAGAACTCGAAATGTCCCCAAGTGCCCGAGGTAGCGCTCGCAATACCGGCCGACGACGCGGGCAACAGCGAAAAAACGCACTCCCAGAATCGTGAGGGAGACCGAAGCAGCTGTGCCAAGGAGTGCAGATTTCGTGAGGAGATACAAAGCAAAGGCGAAGAGACCGATACCGGAACCGATTGGAATGATCCCGAGTAGAGAACTGAGGGCCACCCATCGGTGAGTCCTGCCGATTTTCTTAAAGAGCAGTCGACCCGGGGACGTTGTTGTCATTGGGAGACCTCAACAATTCGCCCGTTTGCAAGTTCAAGGATTCGATCAGCGAGCGAGAGTGTTGCTTCCCGATGAGCGACGATGACAGCGGTTCGGTCGTCAAGGAATCCACCCAGAGAACTGATCATGTCGCGTTCGGTAACTGGATCAAGGTGGGCTGTGAACTCGTCAAGCAGTACCAGTGGTGCATCGCGAAGAACCGCGCGGGCAATCGCCAGACGCTGACGTTGTCCTCCGCTAAGGGTTGCGCCTTCTTCTCCGATTTTTGAGTCGATTCCGAGAGGGAGTTCTGCGACGAATTCCGAAGCGAGAGCAAGTTCGAGAGCGTCATGAATCTGGTCGGCGCTAGCGCTTTGATTGGAGAGGGCGACGTTGTCTTTCACTGAAGAACTAAACATGAATGGGTTCTGTGGAACGGAGGTGATGCTCCGAAGCCATTCCTGCGGATCAATGTCGGTGAGCCGTTTGTTGTCGATTGTGATCTGACCCTGAGTGGGCGACAAGCGCCCTTGAAGTAGGCCAAGAAGGGTGCTCTTTCCGACACCACTGGGCCCGATCAATACGACACTTTCCCCGGCGGTGATCGTGAAGGAAACACTTTCGAGAATGAGTTGGTCGCTTCCTGGATGGAGGAAGGAGACGTTTTCAAATCGAATGCTCGGCGGGTGAGCAGGCGGGGCGGATGAGCCCAATGAGCGTGACGTTGGCGGCAACTCCGGCGCAGTGAGGTCAGGAAGTTGCTCAAGAGCGGCATTCCCCGCTTGACCAGCGTGATACTCAATGGCCAGATTGCGGAGGGGAGCGAAGAACTCGGGTGTGAGCATCAGCACCGTAAGGGCTGCACCGAATCCCATGTTTCCTTCCACTAATCGGAAACTGACTTGAACGGCCACTAGCGCCGTTGCGGCAGTGGCAGCCCACTCAATGACCAGAGAGGTCTGGAAGGCAGTGCGAAGCACGCTCATGGTCGTGCGTCCGAATCGATCGCTGACATCTTCGATCGCAGTAACGCTTTCGCTCGCGCGCCCGAAGACTTTGAGGGTGGGGATGCCTCGGACCATGTCGAGATAGAACGATCGCAGCCAACCGAGTTCGCGGAATCGTTGTTCGGAAAGCTCCCGGGTCCGGGAACCGATGACTGCGAGCAACAGAATCAGCATTGGTCCCGCGAAGATCAAGATCAACAACGTCCATGGATCAAGAAACCCAATCGTCAGAAAGACGACAATTGGTAGAACCGCAGCTACGGAACGCGCAGGCAGAAATTTCGCGACATAGTCATCGAGCGAATCGACCCCTGGTCCCAAGAGCGTGCTGTCGATTCCGGTTGATGTCAGCTCATCACGGTTCGCACTCCAGCGTGAAGTAAGGGCAGCTCGGACGCCGGATCGGAGTTGGCTACTTGATGTCGCAAGAACCTGCGAACTTACGAAGGTGAAACCGACGCGTAAGGCGAGAAACCCTGCGAGTGCGACAAGCGCCGGAGCGTACGGCTGACCCTGAACGAAATTTGAAATTGCTTGTGCGAGCGAAATGGTCCAAGCCACGAGTGCAATGGATCCGAGGATGCTCAGCGCAACGCCGATGGAGTAAAGGCGCCGAGCGCTAGGAACGATCGACAGGAGTTCCTTGGAGCCCATGGGTTGTGACGGTACCGCGTTGGTGGAGGTAGGACTCAGTAGCTCTCGTCGTCGAGCTCGACCTTGCCTCGAAAGAAGAAATAGACGCCGGCGGTGTAGAGGAGAACGAAAGGCAAACCCATCAGGGCAATCACGAACATCACCATGAGCGTTTCGTTCGCAGCCGAGGCATTTTGGACGGTGAGGTCGTACGCGCTGTTCGTCGTGGAGCGCAGCATGACGGGATACATCCCGGAAGCGATCGCTCCGAGGAGAAGAGCAATCATCGTCGCCGAAGCAAGGAAGGCGCTGAGGTAGGCACCGCGTCGGAGGAAGAGCCATGAAGCAGCAATTGAAGCGAAAGCCAAAACGGGGAATACCGCAGTCCACGGTCGATCTTTGAAGTTCTGAGTGAACTGTTCGTCTCGCAAAAGTGTCCACACGATGAGTGCAGTCATTAGGACAAAGAACGTTATGAGCAACTTGGGAATGAGTGACTTGATCTTCTCGAGTAGCTCGCCATCGGTTTTCTGTGTGAGGAAGATTGCGCCATGAAGCGAGAACATCGACACGGAAACAAGCGCGAGCGCGAGCGAGTAGGGGTTCAATAGATCGAGGAGATTGACGCTCATGTTCCCCTGTTGGTCGAGCGCCACTCCAAGAATGACGTTGCCGAGGGCGACGCCCAGAAGGATCGTGATTCCGTAGGAAGAAATTGTGAAGGTCCAGTCCCAGAGCGAACGCCACCACGCTTCGGGCCGCTTTGACCGGAATTCAATGGCGACGGTTCGCAAGATGAGAACCATGAGGACAAGCATCATCGCCAGATAGAAACCGCTGAAAAGTGAGGCGTAGACGACAGGGAATGCAGCAAACAAGGCGCCGCCGCCGAGGACGAGCCAGACCTCATTGCCATCCCAGACGGGGCCGATTGCATTCAGGAGGATGCGACGATCGTGATCAGTGCGAGCAACGATTGGGGAGAGCATGCCGACGCCAAGGTCGAAGCCGTCGAGGATGGCGTAGCCGCTGATGATGAAGATGTAGAGCACGAACCATGTCGTTTGAAGCCACATGGTCACTTACCTCCGCTCGAAACGCGTGAACGTCGCCGAAAGATCTCACCGAATGAGTCGGGGAGCGATTCGGTTTCTTCCGAATCCTGTGGTGGGGGAGGCCCTTCTTTGATGCGTCGATCAAGGAGACGAAGGAAGACGACAAATACCACTATGTAAAGAACGACAAACATCGCGATTGAGAAAACGACCTGTGCGAACGTGACGTTTGGTGAATACGCGTCTTCGGTTCGTAGAACCTGCCAAACGATCCATGGTTGTCGACTGAACTCTGCAGTCCACCAGCCTGCAATCGTTGCGATCTCGGTGAGGACGACCGTGGAAACCAATACCCAGAGCAACCAGCGCTGATCCCAGATTTTTCGTTTCCAGATCCAGAACCCGCATGCGATCAGGCCGATAGCGACAAACAGCATTCCGAGGTTGATCATGACGTGGTACACCTGAAAAACCAGGCTGACATTGGGCCAATCGTCGCGTGGGGTGGCCTCAAGACCGGTAACGGGGGCGTCGAAGTTCTTCGTGGTGAGCAAACTGAGCAGACACGGAATGTGGAGACCTGTCGTCTTTTCCTCATCCGGATTTGTCCAGCCAAGTAAAAACATTGGAGCGCAGGATTCGGTTTGGTAGAGACCTTCCATGGCCGCCAATTTCGCGGGCTGGTCTCTCGCAACTTGTGTGGCCTGGTTCGCGCCGAATACAGCGACCTGCAGCAGTGCGACCACTGCGAAGACCGGCAATGCAACTCGAATCATCGTCTTCGCAAGTTCAACGTGCCGTTTCTTCAGCAGGTAGTAGGCGCCGACGCTCAGGACGAGCGAGGAACCCACCATCCAACTCGCTGCGATGACGTGGAGAATTCGCGCGGAGAATGAAGGGGTAAAGACGACATCGGAGAAGCTCGTCATGAACGCTTGGGGGCCTCGGCCGACGTCCCTGATTTCGAACCCCTGTGGCGTCTGCATCCAAGAGTTGGCCATCACGATCCAAAACGCGCTGAATGTGGCTCCCGTGACAACCATGGTGGTGGCGAAGAGCCACATGCGGTTGCCAAGACGGGTGCCGCCAAAGAGCATGAGGCCCAAGAAGCCTCCTTCAAGCATGAAGGCAAAAATTCCTTCGGCGGCGAGAAGGCTGCCGAAGATGTTTCCGACGAATCGTGAATATCGCGACCAGTTCGTGCCGAATTCGAATTCTTGGACGATGCCGGTGGCGATGCCTAGCGAGAAGATCAGCCCGTAGATCTTCACCCAAAAGGTCGAGAGCTGGCGCCACTTCGGGTCATTTGTGCGAACCGACTTGACCCCGAAGATGATGAGAATCAAACCCAGGCCCAGCGAGAGCGGCGGAAAGATGAAATGAAAGGACACCGTCAGCGCGAATTGGATTCGGTGCAGGACTTCAACGCTCATGGCGGACTGCTCTCATTGCGCTCTGCCCGGGACGTCCAGGCCGACCTGATGGTAGTGAGCCCGAAGCCCCTGCACCCGACTGCTCCATTCCGGCGGTTTCCGATCCGATCTGGATAACCCCATCTCTGGCTTCAATGGTTGGTCAAGCGGACATTTCGGTGACACCATTCAGTCCTGCGGCGGTCTGGTGGAAACGAGAGCCAGTTCTTGCCAAACGATGTTTCCCTTATGGCAGCGAGGACGCATGTACGAAGATCAGGATCTGGCGAAGCGAACTGAAGAATTGGTTGAGGAAAATCGCGACATCCTCGACGATCAATTCGCGTTTCGGGGCAAGCAGTACGACGCTGGTTTGGCGATGGTGCACTTCCCCGAGGAATACGGCGGCTTGGGTGGCAACCGTGGTCAGCAGGCCGTCATCGATGGTGTGCTCCGCTCATATGGGGTGACATACGAAGATCTGCGCATCAACCCGATCGGCATCGGTATGGGCGCACCCACCGTTCTTGCCTATGGCAGCGAGGAACTGAAGCAGAAGCACCTTCGCAAGATCTTCACTGGTGAAGACGTGTGGTGTCAGCTGTTCTCGGAACCGACACACGGATCTGATGTGGCGGGTATCCCGAGCCGAGCTATTCGTGACGGCGATGAATGGATTGTCAACGGTCAGAAGGTGTGGACAACGCTCGCGCACACTTCGAATTACGGGATGCTTCTCACCCGCACGAATCCTGATGTTCCGAAGCACAAGGGACTCAGCTATTTCGTACTCGACATGCACGCGCCCGGAGTCGAAGTACGTCCGCTTTATCAAATGACAGGCGAAGCGGAATTCAACGAGGTCTTCCTTACTGATGTGCGCATCGACGACTCGCTGCGTCTCGGCGACGAGGGCGATGGTTGGCGTGTGGCGATTACAACGCTGATGAACGAGCGCGTTGCGCTTGCCGGTGGCCCGGCACCCCGGGGTTCTGGCCCGATCAAGGAACTCATGAAGTTGTGGGAAGCGCGAAAGTCGCAACTCTCGTCGGTGGAGCGCGAGATCTGGCGCGATCGAGTCATGGCACTTTGGATTGAGGCTGAAATCGTTCGCCTTACGAATGCGCGTGCCAAGCAGTCTGCTGTCGGCGGGAATCCAGGCCCTGAAGGTTCAGTCAGCAAGCTGGCCTCTGCCGAGCTTTCGAAGCGGGTCACGGCCGCAGTCGTCGACCTTGAAGGCGCCGCCGGCATGCTGCACGAACCCGGTTATCCGATGACTCGTTCGTCGGAAGGCATGTCCACACGAACCGGCCGGTTCCTGCGAGCCCGTGCCAACACCATTGAAGGTGGAACCTCGGAAATCATGCGCAACATCCTTGGCGAACGCGTTCTCGGTCTGCCGGGCGATGTCCGTGTTGATACCGATGTTGCGTGGAGCGAGATCCCGAAGTGAGTGCTCTTGTCGAAGTGACAACACCCGAACCGCACATCACAGTGGTTCGCATCAACCGTCCCGATCGGCTGAATGCGATTTCGTTCGAGCTCGTCACTGAACTTCACGACACGTTTGATGCAATTGCAGCGGATGTCGACTGCAAAGTCGTGATTTTCACCGGAGCGGGCCGAGCGTTTTGTGCCGGGCTCGACCTCAAGGACTTCGGTACGCCACCGAGTCCAGGCGAGCACCCCCATATGCCGGCGGGTGTCGATGCGCAAACGTTCATGTCAAACCTCACGGTGCGAATGCGCGACCTCCCACAGGTCATCATCGCTGCGGTAAACGGACCAGCATTTGGCGGCGGACTGGCCTTGGCGTGTGCTGCCGATATTCGTGTGGCGTCTGCGTCTGCAAAGTTCTGCTCAGCGTTTATTCGTACGGGCCTCTCGGGAACCGATATCGGCATCACCTACTTGCTTCCCCGATTGATTGGCAACGCAAACGCGTTCGACCTCATTCTCACCGGTCGCGACATCGACGCGGCGGAAGCGTTGCGTATGGGTTTGGTTTCGCGAGTTGTAGCGGACGAGGAACTTCAAGAACTCGCGCTGAGCTACGCGCGCGACATGTCCTCGTACACCGCCAGTGGACTGCGAACCACGAAAGAGGTGTTGTGGCATAACTCTGAAGCATCAAGTCTTACGAGCGCTATCGCACTCGAGGCCCGTAATCAGAATCTTCTTAACTATGCGCCAGATGTGCGTGAGTACATGAAGAACTACCGCAAGAAAACCACCGGTTGATTTCGATGTAGTTAGCGGATTGTGCCCAAGTGGACGACGTACCACTGGCCCCGCCACGAGATCATCGATTCGATCGGTATCTGAACGTTCTTCCCGTCGACAGTGAAATTCATCTGGGTCTTGAAGACTCGCCAGTAGGGGCCGACGTTGTACTCCACGCCGGGCTTGATCCAGACGGCAGTGTCGGGGACCTTGACGCCCGTGAAGACGGCGGATTTCGCATTCGGTCCGAGCTTCTTATTGGCGGTTGCGACATCCTCCCTGAATGCTTTGATCAGACGATTGTTCCAATCGGCGGCAGGGTCGGTGTTCTTTTTCGTCTGTTTGTAAGCAGCGACAGGGAAGAACGTGGAGAGCGCTGAATCTGGAGAGTTGTTGATGATCGCATCGGCCAACACCTTCATACGGGCGTCGAATTCTGTCCCGGTTCCCGTTGGCTTTTCATCGGTCTGAGGAAGAGTCCCAGGGTCGACGGTGGTGGTTGTCGTGGGCGGAGCAGTTGTTGTGGTGGTTTGCTCTTGGGTCGTCGGGGTTTCGGCGGCCTTCGATGAAGATCCGCCACATGCAGCGAGAGACATTGTTGCGATCGCTACCAAGAGCATCGTTGCGATGGGGCGTTTGCTACTCGACCGGGGGGTCATTGGATCTCCAGAAGCGGTGGCGATGGACTCGCAAAGTAGAGCACTGGTCGGAGGCTCTGCGGTGGCATGTCGGTCTCGCTGCCAGTTCGGGTGAACTGTCGTAACGTGTCGCCAGCAACGTCCAAGGGGGAAACATGGATCAGCAGATTTCGCACGCAACAGAACTCGGTCTCGATATACGTCCGATGACTGGCTACACCGGAGCTGAAATCTTCGGTGTGGATCTCACAAAGCCGCTTGATCCTGCGGTTACCGCAGAGATCCGGGCGGCCCTCCTGCAGTGGAAAGTGGTTTTCTTCCGCGATCAGTTCATCGACCGTGAGCAGCATCTCGCGCTTGCTCGCGCGTTTGGTGAGCCGCTTCCTGGTCACCCCACGTTCCCGCCGTCGTTTCCTGATTACCCGGAAATCTTGCTGCTCGATAATCAGCAGGGAACAGCCAAGGTGAAGGAGAAGAAGGGAACAGGAGGTACGCGCATTGAGAGCCGTTGGCATACCGATGTGAAGTTCATTGAGGCGCCCCCGATGGCTTCGATTCTTCGTGCTGTTGTTGTACCTCCGTACGGCGGAGACACGCAGTGGTCGAATCTTGCGATGGCGTACAAGTTCCTATCGCCAGAAATTCAGTCATTCATCGACGGATTACATGCGGTGAACCACAACGCGCTGCCGATCGATCGCGGCGAACTTCCCGGTGAAGTGGCCAAGGCGTTTATGTCAAAGCCTCTTCGTGCCGTGCACCCTGTAGTGCGCGTGCATCCCGAAACTGGAGAGAAGGTTCTTTTTGTCGAGCCCAACTTCACGGACTACGTCGTTGAGTTGTCGCGTCGAGAGAGCAATCACATTCTTGCCATGCTCTACGAGCATCTTCAGCGCCAAGAATTCACAGTTCGGTTCCGTTGGGAGCCGGGAAGCATTGCATTTTGGGATAACAGGGCAACGGCGCACATCGTTCCGACCGATATCCCAGCAGGAATGCATCGATGCCACGAACGAATCACTTTGGCCGGCGACATTCCTGTTGATGTGGCTGGCAACAAGTCTTATGTGCTCGAACCCAACGTTTGACGCTAACCGGTGATGTCGCGAAGAGCGGGTTGCGCCGACCAGCGCCAGCGCGCAATTCCGAGGCAGAGCATCATGAGGACTGCGGTGCCAGCGAAAATTGTTCCGCGCCCAAACGCGTCGTAAATGACAGAGCCGATGAGCGCTGAAGCTGCGGCGACTGCGAGCCCTGTTGCACCGAGCAAGCCTTGTCCGGCAGCGAGTTGATCGGGCGGAGTTGATATAGCGACAGCAACCTGATTGGCAGGCATCGTGTAGGCATCGGCAATTGCGTGCACGCCTGAAATCACAATCAGGAACCACAGGGGTAGGAATCCATAGAGACAAGTTGCGATCGCTGCGATGGTGATGCTGATGGTCACGACCCGGATTGGTCCGATCCTCTGAGCGAGCGTGCCGCCCTTGGGTGCAAACACAATCATCGGGATCGTGAACAAGCTCAACGTGACACCGATAAGCCAGGTTGCTGCGCCCTGATCGCGGAGAAGGATCGACCAAAGGGCTTCAAACATTCCGATGGTGAGATAGAACGCGATGGCGGCAAAAAGCGCTGACTGCATTGCGGGCAGTCGCAGCAAAGATGGATGCTTGGTTTCGGTGGTTTCGGAGGCAGCAGCATCGGCTGCAGTCGTAACCCGCCCAACAAAGAAGATCGCGACGACGTAGGCAACCGTGAGAAAAATGAACGGAGCGCGTAGTCCGAAAACTTGAGCGAGACCTGCTGCAAGTGCTGGACCGAGAACAAAACCAGCCACATCGAACGCGGTTTGACGACCGAGGTTTGCTCCAACCCGTTGAGGGTCTCGGGCGATGATGACTCGTCGAATTGCTGGGCCAACCATTCCCGAACCGAGTCCGAGGAGAAGTCGAGCGGCGATCCACTGCCAAAGCGGTGTAGCGAATGTCATCCAAAGCATTCCGAATGCTGCGGTTGCGATACCAATGCGCATCATGACGACCGCGTAACCGCGATCAGAAAAGCGAGCGAGAAAGAGCTGACTAAGGACGCCCGTGAACAGGCCAGCGAATGCAATGAGTCCGACCTGGCCGTCGGTGAATCCGTACTTGTCGCGGATATCGGCCAAGAGGGTGAAGACGCTCCCGTAGCCAAGGGACATGAGAGCGGTGAGGAGAAATAGCAGCACCATCGCTCGCGTGAGGGGGTGTTCAGGCTCGGTTGTCGCCTGCGGCTTTGTGCCGTCTTCCATGTGGCTTCCCCCTAAGAGTCGTCTCAACCTAGTCGTGGAGGGATTGCTCGGGCGGCCCCACTGACGCCGCCGGGATCACCGATACGCTTCTTTGGTCAAATCATTGGAGAAATCATGAGCGCAGCGACCGAATCCATTCGAGTCGATATTTGGTCAGACGTCGTTTGTCCGTGGTGTGCCATAGGCAAAGCCAATCTCGATGCTGCGCTCGGTGAGTTCGCTCACTCGGACAAGGTCGAGATCATCTGGCATAGCTATGAGCTTGATCCAACCGCGCCTGCAGCGCGCCAAGGAAACTACGTCGGCATGCTGGCGAAGAAATACGGAACCTCGCCGGAAGAGGCGCAGGGGATGATCGATCGGATGACCGCAACTGGAGTCGAATGCGGCGTCGAGTTTCAATTCGATCGGGTGCAGCCTGGCAATACGTTCGATGCGCACCGAATGATTCACCTCGGTGCCGCTCGAGGCATCCAAACACAGGTCAAGGAACGTTTCCTTCGCGGCTATCTGTCGGAGGGCGAAGCGATTGGACTTCCCGAGGTTGTCGAACGTCTCGCAGTTGAAGCGGGTCTTGATGCCGACGAAGTTGCTGCCGTTCTCACGACTGACGCGTTCGCTGATGAGGTTCGCATAGACGAAGCGACGGCTGCATCGATGCAGGTCACTGGCGTTCCATTCTTTGTTTTCGACCGCCGCCTGGCCGTCGCTGGTGCGCAGCCTCCTGAAGTGCTG
Source organism: Actinomycetota bacterium (assembly GCA_009703275.1). Lineage (GTDB taxonomy): Bacteria > Actinomycetota > Acidimicrobiia > Acidimicrobiales > Acidimicrobilacustridaceae > Acidimicrobilacustris. The sequence continues at coordinate 12,149 of WLGJ01000039.1, forward strand.
CTTCAGGTTCTCGATCGGGTGTGGTCTGAACGCGAACCCGCCCTCGA
>WLGJ01000004.1 GCA_009703275.1 Actinomycetota bacterium
GCCGTCGTGGTGGCAGCCGACCCATCAGCACCGCCCACGCTCGATGAACTCAGAGACCACGTGAAACAGACGCTTCCTGCATACTGTGCGCCACGACGCATTGAGCTTCTCGATGCGCTTCCACGCACTTCACTTGGAAAAGTCGAACGCAAATCGCTCTAGCGACACTTGCACCAAAGGGGAACCCATGACTGAAAATGATGCACCGAGCCTTCTTGTCGAACGCGAAGGACCAGTACTCATCCTCACGATGAATCGACCACATCGTCGAAACGCGTTGGTACCCGACATGCTCGTGCGCTTCGCCGATGCGTGGGACCTCGCTGACTCTGACGATTCCATTCGCTGCGTCATCCTCACCGGTGCAGGCGATGTCGCCTATTGCGCCGGTGGCGACTTGAACGATGGCTGGATGTCCGGCGAAGTCACCGAAGAAGCAAAGCGAATTCAAGAGCGCCTCAAAGAAGATCCAGGTGTCGTCGGCAAGGGTTTGCTCCTCACCCATTGGTGCACGAAACCGATCATTGCTGTCGTAAATGGCCAGTGCATGGGCGGTGGTTGCGAAATGCTGCAGGCCACTGACATCCGAATTGCCGAGGAACATGCAACGTTCGGCGTTCCCGAAGTGAAGCGGGGCCTCATTGCCGGCGCCGGATCAACCATGCGCTTAAAGCGACAGATTCCCTACGCCGTCGCGATGGACATGCTCATCACCGGTCGCGTACTCGATGCCGAAGAAGCACTTCGCTGGGGACTCGTCAGCCACATCGCACCGAGTGGCACCGGAATGGCAAAGGCCCGAGAAATTGCTGACGTCATCTGCGCCAATGGTCCGCTCGCGGTCAAGGCTGCAAAGGCTTCAGTTATTGCGACAGGCTGGCTTCCCGAATCTGAAGCACAGCCGATCGAGATCGGATTCGTTTCGCCTGTCATGCGCTCAGAAGACGCCAAAGAAGGCATGAAGGCATTCTCCGAAAAGCGCACACCCAACTTTCAGGGCAAATAGCGAAGGCGTAACTCAGTTCATGTCTGACGGAAGCGGACCGAAGCGGCCGTCTTCCCGATCGATTGCATCGATCATGGCCATGTCATCTTCGCTGATCGTGAAGTCGAACACATCGAAGTTCGACTGAATTCGCGACAGCGTTGCCGATTTCGGAATAGTGACGATCCCGTGTTGGATCTCCCAGCGAAGGGCGATCTGCGCAGGAGTTCGACCGTAATTGTTGGCCAACATCACGAGAAGCGGATCATCGTCAACCGCTCCACGAGCGATGGGGCCCCAAGCTTCGGTCACGATTCCATGAAGGTCATGGAAGTCGCGCAGAAGTTTCTGTTGGAAGAACGGGTGCAGTTCGACCTGATTCAGCGCCGGAACGACTCCGGTTGCTTCGATGATCCGATGCAGGTGTTCCGGCTCGAAGTTCGAAACACCGATTGAGCGAACTCGACCAGATTCACGAAGTTCGATGAAAGTTTCCCAAGTTTCGACGTAGAGATCGTTTCCTGGCGCTGGCCAGTGGATCAGCAGAAGATCGAGGTAATCGAATCCGAGGGTTTCGAGTGAGCGTTCGAGCGATTCCGTCGACAGGGATCGACCCTGCGAACTGTTCCAGACCTTTGTGGTGACGAAGATGTCCTCACGGGGCAGACCGCAGTTGTTCACCGCAGCGCCGACGCCTTCCTCGTTGAAATAGCCCCATGCCGTATCGATATGGCGATAGCCGATGTCGATCGCCTGACCCACGAGTTGCTCGGCATCATCTGCCGGAATCTGAAAGACGCCAAAACCGATTTGCGGGATGGAATGGCCGTCATTGAATTCGATATGAGGGATCTGCGACATGACCGCATCGTAGGACCTCATCGCCGATACCCTCCCGGCCGTGACAAATCGCCTCGCGAACGAAACCAGCCCGTACCTCCGCCAGCACGCTGACAACCCCGTTGATTGGTGGCCATGGGGGCCTGAGGCCCTCGCTGAAGCGGAACGCCGAGATGTTCCCGTGCTTATTTCCGTCGGCTACTCGGCCTGCCATTGGTGCCATGTCATGGCTCATGAGTCATTCGAGGACGAAGCAACTGGCGAACTCATGAATCGATTGTTCGTGAACGTCAAGGTCGACCGTGAGGAACGACCCGATGTTGATGCGGTCTACATGGACGCTGTTCAGGCGATGAATGGCCATGGCGGTTGGCCTATGACGGTGTTCTGCCTACCCGATGGTCGCCCATTCTTTGCCGGAACCTATTTTCCGAAGACCTCACGTGGCGGGCATCTTGGTTTCGCCGAGCTCTGCGAACGCATCAATGAGTTGTGGAACACCCGGCGGAACGAACTCGTTGAACAAGCCGCCACCGTCACTGAGGCAATCGATGAGGGCGTGCAGCTCCCGCACCCAACACAAGAACCAGACGGTTCGCTCTTTGCAGCAGCCACTGCTGCGTTAGTCGGCCAAATCGACAAGATCGATGGTGGATTCGGATCGGCACCAAAGTTTCCCCAAACGTTTGCCATTGACGCTTTGCTTCGCCAGCACGCGCGAACAGGTGACCCCGAGGCACTCAAAGCCGCACTCCTTTCGCTCGACGCGATGGCAGCCGGTGGCATTTACGACCACCTCGGCGGCGGCTTCGCCCGATATGCCACCGACAAACGATGGCTCATTCCGCATTTCGAAAAGATGCTCTACGACGAAGCACTCCTTGCACGCGTTTACCTCCACGCCTGGCAACTCACCGGCGAACCGCGCTTTCTCCAAACACTTGAAGAAACAATCGAGTACGTGTTGCGCGACCTCCGACACCCGCTTGGCGGTTTCTATTCCGCCGAAGACGCCGACTCCGAAGGCGTCGAAGGAAAGTTCTACGTCTGGTCAATCAGTGAAATCCGTGAGATTTGCGGTGACGATGCCGATGCTGTCATCGAATGGTTTGGAGTCACCGAGCACGGCAACTGGGAACACACCAACATTCTCGAACGCGTCGTTCGCGGCGATCTCGCTCGACCCGATGCTGTTGAACGAGGCCGAGTCGCACTTCTTGCAGTTCGCGACAAACGAATTCGCCCAGGCCTCGACGACAAGGTGCTCGCCGAATGGAACGCACTCATGCTTTCCACGATTGCCGAAGCGGCAGCGGCAACGGGTTCCTCCAAATGGCTTGATGCTGCGGTTACAAACGCGAACTTTCTTTGCGACAACCTGCGGGTGAATGGTCGCTGGATGCGTTCGTGGCAAGGCGAAGCCCGCGTCTTGGCCTTCAGCGCCGACTACGGGGCCCTCGTCGATGCATTCGTTCGCGTCCACGAAGCCACCGGTGATCCCCGCTGGCTCAATGAAGCCGCCGCAACCGCCGACGCGCTCATCGAATTGTTCTCCGACCCCGATGACATCGGTGTCTACACAAACGGCACCGATGGCGATCAACTCGTTGCCCGCCCCAAAGAACTCATGGACAACGCCACTGCGTGCTCAAACAGCCTCGCTGCTGTCGGGCTTCTCCGACTCGCTGCTCTCACTGGCAATGAGCGACACCGCGAGTTCGCAACCGCCATCGTCGATCGACTCGCCGAATCAGCTGCACGTTTACCGCTCGGCTTCGGCCATCTCCTTCTCGCTGCCGAACTGCGCGTTCTTGGCATTGAGGAAATCGTCATTTCGGGAGATCGCCCAGACCTGGTTGCCGAGACCCAACGCCGCTGGCTGCCTCGCAGCGTTCTCACTTGGGGAAACCCCGGCTCCTCTCCACTTTGGGAGGGCCGAGATGAACAAGGCTCGGAGGGACGGGCCTACGTGTGTCGCCAGATGGTGTGTGCTGCACCAGCATCCACCGTCGAAGAACTCGACGAACGACTCAACGCACTCGGCTGACTACCAGCCGCCGCGGTGCACAACCTCATCAAACGGCCGACGCGGTCGTTTCGATGACGCGCTTGGTCGCTGCTCATCGGCGGCGTAGCCAATCGCGATCGTTCCGATCGGCCGACGATCATCGGGAATGCCGAACGCGTTCTTCACTGCACCTTCGTGTTCGAACTGACCAAAAAACAACGCGCCGAGTCCTTCATCGACGGCCGCCAGCATCGCGACCATTGCAGAGAACGCGGTGTCGACATACCAATACGGCACGGACCAGGACTCTTCACGTTCACCAAGTCCTGTTCGCACTTTGTCCTGCTCGCCGTAGCGCTCAACATAGGCAGCAGGCCACGACACGGGAATGATCAACACCGGAGCATCAAGCAGCCGAGGCCAAGGAAAAGCAGCCCGACGTTCCATCGGCAATGTGGCATCCCAGTAACGCTGGGTTTGCTCGCCTTCGAGCACGACGAGGTCAAGACCTTGCGTATTTCCTGCCGCTGGCACTCGACGCGCAAGATCGAGAACGCGATCAAGAACATCCGAGGGGACCGGACGCGTTTCGAACGCACGAACCATGCGCCTGTTTACGACAACGTCGGCGAATTGCACTACGCCGACCTAAAGATCACTTGATCTTGGCGAGATCCTCGGCCATTGCCCAACCGAAGGCAACGAGAGAGTCGCCTCGCTTGGCGCCGACGCTCTTGAACAACGCGACAATCTGCGGATCAATCTTGTCGGCTTCGAGTGATTCGTAATCAAGCGCCAACGGGAATGAGCCATCGCCAGTAGCGATGAAGGTCTTGTCGTCATACGAACTTGTGTCGATACCGAAACGCTTGGCAAGACGACGACCCCAAGCACGCTCTTCGCCTGTCGCCTTGTGGTCGGGACGAGGAATGATGTCGTCGAGTGTGCGGAATGCTTCAAAGCCGCTCGCCGTGGCGAATCGAGTGCCCATGAGCACGTCTTCGTCGGGGAACGCCATGACGGCACGCTTGAACTGATCAGCGAGGATCGCACGCAGGACCGATGAACGCTTCGAGGTCCGCTTGATCGATGCAAGACCGATGAGCACGCTGGGGGTGCCACCGATGCGCTCGAGTGTGCAGAACGAGAAGCCCTTGAGGCCATTGCCTTCTCGGGCGAGTGACACGAGGACCCATGCCTCGACCTGCTTGGAGAGTTGTCCGACCTCGTAGAGGCTCGGCCCATCCGCGCAGATATCTGCCATCTCGGCCAACTCAGCATCACTGAGTTGGGTGCAGTCCTTGGTAACGACCTTGATAGCCATGGTTCAACAGCCCCTGAAACAGACAAAACCGGAGTACTAGTTCACCCCGACTCGCCCGCTAACGCAATTCGGCCCCCGATGTCAGGCCGTTACTGCCTCTGGGCCAAGCAATTCCCTGAGTTCGGCAAGAAGCCCGGCGGTGGCAGAGACCGCGAAATTGTCAGGAAGAAGCAAGACCTGGCGCTCTCCGATATGGAGGAAGACCTGAGATTCGCCGGGATGTTCCGACAGCAAGGCCTTCAGGGCACTTAAGAGCTCATCGGAAAGGGCCGCTGGACGCAGATTGATATGGACCGGTGGATTTCCGTCGACGACAGGCTCGAAGCGTTCAAGTTCCATCGCCATGAGCTTGGGTTGGTCGTCACGGGTGTCGACTCGGCCTCGGACAATGACCACGGCGTCGTCATCGAGAAGATGGCCGTAGTTCTGCATCGTCTTCGGGAACACCATGACCTCGACGGTGGACTGAAGATCTTCGAGGGTGAAGACCGCCATGAGGTCGCCTTTGCGAGTCCACTTCTTCTGCAGCGACGTCACCAGGCCGCCGGTCGTGCGCATGGTGCCGTCCTCAACGCCTTCGAGTTCGGCGATGGTCGACTCGGTACGACGACGAAGGGATGCTTCGGCACCCATGAGCGGATGATCAGACACATAGAGCCCGAGCATCTCTTTTTCGAAGGCCAGCCGTTGGCGCTTATCGAAATCCTCTTCCGGGATGACGATTCGGGTTCCGGCAACCAGCGCGCCATCGTCATCGTCATCGGCCATCGAGAAAAGATCGAACTGACCTTCGGCCTCTTTGCGTCGGCGCGCAACGGTGTCGTCGATGATGCGATCGAAGTATCCGAGCAAACCCTTTCGGGAATAGCCCATGGAATCGAAACCGCCAGCCTTGATGAGCGACTCAAGTGTTCGTTTGTTGAGAACGCTGACATCGACGCGATCGCAGAAATCGAAGAAGTCTTCGAAGGGGCCGTTCTCGTCGCGCTCAGCCAGCATGAGGCCGACGAGACCTTCGCCAACGTTTCGGACTGCCGACATGCCGAATGCAATTGCGCGAGTGCCATCGGGTTTGTCGAAGGCGATGAAGTCGCTCACAGAAATGTTGACATCGGGCACAAGTACTTCGATGCCCATCTGTCGACATTCGTTGAGGTACACAGCGGCTTTATCGAGATTGGTTTTTACGCTCGTGAGAAGTGCAGCGAGGTATTCAACCGGATAGTGCGCCTTGAGGTACGCGGTTTGATACGCGATGAGTCCGTAGCCGTAACTGTGGCTCTTGTTGAACGCGTAATCGGCGAACGGTTCGATGACATCGAACAAGGCCGAACCAATTTCGCGCCCGTAACCAGCGGTGTCGCAACCTTCGACGAACTTCTCGCGTTCTTTCTGAATGAGTTCGCGAACTTTCTTACCGCAGGCTTTTCGAAGGTTGTCCGCATCGGCCAACGAATAGCCAGCAAACTTCTGTGCGACTCGCATCACGGACTCTTGGTAAATCATGAGTCCGTAGGTATCGCCGAGAAGGTCGGCGAGATCGTCGTGCAGGTAATCGATGGGCTTACGACCGTTCTTGCGATCGGCGTAATCGTTGTGCATGTTGGCGGCCATCGGACCCGGTCGATAAAGCGCCACAAGAGCAGCGACGTCTTCGAACGAGGTCGGCGCCAGCGAGCGCATCAGCGCGCGCATTGGTCCGCCTTCCAACTGGAACACGCCGATGGAGTCGCCGTTGCGCAACAACTGCAACGTGAGGTCGTCGTCGAGCGGAACGGTATCGATATCAACATCGATGCCCTGGGTGATCTTGAGCATCGCAAGAGTGTCGGTAATGACATCGAGGTTGCGCAGACCGAGAAAGTCCATCTTGAGGAGGCCAAGTTCCTCGACGCCATGCATTTCGTACTGCGTTACGACCGGCGCGAGTTCGGGATCGGACCCTGCTTCCGGCTTTCGCTGGATGGGCAAGTATTCGGTGAGCGGCTCTTTGGTAATCACCACAGCCGCGGCATGGATGCCGTCCTGGCGACGCAGCCCTTCGAGGCCACGAGCAACATCGATGACCTGACGCGCGTCGTTGTCGTTGGCGTAGACCTCGCGGAGGTCGGCCGCCATCTTGAAGCCGTCGGCGAACTTTGGAGTTTCTTCGAAGCATGCGTGCAACGGCGTATCGCGACCCATCACCAACGGCGGCATCAGCTTGGCGACCTTGTCACCAACGGCGTAGGGGTAACCAAGTACACGCGCCGCATCGCGCACCGCAGCGCGGGCCTTGATCGTGGAGAACGTCACGATCTGAGCAACGTGGTCACGGCCGTACTTCTCGGCCGCGTAGCGAATCATTTCGTCTCGGTACCGAGAGTCGAAGTCCATGTCGATATCGGGCATCGAGACACGGCTCGGGTTAAGGAACCGCTCAAAGAGCAAGTCGTATTCGATGGGATCGAGATCGGTGATGCGCAACGTGTAGGCCACTGCACAACCTGCGGCGGAACCTCGGCCTGGACCAACACGAATGTTGTTGTCACGTGCGTGCTTGATGAGATCCCAGACGATCAAGAAGTACGAAGAGAACCCCATATCGGCGATGACCTGAAGTTCGTAGACCAAACGCTCAACGATGTGATCGGGAAGTTGCTGACCCCAACGTTCTTTCGCACCTTCGAAGGTCAGATGACGCAGGTACTCGGCATCGTTTTCGAAACCTTCAGGGAGCGGGAAATTCGGAAGCTGCGGGTTACCAAACTCGATTTCGACGTTGCACCGTTCGGCAATCCAGAGTGTGTTGTCGCAGGCTTCGGGGACCTCGTCGAAGAGCCAGCGCATTTCCGCAGCGGTCTTCAGATAGTGCTGATCGCCATGAAACTTGAAGCGATCGGGATCGCTCATGAGTGAACCTGTTTGCACACACAGCAAAGCGTCGTGTGAGACAGCATCGTGCTGGTGGACATAGTGGCTGTCGTTGGTCGCAACCAACGGTGCCTTAATTGCGCGCGCGATTTCGAGCAACTGTGGGTTGGTGGTCTTCTGCTCGGGAATTCCGTGATCTTGAATTTCAACAAAGAAGTTGTCTCGACCGAAAATATCTTGAAGTCGTGCAGCCTTTTCGAGCGCGCCGCGCTCGTCGCCATTCATGAGCGCCTGCAGCACCTGCCCACCGAGACAACCGCTGGTAACGATCAGTCCGTCGTGATGTTCTTCAAGAAGCTCCCAGTCGACCTTGGGCTTCATGTAATAACCCTCGAGAAACGCCCGGCTCGAAAGTTGGATGAGGTTCTTGTAGCCCGTGGCATTCTCGGCCAACGCAGTGAGGTGGTAGTACGCCTTTCGGCCGCCTTCCGCCTCGCCACCCGAATCGTCCATACGACCCCTGCGGGTGGGGCGCTCGGTGCGACTGTCGTAGGCCTGATAGAGCTCGGAACCAATGATCGGCTTCACGCCAACGTCTTTGGCCGCCTTGTAGAAGTCGAGGACGCCGTACATGTTGCCGTGATCGGTAATGCCGACCGCCGGCTGACCATCGGCCGCTGCCGCAGCCACCACTTCGCCCACACGCGCGGCTCCGTCGAGCATCGAGAACTCGGTGTGCAAATGCAGGTGGGTAAAGGAATCGGGCACCGCTGGGGGCTCCGTAGCGCTGGTGTTCGAATGGGTCCGCAACTCGGCGAATTACACCGATGTGATGCCCGGCGATCGTAGCGTCACTCCCCCGATCCTGCTCCGGGGATCCCTGAGCCCGCCTGGGGCCGGTCCTAGCCTTTCGTGAACCTTTCAACACCCTTACAACCCGGAGGTCACTATGACTGCTGCATCCGAAGACCGTTCCACCATGGACCTCCTACGAGGCTCCAGAATCACCGCCTACTCGATTGGCTTCATCAGCCTCGTCGCAGGCCTCGTCCTGCTGTTCCGTCCCGATCGCGAACTCCAGATCATTGCGATCATCCTCGGATTCCTCTTCGTAGTTTCCGGATTCAGCCAGGTCGCCGAAGCAGTCACCACACACCGCAAGGGCTCCTACTGGGGTCTGCTGGTCATTCGGGGACTCATTAACTTCGGAATCGGTCTCGCCCTCATCTTCTGGACCGGCGCAACCCTCACCGCAATCATTTGGCTGGTTGGCCTTGATTTCGTGATTACCGGTCTTATCGCAATCGTTGTGTCGTTCATGATCGGCAAGGACGGCGGTCGAGGCGCACTCCTCATCGAGGGTCTCATCACCATCGCCATCGGCGTCATCATCATGGCGTGGCCCGAAGCCACCAAGAACGTGCTCGGCATCGTGATCGGCATCGGCCTCACACTTCTTGGCCTGTTGTTCCTCTTCTCCGGCTACCAGCTGAGCAAGGTCAAGGCCACGCTCACTTCTGGCCGCTGAACAGGCGCTGATTCGTTAGAGGTACGTACCGGGGCGGTCCTCGGGTTCAGGTATTCCTGGACCTGGGCGACCGGCCCCGGGCGGAAGTTCTCCCCGCATGTTCTCGAGCTGCTGACGAGCAGCCATCTGCTGGGCAAACAACGTGGCCTGGATGCCATGGAAGAGGCCTTCGAGCCAGCCAACGAGCTGCGCTTGGGCAACACGCAATTCGATATCTGTCGGAGTCCCGTCTTCAGCGAATGGAAACGCAAGACGTTTCAACTCGTCGCGAAGGTCGGGCGAGAGTGCCGAACCAAGTTCGTCGATTGACGTGTCATAAATCGCGCGCAGGCGAACTCGCGATGGTTCATCGAGTTCGGTCTGTCGCACTTCATCAAGCAACTGCTTGATCATTGAGCCAACGCGCATCACCTTCGCTGGTTCTGACACCATCTCGCGCTGCTCTTCCTCGATTGCGCTCTCGTCAATCGGAAGGATGAGTTCGCCTCGTTCTGCGCCGCCGGTCATTGAATCAGTCATCTCGACAGTCTCGCTGACGGCTCAGCGCGATCCAACCAGAAGCGGCACAAACATCTCGTCAGCGGTGAGTGAGCCGTGACGAGCCCGCAACGGGAATGCCCCGCTATCAGCCGGATCAGAGAAGGCCATGGCCTCTCTAGCCACCAACGCAACGTCGCCAAGACGAGACCTTGCGGCATCGGTGACCTCGGAGCCAAACCAGCCCTCGTCAATCACCTGATCGACGGTGACCACCCATGATCGATCCGAATGATGGGCAGTTGCATCGTCAAACAACGCCCGTGCATGACCGGGTCGGGCATGAAGCCAACGGAATCGGCCTTCACCCGACTGCAGATCGACATGTGCCATCACCGATGAGTCCGGAGTGACGACGTCGTCACCGACATCGACCTGACCGTGGTCCGACGTAACCACAAGTACCGCGCCCGGCGGCAACACGCTCAGGACGTCGCCAACAAGACGATCGACAAACGCAAACTCAGCGTCGTAATGCGCGCCGAGTCCGAACTCGTGCGCAATCTTGTCGATGCCGTCGTAGTACGCGTAAACGAAAGGTTCGTTGCGATTGACCGCTGCAGCAATCTCGGTCACCAATGTCGAAGAAACGCGCCAACCCACAAGGCGCGTCTTATCGAGGTGAGCGCGAGTGAAACCGGAGTCACGAAACTCTGACCGCGTAATCACTGGCGGACGTTGCCCTTCAAACGCGTCGAGCGTTTGGACTGACTCAGGAACAATGGTTTTGCGCGCGTCACGTCCGCTCGCGGACCAGCGCAAGATATTGAGAATGTCGCGACCAATCGCCATGCGATAACCCATGATCCCGTGCAACCCCGGCGCAACCCCAGTGCTGATTGACGTGAGAGCAGTCGCTGTCGTTGATGGCGCAACGCTGGTGATGGGTCCTCCCACCATCGCCGAGATCGTCGGTGCGAGATGTCGACGATCGAGCAATTGGTTCCAGCCGATTCCATCAAGCACGAGGAGCACGACCTGATCGGCATCGGCGGCGACCTCGGGAATCCACTTGGGCCATGGGTTCGATGGGTCGAGCAGAGCCGGAACGATGTTCGAGATGCAGGCCCCGTCATAGTCGGGGAGCACAAGTCCGTCGGACGAAGCAGAAGTTGTTGAAGATCGGGAATCCACGGTGGTCCTCCGGCAATCACGGTAGTGCCGAGGCCACTATGTCCCCGACTCGGCCGCTTCCCCCTACGATGCCGGGCGTGAAGGTATCGACCCGAGGCGACTACGCAAGCAGGGCACTGCTGTCCCTGGCATTGCACTCCGACGAGGGTGGACCCACGTCGGTGCGCGATATCGCCGAACGCACTGGTCTCCCCCAGCCATATCTTGAACAGATCCTTCTCGCGCTGAAAGGTGCTGGTCTCGTGCGCTCAAAGCGCGGCGTTGGTGGCGGTTACGTCTTGGCCCGGACGCCCGAGGAAATCAGTTTGTCCGACATCGTCAGCGCGGTTGATGGCCCGATCGTCGCCGGAGATTTCGGACAACCTCACACCGATGGTGCTTGCGACCACGAAGGTCAATGTGTGTTACTTGCCGTATGGGACGACGTCGGCGAACACATGCGTCGCTACCTCGAAGCTGCAACCTTGGCCGACATCGTTTCAATGGCCAAAGGTCAGGGCAAGTGGCCAACCGAAGTTGCCACCACTCCTTCGGTTACTCCTCCGTGGGCGTCTGGTTCCTGATTCGCTGCAGCACTGCCGCAAGATCTTCGGGAAGTTCCGAAACGAACTCGAGTCGCTCGTCGAGACGCACAGGGTGATCGAACGCAAGCGCGGCCGAATGCAAAAAGATGCGCGGTGTTTCGATTGCCGGTCGCGCCCCCCGATATCGATCGTCACCGACGACTGCATGACCAATTGCCGCCATGTGCACGCGGATCTGATGTGTGCGCCCGGTTTCGAGCCGACACTCAACCAACGCGCATTGCACGGGCTCGTCAAAGGTTTCAAGAACGGTGTAGCGGGTGCGCGCTTCTCGGCCTTGCGCGCTCACGACCATCTTGGTTGGTTCGCGAGTTGATCGACCGATGGGCGCGTCGATGAGACCACTACCGGCTTCGGGGATACCCCAGACCAGAGTGAGATAGGTGCGTTCGACTTCGTGCGCGGCCAACATTGAGCTGAGTTCGACATGCGCCTCTTGTGAGCGCGCCATGAGCATGAGCCCAGACGTGTCTTTATCAAGACGATGCACAACACCCGGTCGTTCTGGTTCCCCGATGTTGGCGATTTCCGGATAGATCGCAAGCATGGCCTGCACGAGCGTTCCGGTGGCATTGCCTGCACCAGGATGCACAACAAGCCCGGCAGGCTTATCGATCACAATCACGTCGTCATCGACATACACGATTGGCACATCGATATCGGGTTCGGCAATCAGTGGCTCTGGACCGAGGTCAGGCTCAACATTGACCTCGATGGTGTCGCCATCGGCTACTCGACGAGAACGAGTGGAAACAACGGTGTCGTTACAAACAACGAGGCCCTGTTCAAGCCATTCAGTGACACGAGTTCGGCTCGCACCGGTAATCATTGCAACGACTCGGTCGATGCGTTCTCCGGCTAATGATGCGGGGATGACCTCGGTATAGGCCATATCAGTTGCTCTCGATCGTTGAGGATGATGACTCGACAGCAACGTCACTTGCGTCAGGTTCGGGATTCAAAAGTGTGGAGATCACGAGGAGGATGGCGCCACACACGACGCCGATATCGGCGATATTGAAGACCGGCCACCACTGGAGGTCGATGAAATCGATGACGCCACCTTGAAAGAACCCCGAATCGCTGCGAAACGCGCGATCGAGGACATTGCCCAATGCGCCGCCAACGATCATGCCGAGGGCAACCGCCCCCAATCGTGTGCGGACTGATCCGCCCTTCCACACCAAGATCCCGACGACAACAAGTGCGAGGAGCCCAATCCAAGCGCCATACCCGGCACCAAGGCTGAACGATGCTCCGTAATTCGTCAGCAACTGAAAGCGCAGCGTCCAGACAACATCGATGGTGTTGTCCTTGAGTGAGGACACCGCCCACCACTTCGTAAGTTGATCGGCGAGAACCCACCCGACCGCAACCGCGCCAAACAGCACCCGGTGTGTGGGCGCTGAAGTGGCAGATGCAGTCGACGATGTCACGGGGTCCAACCTAGGGGCTGATCTGCCCGAATCGTGGTTGTTCAGCGACGGAAGTTGCCAACCTTGTACTCAACACGCTCGCGACACCACGGAATCGCACGAAGGCGTTCTTTCGGAATTGCGAGACCAGAAATCTCGCAAATGCCGTAGGTGCCTTGACCAATTTTGGCCATCGCCCGGTCGATTTCATCGACCTGATCGAGGAACTGTGCCGAAAGTGCGAGGTCACGTTCACGCTCAACTGCAAGCGTGTCGCCTTCGCCCGATTCTTCGTCGAACTGCACATCACCAGGCTCACGCAACTCGGCGAGCGAGTTGGCCTCGGCCGTAAGTGTTTCAGCGTCGTGAACGAGACGACGGCGTTCCTCGAGCAAATGCAATCGCTGAGCATCAAGGAACTTGGCGTCGAACGGGTACTTGATCTTCTTGGGTTCCTTCGGAATCGCCGGAAGGCGGTTGGGGCGCGGGGCGACAACCGGGGCGACTTCAGCCTTCTTGGCGGGGGCTGCTTTCTTGGCCGGCGCCTTCGGGGCTGGAGCTTTGGCCGCGGCCTTCTTGGCCGGAGCCTTTACTGCCGCCTTCTTCGCTGGGGCCTTCTTGGCCGGAGCCTTCTTGGCCGGAGCCTTCTTGGCCGGAGCCTTCTTCGCCGGAGCCTTCTTCGCCGGAGCCTTCTTGGCCGGAGCCTTCTTAACGGCCTTCTTCGCTGGGGCCTTCTTGACGACCTTCTTCGCTGGGGCCTTCTTGGCCGGAGCCTTGACTGCCGCCTTCTTGGCCGGAGCCTTCTTCGCTGCGGACTTCTTCGCCGGTGCCTTTTTGACTGCCACGGATGTTCTCCCTTGAGTGGCGGTGGATCGGCGGAGGGTAAGGGCGTCGCCCTCCCACGTCAACCCGCCCGCACCGAAGCCGTTCGGCGACAGCGTACGCTTGGCCCCCATGCCATTCGGTCCCGTCGACCCAGATCTCGACCTCCCCACCCTCGAGCAACGCCGCCTAGAGCGCTGGAAGGCCGATGACACCATCGGTGCGACCCGCCGACTCCGGGCTGGTAGCGAGCCCTGGATCTTCTACGAGGGTCCCCCAACCGCCAACGGCCGACCCGGTCTCCACCATGTCTGGGCCCGAGTATTTAAAGACATCTATCCACGATTCCAAACCATGCGTGGCCGAGATGTTCCCCGGAAGGGCGGGTGGGACTGTCACGGTCTCCCCGTGGAGCTTGAGGTCGAAAAGGAACTCGGACTTTCCACGAAACAAGAGATCGAAGAATTCGGGATTGCCGAGTTCAATCAACGCTGTCGGGAATCGGTCCAGCGTTATGTCACCGACTGGACTGCGCTCACTGAACGATCGGGCGTGTGGATTGACACCGCCGACGCCTACTGGACCCTCGACAACTCCTATGTCGAATCAGTGTGGTGGCTCATTCGTCAGTTGTGGGACAAGGGACTTCTCTACGAAGGCCACAAGGTTTCCCCCTATTGCGGTCGATGCGGAACCGCGCTTTCGAGTCACGAACTTGGACAGCCCGACGTTTATCGCGACGTTGTTGATCCGTCGGTCTACGTCCGGTTCCCGATCGTCGATCGCGATGTCGATCTGCTTGTCTGGACGACCACACCCTGGACGCTCATCTCAAACGTCGCTGCCGCAGTCGGCCCCGACATTGACTACGTGCGCGTGGCTTCCACTGACGGAACTCGCGATCTCCTCATGGCTGCAGCCCTCGCCCCTGAAGACGCAACCGTCGTTGAGACGTTCAAGGGCTCAGATCTAGTCGGCTGGCGCTACGAGCGCCCGTTCGACACCCTGACTCCCCCGGCCGGATCCGATGGTTGGCGCGTTGTTGCTGCCGAGTTCGTCACTACCGATGACGGTTCGGGAATCGTTCATCTCGCTCCCGCCTTCGGTGAGGACGATGCTGCAGTTGGTCGCGCCGAGAAACTGCCCGTCCTTAATCCTGTGAATGCCGACGCTGCCTTCGATGAATCGGTTCCTGCATTTACCGGGACGTTCGTAAAAGACGCCGACCGCGACATCATCGCCGACCTCGACGCCCGTGGCCTTCTCGTTCGCGAGCAGGCCTACGAGCACAGTTACCCCCATTGCTGGCGATGCAGCACGCCGCTCATTTATTGGGCCAAGACCTCCTGGTTTGTGCGCACGTCAGAACATCGCGATCTGCTCATGCGAGAGAACGAGCGCATTGAATGGCATCCCGAATTCATCAAGCACGGTCGATTCGGAAAGTGGCTTGAAGGAAACATCGACTGGGCGCTTTCGCGCGACCGCTATTGGGGCACACCCCTCCCGATCTGGCGATGCGATGCGAACGGACATGAACACTGCATTGGTTCTGTCGAAGAACTCAGTGCTCTGACCAGCCGTGATCTCACCGAGCTTGATCTTCATAGGCCTCACGTCGACAACATCACCTTCACGTGCAGCACAGATGGCTGTTCAGGAACCATGCGTCGCGTCGCCCCTGTACTCGATGCGTGGTTCGACTCTGGCTCCATGCCTTCGGCGCAGCGTCATCATCCGTTCGAAAACGCGGACTCATTCAACGGTGCATTCCCCGCAGATTTCATTTGTGAGGCCATTGACCAAACCCGCGGTTGGTTCTATTCGCTTCTTGCCGTGAACTCACTCGTCTTCGATTCAACGCCTTACAAGAACGTTGTGTGTCTCGCCCTCATCGTCGATGAGAACGGGCAGAAAATGTCGAAGTCGCGCGGAAACGTCATCGCGCCGTTCGATATTTTCGACACGTTGGGCGCCGACGCGTTGCGTTGGTATTTCTTCTCCTCCGGACAACCCTGGACTCCGCGCCGCGTTTTCAACGACGGAATTCGCGAGGCCACACGGCAAACGTTGCTCACGCTCTGGAACGTGTTCTCCTTCTTCGCGACCTATGCCGACCTTGATGGCTGGCAGCCCGATTCAAGCGCGACTGCACCGACACACGTCCTCGACCGTTGGATCCTTTCTGAACTTGATGACACTGTCGCTTCAGTCACGACTGCACTCGAGAACTTCGACGCGCTCGGCGGTTCTGGTCGCATCGCAAAGTTCGTTGACGACCTGTCGAACTGGTACGTCCGTCGCAGTCGCCCTCGATTCTGGAAGTCAAGCGATGCCGCCGCTCACGCAACGCTGTATGAATGCCTCGCCACCATTTCGCAGGTGTTGGCACCGTTCTGTCCGTTCTTGGCCGACGAGATCTACACGACCCTCACCAAGAACCAGTCCGTGCACCTCACCGATTGGCCTGTCGCCAAGGGCCGCCACGATGCGTCACTTGCCGAACAGATGGACGCTGCTCGACGGCTCGTGAGTTTGGGTCGCTCCGCTCGTACCGACGCAAAGATGAAAGTCCGGCAGCCATTGTCGAGAGCCCTCCTGCTCCACGGTGGCACCAATCTTGATCAGGCCATCGAGGCCGAGATCAAAGCCGAACTCAATGTGAAGAACCTTGAGCGACTCGATTCGTTGTCAGGCCTCATGGGCTGGACCGTCATCCCCAATTTCCGGCTACTCGGCCCACGCCTCGGCCCTCGCGTCAACGAGATCAAAGCGGCTTTGGCCGATGCCGATGGTTCTGCGCTCCAAGCGCAACTTGCCGAGAACGGTTGGATCGAAATTGCTGGCGAACGCCTCACCGCCGAAGAGGTCGAAGTTCGGGCCGAGAAACACGCGGATCTTGCACTCGTTGAAGACGATGGCTGGGCAGTAGCGCTCGATCTCGAACTCGACGACGAACTCCGAGCAGAGGGAACAGCTCGCGAACTCGTTCGAGCCTTGAACGATGCCCGTAAGAGCGCCGGTCTCGAAATCGCTGATCGAATTGCCGTCACAATTGATGCCGACGAAACCCTTCGTTCTGTGATCGAGACTCATCGCGAAACGATCACCACGGAGATTCTCGCTCGGTCGATCGAATTCGGAAACGGCGATCGAACAATCGAGATTGACGGATCCGCTCTCTCGATCACCCTTCTTCGCGTCGACTGAGTCAACGCGGCGCCTTCGCGCTTTTATGAAAACGAAACGGGACCCCTCATCCGAAGATGAAGAGTCCCGAACGTTGGAAGAAGTCGTTTGACGAATTCAGCGACGGTCGTCGTCGAAATCGGCATCGAAGAAGCGTCGCATCGCCGCATCGGCGTCATCGTCGTCTTCGGCGAGGAATTCATCGTCAAACACCGGAACTGCGGAGGTGACTGGACCACCGTCGGCCTCTTCGTCGACAAAGAGCGACGTCGGGGCTGGTTCGGGGTTCCACCCGGTGTCCTCGGCCAGGATTGGCTGGAAGACCTCAGGCTCGGCTTCGGGGGCAGTTGCTGGTTCAGGAGCTGCGAAGGCCGCAGGGGCCGGTGCAGGGGCCGGTGCTGGGGCCGTAAGTTCAACCGGCGCGGTTCCGACTCGAAGTGCAGCCGGATCATCGAGAACGGCCTGAATTCGAGATACCCCATTGGCAATAACTGCACGCTGTTCCGAAAGGAACGCATCGAGTGCAGCGTTGTCGGCTGCGAGTTCACGACGGGTCTTGTCGAGATCGCGAATGGCCTCATCGGCTTGTGTCTTTGCGGCCGCAAGAATTCGGCTGGCTTCGAGCTCAGACTCCGAGAGCATCTGTGCAGCATTCGTTCGCGCTTCGTTGATCGTTGCATCGGCGGTCCGCTGTGCCATCACAAGCACTGACGACGCTTGTTCGGCGTCGATCGTCGGGTCGACCGAACGAATCGGCGCAACAACCGATGCCGGCGCTACACCTGCTCCTGATTCAAGTTCTGCAATGCGCGCCTGCAGACGGCTTTCATTACGAACCGCGTCGGCAGCGCGAGTCTCGGCGGCTTCGGCTGAAGCAGTTGCCTGGCGAAGCTTGTCCTGCAGCTGCGCAACCGCAGCGCTGACGCGCTCAAGGAAGTTGTCGACCTCGTCGGGGTCGTATCCCTTGCGGCTGACAGAGAATCGAACGTCAGTAAGAAGGTGGGGAGTTCCGGGAGTGGTTTCCATGGCGGCGATGGTATCGGCCGAACGGCACCCGGGTGTCAACGACTTCGAACAGGGCTCAGCCCGGCAAAAAGCCCAGCAGAATTTGCAGGCCAATAAACACGATCATCGGAGAGAGATCGAGTCCCATTCCGCCTAAACGAATCGGAGGCAACAGGGCCCGAATAGGCCCCAGCAATGGCTCAGTGATGCGGAAAAGAATCTGCCGAATGGTCTCAAGTGGGCCAGGGCCAGATGGCGGAAACCAACTCAGGACGATGCGACCAAGAAGGCAGAACAGATACAGCTGCGCGATAAAACGAAAGAGGTCCCACACGGCAGTGGACTACAGATCTTCGTCGATGCTGCCGAGCAGAAGCGCTCGTTCCTGCTCGGGCACGTCAACCCCGACCGGAAGAATGAGGTACACCGAGGAACGCTCGAGGCGTTGCATCGTTCCCCCGATTCCGTAGCAAAGGCCGCTCGAGAAATCGATGAGTCGGCGAGCCAAGTCACCATCGGCGTCGGAAAGATCCATCGCAACGGCCTTACCGGCCTTGAAGTTGTCGGCGACGTCTTGGGCCTGGTTAAAGCGAGTCGGCGTTACGACAAGAGGGCGAACCGACTGACGGCGAGGCACTGCACGAACTCGCGGCTTCGATGCGTCTTGGCCACCGGTGGGATAAGAGCTCGGCGCGGCGACGGGACGCACCGCTGAGACCTCTCCGGTCTCGGGAGGAGTGGACAACACTGGCCCACTCGAAACTGGCGGACGTGCGCGCACGGTGCCAGTTGGTCGTGCAGGTTGCTGACGAGCCGCCTGCGCAGGCGGTGGTGGCAACGGGCGATCGTCAGGGGACGCCGCGTAATCGTCGTACTCGTCGTCGGGCCCAAGCCCGAGGTACACCATGGCATTGCGCCACATCGAAGACATCTGACCCTCCGTGCGGGGGAACTCCCCCCCGGTCCGACTCGGCAGGCTAGTTCCTCCGCGCCGATTGTCGACATTCGCTCCGGCCAGCAGCGGAATTCGCCTCGTCAAACCCCGTCCCGAGGGGCCCGTGCCCCAAAGAGACCGGTCCCAACCCGCACCATGGTTGAACCCTGCGCGACAGCGACTTCGAGGTCGTCGGACATGCCGATCGAGCGCTCAGAAAGCCCCAAGCCATCGGCAAGAGCGACCAACTCTCCGAAGGCTGCAGCCGAGTCGGTCGGGTCTCCAGCACTGCCCACGCCCATGAGGCCAACAACGTCGAGACCCACGCTGCGGGCATGGCGCACCAAAGCGGGACCTTCCAGAATCGGGGCGCCGCCCTTCTGCGGCTCCTCGCTCAAATTGAGCTGGATCATGACCTTTGCCCCTGGTGCGCGTCGAGCGATTTCGTCAATCAACTCGATCCGATCGACGCTC
Organism: Actinomycetota bacterium; assembly: GCA_009703275.1. Lineage (GTDB taxonomy): Bacteria > Actinomycetota > Acidimicrobiia > Acidimicrobiales > Acidimicrobilacustridaceae > Acidimicrobilacustris. Next base: position 19,633 of record WLGJ01000004.1, read on the forward strand.
TGCCATACCGACACAATCGGAGCCAGGCTCCGGACTTTGTTGCGCTGCAAGCGTCCGAGAAAATGCCACTCGATGCGCTCTCGTTCAGCTGGCGAAAGTTCTTCGTGTTTCGAAACAAGCTCTTGCGCGTAATTCTCTCCGATCATTGTGAGACCAGCGGCAAGTGCGGCGCGAGGCGCATCGACGCCGAATCCTTTTGTGACTGCGACGATTCGTACGTCTCGATCTTGAGACAACTGAGCGAGTCGATCCTGAAGGTCGTGGATGTTTTTCGCCACGAGTTGCGCGTTCACTTCAACTGTCATGATTCCTCGATCCAGATCACGGTGGCATGACGGGCGATGTCGGCACGAGCTCGATGCGAAAAGAAACCACCAGCACACGCTGTACACGCGTCGTCATCAACGTCGATAACAACATGGTTCCGAAGAAGTTCCGAAATCACACCAGCTCGCACATCGAGCGCAGAACGGCCGTCACTTGTTGTCCCACGTATCGCAGAACCAAATCTTGCCTCGAGACGCTCAAAATCTTCAGCGCCGAACTCGTAGCACTCAGGACCGATAGATGGACCAATGAACGCATGAAGTGCTGCTGAGGTTTGGGCCCGCATGGAACGCGTTGTCGTTTCGATCACACCAGCTTCGAGCCCCCGCCACCCCGCATGCACTGCGGCAATGACACCATCAAGAGACCAGAGCGCAATCGGAATGCAATCGGCGGTCTGAATCGAAAGTGCAAGATCGGTTCGGCGCGTGATCAACGAATCAGCTGGAGCACCACATGCACCTTCGAGTCCAACGGCATCGACGTCGACACAGACATCGCCGTGCACTTGAGTAAGCCACACCCACGGTCGATCGACAACCAAGCGACGACGGGCGTTGAGTTGATGGTCCGCGTCTCCAATAGCGAAATCGCCATCAGTTTCTTCCGTGCTCCGGACGCGGATCGAGCGCCCGTTGACGAGCGCTCGATCAAAGAACCGCACCGGGCGGAGACGTAACTACTGAAGGAACGACGGGACGTCGAAGTCGCCGTCGTCATCGAGGTCGTCGTCGGTGGAGAACACGTCACGAGCGATCGGGCGATCCTCACGTGCAGAACGACCTGAACGAACTTCGCCGTCCCAGCGGTCGAAACCTGCGGCGATGACGGTGACTCGAACTTCGTCGCCCATTTCGTCGTCGATGACCGTGCCGAAGATGATGTTGGCATCGGCATGTGCAACACCGTGAATGATCTCGGCTGCTTCGTTGACCTCGAACAAGCCAAGGTCGCTTCCACCGGCAATGGTGAGAAGGATGCCGCGTGCGCCTTCGATCGAGGCTTCGAGCAACGGCGAAGAAATCGCCGCCTTGGCTGCAGCCACCGCACGACCTTCGCCCGAGCCATAACCGATGCCCATAAGCGCCGAACCGGCGTCGCTCATGATCATCTTGACGTCGGCGAAGTCGGTGTTGATAAGGCCAGGTGTCGTGATGAGGTCGGTAATGCCTTGGACGCCCTGGAGGAGGACTTCGTCAGCCATCTTGAAGGCGTTGAGCACAGAGGTCTTGTCGTTCGAGACCGTGAGCAACCGATCATTCGGGATGACGATGAGGGTGTCGACCTTTTCCTTCAAGGTCTTGATGCCCGTATCGGCCTGGGTCGAACGACGCTTGCCTTCGAAGCCGAAGGGGCGAGTGACCACACCAATGGTGAGTGCACCAAGGCTCTTAGCGACCTGTGCAATAACAGGAGCTGCACCAGTGCCAGTGCCGCCACCCTTACCGGCGGTGATGAACACCATGTCGGCACCCTTAAGTGCCTCTTCGATTTCGTCGACATGCGCTTCGGCGGCGGCACGGCCGATGTCGGGATCGGAACCAGCGCCGAGACCCTTGGTGAGGTCACGACCGATGTCGAGCTTGACGTCGGCATCGCTCATGAGGAGCGCCTGAGCATCGGTGTTCACCGCAATGAACTCGACCCCCTTGAGTCCGGCGTCGATCATGCGGTTGACGGCGTTAACGCCACCACCGCCAACGCCGACGACCTTGATCACCGCGAGATAGTTCTGCGGACTGGCGGCCATGGGGAGCTCCTTCGAGAGAAATGCAGGACGGACTTCGGGAAGAGATAGAAGAACTGGAGCGAGGTTACTCGCCCCATAGGGCTATTTCGGGGTTCTCACAACCACGGGGGTCGAGGGATTGACCACATTGATGGTGGCGAGGTCCCGTTGGTCGACCTGGCCCATCACGGTTCGCAACGAGTCGACCTTGGCTGGCAGGTCTGTGGGCGGTCCCATAATGACGGTGCCCTGGGGCTTCAGCGCCAGATTGAGCGAACCGTCGGGGGCAGTTGCAATCCCAGCGACTCGGGTCCGCATACCCGGGGTAAGCAGCGAGGCCACCTCGAGGGCGCCAGAGACGCCCTCGACGATCGTTCCGGGGGCACCCGCCTCAACCCCGATGAGAACCGTCTCGACACCGTCACCTGCGGTGTGGACGCCGATCACTCGGCCCGACCCATCGATAAGCATCGCAACCCCGTCGGCGGAGGCTGCAATCGCTACTGGCACTCGTTCGGACACGGTGACCGTCACGACGCCGTTCCACTTTCGAACGACTGAGGCGGTCTCGATGTAGGGAAGTTCACGGATACGAGATGCTGCGGCTGAGGTATCAACTTCAAGGAGGGCCTCGCCCGGGCGAAGCCCGGAGATCGCGATGATTTCGTCCGATGTCGTCAGAACCGCGCCGCGCACCTCGATGCGATCAACATCAAGAAGCGGAGTACGCGTAATGAACCACGCACCAACGAGCACTGCCGCAACGATCGCAGCGAGAAGCCACCAACGACCACGTCGGCGGCGCTTCTCGGTTTCAACGGCGTCGCGACGCGCCGCAATGCGCGGATCAATATCGGAAGTGGAACCTGACCTATTGCGCAGTCTGATGGCCATCAGGCGAAGTCCTCGACCCGTTGAGCACCAGCCGCCGCCGCGACGTGCGAGGCAAAACCGAGGAAATGAGTCTCCGCGTGCAGATCCACACCAGTGTGATCGCGCACCTGTGCACGAACTGCCGTCATCAGCGCTGCGACATCGTTCGCCGAACCACCATCGTCAACCTGAATGAAGTTGGCATGTTTGGTCGACACTTCTGCCGAACCGATTCTGAGTCCTTTCGCCCCGGACTCGTCGACGAGCCTGCCGGCCGAGTCGGGGCGAGGGTTCACGAAGACAGAACCGGCGTTGGCTCCGCCAGGTTGATTTTCCCGACGCCAACGAACGATTTCTGAGATCTCTGCTTCGGCAACAGCTCGATCGCCCACCGCAAGCGCAAGTTCGGCTTCAGTTACGACGAGCGAACGGCCGAGCACCGAGGAGCGGAATCCGAGTTCAAGGTCAGCCAACGACAATTGCGCTTGGTTGCCCGACGCGAGATCCACCACACGCACAGTGACAAGCGATTGCGCCATGTCCGAACCGTGACCACCAGCATTCATGCGAATTGCTCCGCCGATAGAACCGGGGACACCCACGGCCCATTCGAAACCAGTGAGCCCCGCTGCTGCAGTGCGCCGGGCGACAACCGGGAGCGGAACTGCGCCACCGGCGCGAACGGTTGTGCCGGAGATGTCGATTGACGCGAGACCATCGCCGAGCGTGATGACAATGCCGTCAAAACCTTCATCGGCGACGAGGAGATTTGAACCACGCCCCACCACTGCGAATTGTGAACCGGACTTGGCGATCAGTTTTCCGATCACCTCAAGGTCGGACGCTGATTCGACTCGAACTCGAATCGAAGCCCGACCACCGACTCGATAGGTCGTGAGTTCGCCTAGAGCAGCATCGCGCTCAGAGCGTTCGCCAAATGTTGCCTCAAGTTCGTGAGCGACTTCGCTGAGGTTCACGACGCTTCCCCATCGACAAGAAGCGGAAGAACTTCGTCTGCGAGTTTGGTGATATCTCCTGCGCCTAGTGAAAGACACAAGTCGCCTTCGCGAAGTTCTTTAGAAAGAACTTGCGCTAGCGCAGAACGATCGGCGACGTAAAGAACTTCCTGCTCGGGGTGTGCACCGGTGACCGCATCGACGATGAGTTGCCCTGTGACCCCTTCGCGAGGCGCTTCACCTGCTGGGTAAATCCCGGTGAGCACAAGTACATCAGCATCGATGAAGGCGTCGGCATACTCGCGCCATAACGATTGAGTTCGGCTGTAGCGGTGGGGTTGAAATACCGCCACCACCCGGCCCCAATTCCCGTCGCGACCTGCTGATATCGCAGCTTCAATCTCGGTAGGTAAATGGGCATAGTCATCAACAAAGACCACGCCACCGGCCTCTCCCCGATTTTCAAACCGACGACGCACACCACCGAAGTTCTTGAGCGCAGACGAACACGCCGAGAACGGGACGCCAAGTTCCGTGGCTAATGCGATCACCGCGCACGCGTTGAGTGCATTGTGCGTTCCAGGTACGGGAAGGTGGATGTGTCCGATCTGCGCGCCGTCTTGCACAACATCGAAATCGATTCCAGAACGTGAACTCTTTACATTCAGCATGCGCACAGCGGCGTCTTCAGATTGTCCATAGGTAATCGCACTCGTGCCACGAGCGATCGCAGCGGTCTCTGGATCGTCGGCGCACAAGACCACTGGTCCGCGAGTTGCTGAAATGAACGATTCAAATGCGTTGCGAAGATTTTCGAACGAGCCGTGATGCTCAAGATGATCGGCTTCGATATTGGTGACGATGAGTGCTTCGTGATCAATGGTGAATCCCGAGCCATCACTTTCGTCGGCCTCCAGCACAAACCATTCACCCTGGGACCACTTCGCGTTAATCCCGAGTTGGCTGATATCGCCGCCAATAAGAAATGCCGGGTCAAGACCCGCTTCTAAAAGGACCAATGCGAGCATCGACGATGTCGTCGTCTTCCCATGGGTGCCCGTTACTGCAATTGTGCGGCGCTCGGAAGCCATCGCTGGTAACAGCGCCGTGCGACGAACGACAGGGATCTCGAGGGCACGTGCCGCAAGAACTTCGAGATTGTCATCGGGAATCGCAGTGGAAACCGCGACGAAATCGGTCTCGGTAGCGATGTTGTCGGCCGAATGCCCGACGAACACAACGACACCTTCAGATCTGAGGCGATCAAGAACTGCTGATTCGACAACGTCGCTTCCCGATACCGAATGACCCATACCAACAAGCGCTGAGGCGATGGCTGACATCCCCGGACCGCCAACGCCGACCACATGGATCGATCGAGCAGTCCCAAGCGACGGACACGGATCACTTTCACGAGCGGCGGGCATGACGCTCCACTAATTCAGCGACGGCACCGGCGGCGTCGGGTTGAGCCAACGTGTGTGCCGCAGTTCCCATTCGTTCAAGCTGCGAAGGATCACCGAGTAGCGCGTCAATTTCGGCGACGAGTCGGTCGCCGTCGAGTTCCGCGTCGGGAATAAGCAACGCAGCTCCGACCCTTACGAGGGCGGCCGCGTTTGCGGTTTGGTGATCGCGAGGTGCTTGCGGCAACGGCACCAGCACACCTCCAACACCAACTTCAGCGAGTTCAGCAACCGTCGTTCCCCCTGCGCGACCAATAAGCAGATCAGCTGCAGCAAGAACCGTTTCCATGTGTTCTTCGTAGCGCACAGCGACGTACTCAAGAGCGTCGCCCTCTGGAAGCGAGTCCTGCACCGACTCCCAGTCGCGAGAGCCAATCACATGTCGAACGGAAAGATCGTTCCTCGCCGACCACTTTGGCACAGCGGCAAAAACGGCTTCATTCACCTTGCGTGATCCGAGTGATCCCGTGATCACCGCAACGAATATGCGATCACCCGAGACTCCAAGTGTTGCTCGTGCAGCCACGCGGTCGCGTTCTCGGTTGATCGCGAGAACTTCCGCACGAACCGGATTTCCAGTCACGACACTGCGCGGCAAATCGGTTTCAGCGAATGGAACGGCACAGGCTTTCGCAAATCGACCAGCAAGACGATTTGCTGCTCCTGCGCGAGCGTTCTGCTCCATCACGATGATCGGAACTCGCCAGATCACTGCGCCGATAGTGCAGGCGATGCTGGCGTATCCACCGAGGACCAGGACCACGTTTGGACGTCGTCGACGAACAATCCCGATCCCCTTCGCCACCGCTCGTAAAAGACCCCAAGCTGCTGCGATGTTTTCAAGTGTCAGGCGACGCTGAATGCCGCGTCCGGGCAGCAGCGTGACAGCAAAGCCCGCATCGGGCACCAATGTTCGCTCAAGCCCACGTTCGCTTCCAACAAAATGAATCGACGAACTGTCATGACCTCGATCGACAAGCGCCCGTGCAACCGCCAAACCCGGAAGCACGTGGCCTGCGGTTCCACCACCGGCCACAAGGGCATAGGTGGCGGAATCGGCAACGGGCCGACTCCTCATCAGCGTCCCTGTCGGGCGATGTTCAGAAGAATTCCAGAGGCCGCCATCGTGACGACAAGAGATGAACCGCCTGCAGACACAAACGGCAGAGGGACACCTGTGATGGGAAGGACACCTACGCAGGCACCAACGTTGATGAATGCCTGAATGAGAATCCACGTTGTGATGCCGGTGGCCAACAACATTCCAAAACGATCACGAGCATGAAGCGCGGTTCGAATACCCAGGAGCGCAAATGCAAGAAATATTCCGATTACGAGCACTGATCCGACGAGGCCGATCTCTTCGCCGATGATCGCGTAAATGAAATCCGTGTGAGCTTCTGGAAGGAATCCCCACTTCGCCCTCCCCTGACCGAGGCCGGTACCCAGAACTCCACCGTTCGCAAAACCAATCTGACTCTGAAGGCTTTGGTAGCCGGTATAGAGCGGGTCTGCCCATGGATCGCGGAACGACATAAGTCGGCGCCATCGGTAGGGCTCACGGATTGCAAAGAACGCAGCAGCGCCAACCAATAGCCCCGAAAGGAGAGCAAGAGGCTTGCCCGGAACACCGCCAACGAAAAGCATCACAAGAACAATCGTGGCGAGAATGATCGTTGTGCCCAGATTCGGCTGCGCCATGAGCATCACTGCGAATGCGCCAAACACAATTGCGATAGGACGCATTACTGCCTTCCAATCGCGAATCTGACCAACGCGCCGAGTAAGAGTGTCGGCTGCGTAAAGAATGACCGCGAGTTTCACAAATTCGGAAGGCTGCATGCGCAGCGGGCCCCAGCCAAGCCAACGCGAAGAGCCGTTGACCGACACGCCAACACCTGGGATCAGCACCGCGACCATGAGCCCTGCGGAGCCAAAGAGGGCCAACTTCATCCACTTCGACAGTTTTTCGTACGAGTAGCGGCTCATCACAAACATTGCGAAACACCCAATGGCAAACCAAATCGCTTGGAGGCGGAACTGATACCAAGAGGTTCCGTACTGATAGAGCGCCGTTACCGATGACGCAGACAGGATCATCAACAAGCCAAAGAGATTGGCGACAATGACGACGATCCAGAGAAATTTGAAATTGGTTGTTCGCGGCTGCGGTTCGCGAGCAGAACGCAGCAATCGACCGACTGAGGGTCGCTCGTCAGCAACAGTTGCACTCATGGCGCTCCCTCCATCATGAATCCGGGGAGAGCTCGCACCGCATTGGCAAACTGATCGCCACGTTCTCCATAGGACGTAAACCAGTCGAAGGAAGTACATCCAGGAGAGAGCAGAACTACATCTCCGGGCTGGGACATCTCCGCTGCAGCTGCAACCGCGTCAGCCATCGAGGTTTCGATGACACGAATGTCGCAACGTCCTTGAAACGCCTCGCGCACTTCAGCGGCCGCTTCACCTATCGCTACGACTGCTCGAACCGGCGGTACGTGCGCCCCAAGAGCAGCAAGATCAAGACCCTTATTGCGTCCACCGGCAAGAAGCACAACAGAATCGAACGCTTGCAGTGCAGTTTCGACAGCATGCGGAGTTGTGGCCTTCGAGTCGTCATACCAGCGCGCGCCATCGACCTCGCCGACGTACTGCACCCTGTGATGAAGTCCCTTAAACGAACGAAGCGTGTGTCGGACGCCCTCGACCGTTGCCCCTGCAGCCAATGCCGCAACTGATGCGGCGAGTGCATTCGTAATGTCATGGGGAAAAGAACGCGGAAGTTCGTCGACGGCAATGAGTTGAGTTCCGTCCGGCAAGCAAAGCCAGCCATCAGACACGGTGGCGTCGGCGCTGGTCCCGGCTCCCCCGAACGTGAGCGTAGAGACCTCGGGGTTGCGGTTTGCGAGTACGACCGGATCGGTCGCCGAGGCGATTGCGACGCCGGAGTTGGCATCAAGATCTCTCCAAATCGACGCCTTCGCAGATTCATAGGAGGAAAGTGAGGTGTGCGCGTCGAGGTGGTCGGGAGCAAAGTTCAGCCACACCGCAACTGAAGGTCGGAACCAGCGCGTTGTCGCCAAACGGAACGAGGAAGCTTCGACCACAAAGACTTCGATATCGGGATCGGAGATCGCCTCAACCAAAGGGGTTTCGGTATTGCCGCAAGCGATCGACCGAACACCGGAGGCGAGAAGCATCGCAGTGACCATGGTCGTGACCGTGGTTTTTCCGTCAGTGCCCGTAATGGCGACGATCGGACGCGAATCCCATCGATCGGCAAGATCAAACTCCGACTCGATTGCGACTCCTTCGGCCTTAGCAAGTCCGAAGATCGGGTGGGATTCGGGAATTCCGGGACTGGGAACGACAAGATCGCACCCTGAGACAAGGCGCGTGAGTTCCTGCGGAGAAGGCGATTCGACCAGTTCCACTCCCATCGATGCTGCCTCAGCGCGAATCGCGTCGGTGGGATGCTCATCGACCGCCACAACAGAAACGCCTCGAGAGGTAAGAGCAGTCGCTACCGCACGGCCAGTGACGCCAAATCCCAGGACAAGTGCCGACCGAAGTGGGCCGCGCGTCGGCGCTTCCATCAGTCGATTACCCCTGGCAATCGCACGAAGTCGGCGTAGTAGATGCCCAGCGCCAGGGCAGTAAACAGGCCAGCGACAATCCAGAGTCGAATGATCACCGTTGTTTCAGGCCATCCTCCAAGTTCGAAGTGATGATGGAGTGGCGCCATTCGGAAAATGCGTCGACCGAACGCTCGATAGCTGCCCACCTGAAGAATGACCGAAACGGTTTCCATGACGAAGAGTCCGCCGACGATGGGAAGAAGCAGGATCGTGTTGGTGCTCAGTGCAAGGGCCGCAAGCCCTGCCCCAATCGCAAGGGCTCCGGTATCGCCCATGAAGATTCGAGCTGGAGCCGCGTTCCACCACAAGAATCCGGCGACAGCCGCCATCATCGATGCCGATACAACAGCAGTATCGAGGAAGCTCTCATCGCCGTAGATGGAGTTATGGCGGAAGCCCCAGAAGGCGATCACTGTGTATGCGGCAAATCCGAAAATTGATGCACCAGCGGCGAGACCATCAAGACCATCAGTGAGGTTCACCGCATTTGTCGTGGCATAGAAGATGATGACGGCCAGAACTACCCAACCGATCTTTCCGATTTCAATGCCAGGAAAGTCGAAGCGAGTGAAGGACAACGTGGTGGTGACGTTGGTAAACGTCAGCATTGAAACGGCGTAGGCAACAGCAACAGCAAGGAGGCCAAACGTTTTTGCCCTCTTAGTCAACCCAAGGTTGCGCTCGCGGAACACCTTGATGGAGTCATCAAGGAGACCGACCAGTCCGGCTGCGATGATCGCCGCCATACAGAGCAATCCGCGCCGCGTGAAGACTGCACCGCTGAGATCACTCACGAACCACCCAACCGCAGCGGCAGCAACAAAGGCCAGACCGCCCATCGTGGGGGTACCCGCTTTGGTGATGTGACCCTGAGGGCCATCTTCGCGAATGGGCTGTCCAATTCGACGATGTTCGAGCCAAGAGATCAAAAGACGTGTGCCAAATAACGAAAGGGCAAGTGAAATTGCCGCAGCAATGAGGAGGCGGATCATCGAGTGGCCTCCAGTTGTTTCCATTCCTCGAATGCAACGAGTCGGTCATCGAAGGGAGTGGTCGACTCGCCAATGATCTGGACAGTCTCGTGACCCTTGCCAGCGAGGAGAACAATGTCTCCATTCACTGCGCTTCGAAGAGCCATGGAAATCGCTGTCCGGCGATCGGGTTCCACGATGATTGAACTTGCCCGTGGACTCGACACCCGCTGCACACCTTCCACAATCGAAGCGATGATCTGATCAGTTGATTCAGACCTTGAATTGTCTGCAGTAATGATGACCGAGTCAGCACGCTGGGCTGCGGTTTCTCCCATCATCGAGCGCTTCGACGGATCCCGGTCGCCGCCGCATCCAAAAACGACGATGACGCGACCCTCAACAATCTCGCCAGCAGCGCGAAGAAGTTGCTCGAGGCCATCTGGGGTATGTGCATAGTCAACGATGATTGCGAACGGTTGTCCTGCATCGACTCGTTCGAATCGGCCTTCAACGACGAGCGGAAGGGAAAGCCCTTTAGCAATTGTGGCGTCGTCGACACCCAAGATACGAGCAGCGTGGGCGGCACCGAGTGCGTTGCTCACATTGAACAAACCGCCAAGAGGCAGTGAGATTTGGTGCCCCATCCACCGAAAGGTCGAACCCTCAACTGAGAGTTGCAACTCTTCGACTTCGTCTAGCGAATAGCCATCGGTGGGAACCGTTGCGGCATCAGCAAGAAGTCGACCATGGGGACTGTCGAGGTTCACAACCGCCGACTCGCAGCGTTCAGGATCAAAAAGACGAGCCTTCGTTTCGAAGTACTCCTCCATCGAACCGTGGTAGTCGAGGTGATCGCGGCTCAAGTTTGTGAACAAGGCAACGCGAAACTTCATCGCGTCGACACGGCACTGGTCGATCGCGTGAGACGAAACTTCCATCGCGACAATCTCGACACCGTCATCACGCCATTCGGCCAAACGGCGTTGGAGATCCGGAGACTCAGGAGTCGTACGTGCACCAGAAAGAGTCCCGATTACCTCACTCTTTCGTCGAGCGGCCGTAAAGATGTTGCGCAGCATCCACGTGGTGGTGGTTTTCCCATTTGTGCCAGTCACGCCAACGACGAGAAGGCCATCGGCCGGATGTCTAAAACACGTTGCCGAGACCGTCGCCATTGCTTCCCGAACGTTCGCAACTACAAGCTGAGGAACGTCGACATCTACGCGGTGATCGACAAGTAACGCCACTGCTCCGGCTGCAACAGCATCACCGGCATGGAGGTGTCCGTCATCAGAAACTCCGGGGACACAACAAAAGAGTGATCCCGCTCGAACCTGGCGGGAATCAAAATTCACGTCTGTGATTTCCAGATCATCGAATGAGGGCGAGCCACCGAGGCCCACCATTTCAACCTCATTCAATTCGGCAACGATCGTCGCCAGGCGCACACGTCACCTCACCGCTGCGGTTTTGCGCGCCGCCGTTGTCGTAGTCGTCGTCGTCGCTCGTGGGGCGATGGTGGTCGGTGCCGAGAATGCAATTGCTTCAGGTGAGCCGGCAGTCAACGCGCGAACCCTGTCACCTTCGGTAACAATTGCCTGGCTTGAGGAACTCGGGAGTCCAAGCACTGCAGAGACTGGGGCGCCCCCAAGTGCGATGTCAGTAGCAGCAGGAGCAATGCCGAGACGATTAAGAGCGAATGAGCCGAGTTTCGAGAAAACCGGAGCAGCCGTTGCGCCACCGGTATAGGCGCCACTCGGTTCATCGATCATGACGTAGACCGAGAGTGCTGGCTGTTGTGCCGGCACAAATCCAACAAAGGTTGACTGGTAGCGAACCACGCCCATCTTGTCGATGTAGCCGCCGCCTGGCTGCGGCTTGCGAGAGGTACCCGTCTTCCCGGCGACCGAGTATCCGTTGATGGCAGCAAGACGACCGGTCCCCTCCTCCACCACACTGCGCATCATGACGTTCAGATTGTCGGCAGTACCGGCACTCACTGCCCGATGTGAATCACCAGCTGCAGTCGGATGTTCGACGCCATCAGCATCGATGGTTGAGTCAACCAACTTCGGTCCCACATAGATGCCCTGATTTGCAATCGTGTTGTAGGCGAAGAGCATCTGCATTGGCGTTACCGAAATACTCTGACCAATTGCGATTGAAGGAAGTGACGTCCCGGAGTACTTCGACGGAGCGAGCACCGAGCCAGATGCTTCATTTGGGAAGTTGAGTGAAGTCTTTGAGCCAAAACCAAACGCCTTCTGCGCGGAATACAACGCGTCTTTACCCAGACCTTGGCCGATCTTGATCGTCCCGACATTCGACGAATGAGTGAGGATCTGAGTGGTGTCCCACGTCACCGTTCCGCGTCCTTCGGCTTCGCCAAATTCCGCGTCGTAGATCCTGAGCGTTGGTGGAAGATTGAATTGTGAAGTCGGACTGATCTGCCCAGCATCCATTGCGCCAGCGAGCGTGACAATCTTCATCACCGAACCTGGCTCGTACTGGGTAGTTAACGCTGAGTTGTTTGAACTTACGCGCACAGCCCCCGTCTCAGGATCGAGCACCATGTCGGCAATCGCCAGAACTTCACCCGTACCGGGCTTGCTGACAATCGCGATGCCTCCCTTTGCCCCAGTGGCCTTCACCTGTTCGCCGAGCAAACGCTCGGCTTCAAACTGAATCGACTGATCGATAGTCAGTTTCAGGTCGTCACCCTTCTGCGCAGGAGTCACCGAATGGTCACCAACTGCAATTGTCTGACCCCGAGGACTGCGCTCAAGCGAGATCTTTCCTGGCTGGCCAGTGAGTGCTTCCCCGAATTGCGACTCCAGTCCAGAAATTCCAACGTTGTCGACATCAACGCTGCCCAACAGTGAGCGAGCCGAGTCACCAGCGGGCGCGAAGCGTTCGCTTTCTTCAAGAAACGCCACACCGGCAAGGCCGAGAGCAGCAACCTGATCAGCAACTTCCGCAGTGACGCGACGCGCAAGATAAGCGAACCGGCCCGTTCCATTCATTTTCGATTCGATGAACAACGGATCGAGGCCAAGTATCGGTGCCAGTTGCGCTGCCTCACTCGAGGCGTCGGTCACGAGCTTTGGATCTACGAAAATTGACCGTCCGGGACGAGAGATCACAAGTTCAGCGCCGTTGCGGTCAAGAATCGCACCGCGATCGGCAGCAAGCACCTGCGTATTTGTTCGCTGGTTTGCTCCATAAGCGACGTAACGATCTCGGCCAATCGTTTGGAGGAAGACGACTTTCGTAAGGACGCCCGTAAAGAGAAGGACGAAGACCACCAAGAGAGCCAGTGTGCGCCGACGTTGATTCCCCACCGAGGTGCTCACCAAAACAGGCTTCGAGCCCTTTCCTGAACTCGATGGGTCGAAGACTCCCTGAAGCGATGAAATGACAGATGCAACTGTCGACGAGATTGCGACTTGGATCAGTTCAGAAGCCGGCCGCGAACTGTGCACAGACGGTTGACGGGTCGCATAGGTCGCCGAGGAAGCGGGACTGCGCTCAGTCCCGCGCTCTCTGGACTGCACACGATCAACCGGACGGACTTCGCGAGGTGCGCGCGCAGTGCGAGGTGCGGTGGTGCCGCGTCCTGATGAATGACGAGCCGGACGCGTCGGTGTGGTCACACGACGGCGACCACGAGGCAGATAATCAGGCGAGTTCCAAGGGGCGCTCTTTTGCGGATGGTCAACCGAAGGGGCTCCGGGACCGGGAGGCGGATTCATCGCTTCACCGCAGTCGTCGGAGTGGTTGCCTTTGCAACTGTGGTTGGCGTCGTCTTCGGAGCAACCGTGGTTGCCGTGGCCTTCGGTGCGGCCTTCGGTGTCGGTGCCGGGGGCATTTCGGCCGCACGAGCGTCATCAGTCATCTTGGGTTGCAGGTAGACCGGCGTCGGCGACGGAATCATTCCAAGCTTCGTTGTGGCAGCTGTCGTGATGTTCTGCGGACTCTGTAATTGTGCAAGCTCGACACGGAGAAGCTCAGCGCGAGTTTCCGCTTCGGCAATGCGATTGTTGACGCGATCGATGTGCGCCTGTTCCGAAATGATCAAGGTTTGGGCGGCTGCGATTGCGAAAAGCACAACCACTACTCCGACGACACCAGCAATCAAACCGATACGGCGACGTTCAGGTGCAGTGCGATCGACAAGTCGAAGTCGCGATCGAAGCCCCTCACGAGTTGACTCCTGTGGTGCGCGAAGATTCGCGGCGCGACGACCTTCTGCGGCAACTCTTGCGCTGGTCATGACCGTTCTGCGATTCGAAGACGGGCGCTTTCAGCACGAGGGTTGCTCTCACGTTCGGCTGCACCTGGTGTGGTTCCGCCGCGACGGACAAGCCGAACCGTCGACGTGGCACCACAAACGCAGGGAAGGTTCGTGGGGCAGGTGCAACCGCCGGACTCGGCATCACGCATGACCTGCTTGACGATGCGATCTTCGCCCGAGTGGTAGGACAAAACCACCAGACGGCCAGCAGGATTCAGAGAGTCGATCGCAGCTTCAAGCGCAACGGGAAGTACGCCGAGTTCGTTATTCACTTCAATGCGAATCGCCTGAAATGTTCGTTTGGCCGGATGCCCGCCTGTACGGCGCGCAGGGGCAGGAATCGCGTCGCGAGTGATCTCTGCAAGTTGTGTCGTGGTCTCAACTGGTCGAGCAGCGATGATCGCTCGGGCGATACGTCCAGCGAAGCGCTCATCACCAAACTCACGAAGAACACGGGCAAGAGACTTTTCGTCGTACTCATTAACGACTGTCATCGCACTGAGCGCACGAGACGGATCCATTCGCATGTCGAGAGGCGCATCGAAGCGGTAGCTAAAGCCGCGCTCCGCTCGGTCGAACTGCGGAGAGCTCACACCAAGGTCGAAGAGCGCACCAACAATTGGCTGACCGGCGAGTTCCGCATCGACGACCGTCGAAAACGAGTCGAAACGGGCCTGCACGGTGCGAGCACGATCGCCAAAGGGCGCAAGGCGTTCACGAGCAACTGCAAGTGCATCGGGGTCCTGGTCGATACCAAGTACCGAAAGATGCGGGTAGGCCTCGAGAAGAGCAGTTGTATGGCCAGCGCCACCGAGGGTTGCGTCGATAACCCAACCAGCCGGGACTGACTCGAAGGCCGCCACGATCTCGTCGAGCATCACCGGGCGGTGGTCGAACGATTCGTGGGCTGCGGCCATGACAGATACCTCTCGCTGCTGAGCCAGTCGGCAGAGCCGGTACCGGTCCTCAGCAGTCCCTCGGAACACCGGCGCCCGCCGGGATTTCTCCCCGGTCGGGCTCGATGGGAAGCGGGCGGAGTAGGGGCCTTCCATCGTGTGTTCCGAGAGACTGCTGAAAATCGGGCGACCGGCTCGGTCGCAGGAGTGGTCCTTTCGTTGGTGGGTCAGGGACAAAGGGGACATGACACGGACTAGAGCCCCAAAGACGTAACGGCTTGGGTGAGGCTGTCGTCGGCGAGTGATGCTTGGTCGTTCCAGCGACCTGCGTTCCAGATCTCGATGCGACCGAAGGCGCCAATGACGACGGCTTCTTTGTCGAGCGAGGCGAAATCGCGCAAGCGCTGGGGAATGGTGATGCGGCCTTGAGAATCGGGTCGGACTTCGTGGGCGTTGGCGGCGAAGGCGCGGAGCGATTCCTGGCTGGTTTCACCCGA
>WLGJ01000040.1 GCA_009703275.1 Actinomycetota bacterium
CCCTCGCGGAGTTCTTCGAGAGTGGCCTTTATGTCGACACGGCGTTCGTCATCAGCCGTGGACTTCACGCGTCGTTCGCGCTTTGGCAATGCCAAGCGACTGATCATCCACGCCGAAAATATGAACGTCATGGCATCGACATAAAACGCGAAGGCCATTTGGTTGTTCTCGAGCCATCCCAGGCCCGGGATGTGTCCGATCCACACTGACAAACCAGCCAGCAATGCAAACAACAATGAAGCGAACGGGAAGGTTCCGTAGGCAGCAGCCAGTGAAAGTGAATTCGCGGTTGTGAGATGTTCGCGAGGAACAAGGTTTGGAACTTCTGAATCCTTTGCTGGCCCCCACAACAACGTGAGCACTTCAAGCACAAGTGACGCGAGAACAAGACCGATGACGTCGCTCACGAAGGGAAGCAATGCCATGACGAGTGCGCGACCGATATCGCAAGAGACCATGACTTTTTTGCGGTCCCAGCGATCGACAAGCACACCTGCGAGCGGACCAAAGAAGAAGCCCGGCACAATGCGTGCCGCCATCACCAGCGAGATCGCACCGGCGCCCGCGCCACCGCCGATAGTCGCGGCCAGGAGGATGATTGCCGAGAAGCCGAGCCAGTCGCCGGTGGCCGATACGACCTGCACGAGCCAGAGTCGGAAGAATTCATGACTGCCGAAGAGCCGAACATGGAACCCCGGACGATCCGAAGGGTCCTTGGTGAAAATCGTTTCGGTGTCTTCGCCAAAGAGCGAAGCCCGTGTCCAGCCCGGGATGGTCGCGTCAGCGTCGGGGCCAAAGGCCTCGACGGGCGTTGCATCCTCGGGGGGATCGGCGTCGTCCCGCGGTCCGGGGCGAGGCACAGCCATGTGATGAGCCTAGGAGAGGTCCCCCGCAGCCCTGAGCACCTCTCCGAAGAAGATCAGAGGCCGGGATCGAGGATCTGAGAGTCGGACTTCACGACGTTGGGCCGCTTCACGGCCTTCTTCGCCGCCTTCGACTGGCCCGCGCCCACAGTGCGAGCGGTCATGAGGTCGGGCTTCTTCGCACGGGATTTGGCGCTCTTCTTGGCCGTGGCCTTCTTTTTCGCGGCCTTCTTCACGGACTTCTTGGCCGCCTTCTTCGCCAAGGGCCCACCGTTTTCGGCGATGTAGACGCGCCGGTCCTGAAGAAGCTCTGCCCCACGCTCGGGACTCAGTGTTTCGGGGACATCGCCAACTCGAAGCGAGGCGTTGGTTTCGCCATCGGTCACATACGGGCCGAACTTTCCGTCCTTGATCAACATCGGTCGGCCTGAAGCGGGGTCGATGCCCAGATCGGCCAACGGAGGCTTCGGCGATCGCTTTCCAAACTTTTTCGGTTCGGCGAACATGGCGAGGGCGTCGCGAAGATCGACCGTGAGAAGTTGTTGCTCATTCTCGAGTTGGCGAGTTTCAGGCTTTTCCGAACCGCCGACTTCCTTCGTCAGATATGGCCCATGGGGGCCATTCCGAGCGGTGAACACTGCGCCTGATTCGGGCTCTGATCCGAGATCGCGAGGCAGAGAGAGCAACTGCAGTGCCGTCTCAAGTGTCACTTCGTAAGGGTCCATGTCCTTGAAAAGTGATGACGTCTTCGGCTTCTCGTTTTTGTCGTCGGTCAATTCACCCAGCTGGACATAGGGACCGAACTTGCCGCTCATCACGAAAACGGTGAGACCAGTTTCAGGATCTTCTCCGATGGGCTTGCCGCCCTTCGGCATGGCAAGCAGTTCAAGCGCAACCGCAACGGTGAGATCGGCCGGCGGCAGGTTCTCGGGTACCGACGCAGTGTCGTCACCGCGCTGCACATAGGGCCCGAACTTTCCAGGCTTCGCGATGACGGGCATTCCGTTGTGATCGTCACCCAATAAGAACGTATTGATCGCCGCCGCATCGATTTCCGGAAGACGTTCGGTGACGAGATCACGCAGACCGTCTTTGCGAACACCATCAACCAGTGGTCCGAAATAAAACTCGGCAAGCGTTTCAACACTGTTCGCGTCGCCGTTGGAAATTCGATCGAGAATCGCTTCAAGGTTGGCGGTGAAGTCGTAATCAACGAGTTCAGCGAAATGCTGTTCGAGAAGCGTTGTCACTGCGAATGCATTCCAACTGGGAACGAGTGCAGAACCCTTCTTCCAGACATAGCCACGGCCTTGGATGGTTTCCATGATTGAGGCATAGGTAGAAGGACGGCCAACGCCGAGTTCTTCCATCTTTCCGACAAGCGAAGCTTCGGTGAAGCGCGCCGGCGGTTTGGTGGCATGACCTTCGGGTGTGATCTCGGTTGCATCGAGACCATCGCCGACCTTCAACTGCGGAAGTCGACGTTCGGTGTCGTCATCGTTTTCCGCATCGGTGTCGTCGGTTCGCCAGTCTTCGACCTGCATCCAGCCGCGTTCAGTAATGACTGTGCCCGCCGCAGAGAACTCTGCATCGCGGCCGCTTGCAGTGAGCGAACCAAGTCGAACGGTGACGGTTTCGCCAATGGCATCGATCATCTGCGACGCAACAGTGCGCTGCCAGATGATTTCGTAAAGGCGAGCTTCGCCAGGCGGAACCTCGTTGCGAACTTCTTCAGGACGACGGAAACGATCGCCAGCGGGACGAATCGCTTCGTGTGCTTCCTGCGCATTCGCAGCCTTCTTGCCCCACGTGCGCGGCTTGCCTTCAATCGCCGAGGCGCCATATCGCTCGGTGATTTCATTCTTGGCGGCGGCAACTGCTGCGGCAGAAAGACTCGATGAATCGGTCCGCATGTAGGTGATGTAGCCCTGCTGATACAGGCTCTGCGCCATTGACATGACCTGCTTGGCCGACACCTTGAGGCGACGGCCGGCAACCTGCTGCAACGTCGAGGTTGTGAACGGAGCAAACGGGCGCTTGCGATAGGGCTTGGATTCAACACTGCGAACAGCGAACGGTGAGGTCTGCAGTTCGGCAGCGAGTGCACGAACTGTTTCTTCATTCAGGATGATGCGGTCGTCGCGAGTCAGCGCGCCGTCATCATTGAAATCGTTTCCAGTTGCAACGCGTACGCCGTCGAGTGCAATGAGCTTGGCGCCGAACGGAATCGGTTCCGATGACGCAGCGAAGACGCCCTTGATGTCCCACCAGTCGGCGGAAACAAACGCCATGATCTCGCGTTCGCGTTCTACAACGAGACGAGTAGCAACGCTCTGCACTCGACCAGCCGACAGTCCTCGATTGACCTTCTTCCACAAAACCTGTGAGAGGTCGTAGCCAGCAAGGCGATCAAGAAGTCGACGCGTTTCTTGAGCATCAACAAGCAACTGATCAAGTTCACGCGGATTGGCAAATGCTTCACGGATTGCTGGCGCAGTGATCTCATGGAACACCATGCGATACACCGGCATGTCCTTCGGCGGCTTCAGTACCTGCAACAGATGCCACGCGATGGCTTCACCTTCGCGATCCTCATCGGTTGCGAGATAGAGCGCGTCAGCGTTCTTCAGTGCACGACGAAGTTCGGCGACTGTGTCCTTCTTCTTGTCGTACACCTTGTAATAGGGCTTGAAGTCGTCATCGGGGTCAATACCCAGGTACGACCACCACTCCTTCTGCTTGCCCTCGGGAAGCTCTTTCGCTTTGGAAACGAGATCTCGGATGTGGCCAACAGATGCGATAACGGTCGGCGAAGCGCCACCGGTATCCTCGCCTCGGAGGAATTCGGTGATCTTCTTCGCCTTCGTGGGCGACTCGACGATGACGAGGGGACCGGCCATGGGGGGACACAATGAGACCCGTTTGGCGGCTCTGTCAATCACAGTCTTTGGAACCATGGTCCCGGGGACCCCCTAAGGGGGTCCCCGATTTTTCTTATCCACAACCCCATTTCTCAGTGCTGACCGGGCATTTCGGCCATACTCGGCCCGTGACACCTACCGCGGAAAACCCCCCTTCGAACGACGACACCCTTCGCCCCCTCGGCGAGGCCGGAACGGGCGAACGTCGCCCATGGGGTGAGTTCGTGATCCTCGACGACGGCCCGGCCGCAAAGGTCAAACGCATCACTGTCGAGCCTGGTCAACGTCTGTCGTACCAATCACACGACAAGCGGTCTGAACACTGGATCGTTGTCGAAGGCACTGCCATCGTCACCCTTAACGATGTCGATCACACCGTGCCCGCTGGCCGCACAATTGAAATCCCCGTTCACACCAAACACCGAGTTCGCAACGACAGCACTGCGCCAGTCGTGTTCATCGAAGTGCAGACCGGCACCTACTTCGGCGAGGACGACATCGTCCGCTACGAAGATGACTACGGAAGAGCAGGTTCCTGATGGACTTCGCACTCAGCCCGCGCGCAGCAGATCTGCAACAACGTCTTCTCGCGTTCATGGAAGAAGCTGTCATCCCCGCCGAACCAGTGTTCGCGGAGGAAATGCGCGCTTCAGGCGACCCTCACTTCCACCCGCACGTCATGGAAGAACTCAAAGCCGAAGCGAAGAAGCGCGGCCTCTGGAATCTCTTCATGCCCCACGTGACCGAATGGACACCCGAACCAGTTTCGAATGTTGACTACGCGCCACTTGCCGAAATCACTGGCCGCAGTCCGCTCGGGCCCGAATCCGTGAACTCTGCTGCGCCCGATACCGGCAACATGGAAATCCTTGCGCTGTTCGGAACACCCGAACAAAAAGATCGTTGGCTGGTTCCGTTACTTGAAGGCGAGATTCGTTCATGTTTCGCCATGACTGAGCCCGATGTTGCATCGAGCGACGCTCGCAACATCAGTCTGAGCATCGTTCGCGACGGCGACGACTACGTCCTAAACGGCCGTAAATGGTGGATTTCTGGGGCTGCGAACCCTCGGTGTCGCGTAGCCATCGTGATGGGAAAGACCGATCCATCTGCTCCCACCTACACGCAACAATCCATGGTGCTTGTTCCCATGGACACGCCCGGCCTCACCATTGTTCGCGATCTCATGGTGTTTGGTTACAACGACCGTGAAGGCCATTGCGAGCTTCGATTCGACAACGTTCGCGTCCCGGTTTCAAACCTTCTCGGCGAAGAGGGAAGCGGCTTCGCACTCGCCCAAGCTCGACTTGGCCCCGGTCGCATTCATCACTGCATGCGCTGCATCGGCATTGCAGAGCGCGCTCTTGAACTCATGTGTCGTCGCGTCACCGAGCGCGTTGCGTTCGGAAAGCCTCTTGCCCAGCAAGGCGTGATTCAAGAATGGATCGCCGATTCACGTATCGAAATCGAACAAGCGCGTCTGCTCACCATGAAGGCAGCGTGGCTTATGGACACCGTGGGCAACAAGGGTGCACGCACCGAAATCTCTGCCATCAAAGTTGTCGCACCAAACGTTGCGCTCGCTGTTGTCGATCGCGCCATACAGGCACACGGTGGTGGTGGCGTATCGCAGGATTTCCCATTGGCAGGAATGTGGGCCGGTCTCCGCACACTTCGATTCGCCGATGGTCCCGACGAGGTTCATCGCATGCAACTCGCACGCCGAGAACTTGGTCGCTACATCGAAACTGGCGATTCCAAGCCGAGCTGAGGCGATTACCGAGACGCTCGTTACTCCCTATTTTTGGCTTTTTGGGAGCAGGGTTGAGTCAGGAATCACATCAAAGAGTTCCGCGTTCTCCGCAGCCTCAATTGCGAGCTCTGCAGCGCTGGATCGCTTCGCCGCAAGGCTCAGCACCAACGCTGCCAGAAGGCCCGCCACCGCTGAGGCGACCAAAACTCCGACTTTCGCCTCTTCAGTGAAAAGCGGATCAGTAAACGCGAGCTCGGTCACAAAGAGCGAAACGGTAAAGCCAACTCCCGCGGCCATGGCGATGCCGAGCAAATGAAGGTTTGTAGCGCCACGCGGTCGACGCGCAATCCCAATTGCAATTGCAATCGAAGCTGCCCCGAACACGCCCACTGTCTTTCCAACAACGAGACCGAGTGCGACTCCCCATGTCACCGCAGAACCCGCTGCAGCTCGCATTGATTCCGACGTCAACAAGATGCCGGCATTACAAAGCGCAAAGATTGGGATGATGACGTAACTCGTCCACGGGAGCATGCGGTCAACCAGGCGTTCACCGACTGGTACCGACTCCTTAATCAAGAACGAAGCTGCAGCGACATCGGCTGCGCTCAACTCCGATTGGTTTTCGAGTCGATCAGCGATTGCTTCTGAATCGAGATCAGGCCTCAACGCATCTGTTGGAGTGAGGAAGCCCATCGCAACTCCGGCCACAGTCGCATGCACGCCTGATTTCAACGTGCAGTACCAAACGACCACGCCAATGGCCAGGTAGAGCGGGCCGTACCAAATACGGCGACGGCGCATCAGCCAAACAAGGACGAGTAATGCAATTGCTGCGCCTAACCAAACAAAACTCATTGACTTGCTATAAAAAATCGCAATAACGGCGATTGCTCCAAGGTCATCAGCGACAGCAAGAGAGAGCAAAAAGAGTTTCAACGCAACTGGAACTCGATTTCCCAACAACGCAACCACCCCGACGGCAAAAGCAATATCCGTTGCCATCGGAATTCCCCATCCATGGGACGCTTCCGTTCCTGCATTGAAGGCGAAATAGATCAGTGCTGGAACGATCATTCCGCCAAGTGCAGCAACGATCGGCAGTGCTGCGGCTTTACGGTCGCGAAGTTCGCCCTTTACCAACTCACGCTTGATCTCGAGCCCAACCACAAAGAAGAAGAACGCCATTAATGCGTCATTGACAAATTCGTGGAGTGTCAATTGAAAGCCAACGGGACCTGCATCGAAAATGATCTCTGCATTGAGAAATGATGCGTACGAGTCCTTCCATGGCGAGTTTGCCCAGATCAGCGCAACCACCGTGGCCGCAAGAAGCAAGATCCCACTGGCGGCTTCAATAGCGAGGAATCGAGCTGCCGGACGGGCCAGGCGGCGAGCCATGAAACGATCTGTCCCAAGCCAGGTATGGCTCCATGGATGATTCTCGGTCAGTTCATTGTCGGCCACTGGCATTCCCATACCCGCTGTCTATTCCGGCGACATCATCAACCGGTTTCCCAAATGTGACGTGTGTATTACATCTCGATCGTTAGAGGGCGATGGACTGGATCGCCTCGGAGACTGAATCAAACGCCGGGAGAATCTCAATCACTCTGGTGAGTTCCAAATCTCGGAGCACATGAGCTTCGGCTCGGGCCAATGCCAAGTCCCCGCCTCGGGATCGAGTGCGCTTCACGCCATCGAAGATCACGCCAAGTCCGGTCGGATCCAGTAGATCGGTGCCAGCGAGGTCAAGAACGACCCGCGGTGAGTCGGTCGCAGATGCAACACGGATGAGTTCTTCCCGGAGCCGCGGTGCTGTCGACATGTCGAGTTCGCCGACGATCGAAATGACGACAACTCCGTCGACCGGTTCGGCTACAGCGAGATCAAAAATCACCCGAGAATCCATTTCGGTGAGTGGCCGACACAGATGCGCCGAAGAAGATGAGGCTACCGGCCAAATCACGAGAAATCAGGCCGGAGCAAGTCGATAGAGGAGTGGCAGAGTCAGACACCGGTCATACGATCAGCGCAATGGCTCGGCGCACTCCCCCAACTCTCGATGCGTACGTGACCGCGCTTGGCACCGATCCAAGGGTCGTGCACATTGAACGCTCCCCGGAACGCAGTGCGCGGTTTTCAACACTTTCCGAACCACTCCCTGAAATCATCAGAGATCTCGTCCCCGAACAAGGTCTGTGGTCGCATCAGGTAGAAGCAATCGACCATGCAAGAGCAGGGCGCTCCGTCGCAATCGCCACCGGCACAGCATCGGGGAAGTCGCTGTGCTTTCAACTACCGATTGCTGAAGCCATAGCCGCAGGGCCACTTCCGGCCACAGCACTTCTGCTCTTCCCCACAAAGGCGCTCGCCCAGGATCAACTCCGATCGCTCACAGCACTCAATGTTCCGGACCTTATTGCTGCAACTCATGACGGTGATTCCTCACCCGAAGAACGCAAGTGGACTCGCGCCAACGCCAACGTTCTGCTCACCAATCCCGAAATGCTGCATGTGAGCATGCTGCCGATGCATGCCAATTGGGGCACCTACTTCAAGCGCCTTCGGTACGTCGTCGTCGACGAGTTGCACATGTTGCGCGGAATGTTCGGCAGCAATGTCGCCCAAGTGCTGCGACGGCTGCGACGCATCTGTGCGCACTACGGCTCTGATCCAGTGTTCATCTTCACTTCTGCGACCATCGGTGATCCGTCAGCACTCGCGTCGACACTCTGCGGTCTTCCCGTCGACGCCGTCGTCGAAGACGGTTCACCTCGCGGCGAGCGTTTGTTCGTTCTGTGGGACCCGGACGGCATCAATGACGGCTCCGAAGAGGAGCCGAAGTCGGTGTCCTCATCTCGCGACACCGCGGAACTCATGAGCGCTCTCATCAAAGACGATCACCGCACGATTGCGTTCTGCCGCAGCCGCAAAGGAACAGAACTCGTTACGGCCGATGTTCAACGGCGACTCATGAGGCGCCTCGCGCCAACGGTTCGTTCGTACCGAGGCGGCTATCTCACGTCAGAACGTCGGGAGATTGAAAAAGAACTCTTCGATGGAACGCTCCGCGGTGTTGTCGCAACAACTGCGCTTGAACTCGGCATCGATGTTGGCGGTCTCGATGCGTGCATTCTCAATGGCTTCCCCGGGACCATCGCTTCGATGTGGCAACAGGCCGGCCGGGCAGGCCGCGAGTCACAACAGTCCTTGGCCGTTCTCGTTGCTGGAGATGACCAACTCGACCAGTGGTTCGTGCACAACCCCACCGAACTCTTTCAACGTTCTCCCGAACCCGCAGTTGTCAATACGAACAATCCCTATGTCCTCTATCCGCACTTGGCGTGCGCGGCGTTCGAACTTCCGCTCACCGACGCCGACGAAGCGTGGTGGCCCGATGTTCTCGATGACGCGATTCGCGAACTCGTGCAGGACGACCTCCTCAAAATCCGCATGCCGACTGCGCGCGCCAGGCTGGGCGCCGTTTGGAGCGGACGTGGACGGCCAGCGAATGGCATTGGACTGCGCAGTGCAAACGCCAATGAATTCCGCATCGCCACCGCCGATGGTTCATTGATCGGCACCGTCGATGGTGCACGCGCATTTCGCCTCGTACACCCCGGTTCCATTTACTTGCATCAAGGCACCGCCTGGCGCGTGAGCGAACTCGATCTCGATGATCACGTCGCAATTGTTGAGCCGCACGATGGCGGTGAATACACCCAGCCCCGGGCAGTCACCGATATCCGCATTCTTCAAACTGATGAGGAACGTGAAATCGGCAACGCCACTGTGTGTCTTGGCACCGTCGAAGTGGAAACCACCGTCATCGGCTACCGCCGGTTCGACACGTTCACGCGCGAGCAACTTGGAATGCACGAACTCGACTTACCGTCATCAAAACTGGTGACTCGTGCGTTTTGGTACATCATCGAGGATCACATCACGAGCGCTGCAGGTGTGGGCCACGACCAACTTCCCGGCGCGCTCCATGCCGCGGAACATGCAGGAATCGGAATCTTGCCGTTGTTTGCGATCTGCGATCGTTGGGATGTCGGCGGTGTTTCCACTCCGTATCTCACCGAAACCGGCGCAGCAACAATCGTGATTCACGATGCCTATCCCGGTGGAGCTGGCATGGCGGAACTTGGCTTTGCTGCTGCCGACCGTCACCTCCATGCCACGCTCGAGGTCATCAAGTCCTGTGAATGCGAGTCCGGCTGCCCTTCGTGCATCCAGTCACCCAAATGCGGGAACGGCAATGAACCTCTCGACAAGGCCGCTGCGATCGAGTTGCTACGAGCGATGCTTTCTGTCTGACTCCACCCGCATCACAACCGTGGATTCGAGATCGATGTCGGGAACAAGCGAACCGATGATCGGGATGCCAGTGATGCTGCGATACGAAATCAGCACTCGAACCGATGCGTCCCCGTCGACCATCGTGGTGGTGGCCGAAACGCGTTCGGCGTCGAGGTTTCCCGCCTGCCGTGCGGCCATAGTCGCGGCGCTCGGACGATCGTTGTCGCTCACCGCCGCAGCCCGTGCTGCTTCGCGCGCTGCATGCGAAACAAGAAGTTGATCGCGAACAACCAGTCCCGCTTGCACGATGAACAGCACTACCAAAACAACGAGGGGGAGGACCAACGCAAACTCCACGGTGGATTGTCCCTGATCCCCCCGCCTCGTCGTCATCACTTCACCTTGCCGACAACGCCGCCAAGCACTGCATCGAACAGTGTGCCGATTGCTCCCGATTGTGTGGCCCAGCCAAGAAGCAAAAGCGCAATTCCTGCTGCACCAAGCAAAACAAGCGCGTACTCCGCAGTGGTCTGACCGCGTTCGGTGCGCAATCGTTCACTACTTGATGCGGTGATCTGTTCGGGGCTGCTGTCAGCAAGGTCATTGATGGCAACTGGTAAACGACTGATGAAACTGTTCATACAAACTCCTTCGATCTCGTGAAGTGGAAGGGGGAAGTCAGGCCGCTACCAGTGAAGAGAACTGAGCGAGGTCATCACTAAAGGGACGATCGCTAACAGCCCAAACGCTGGGAGAATGCAGAGAACAAGTGGAAAGAGAAGTTGCACTGGGAGTTTTCGGGCGTTGATTTCGGCCCAACGCCGGCGTTGCAAGCGGGCATCGGCTGCGACTCGTTCGAGTGCCGGCCCCAGTGCCACCCCGTCGAACGCTGCCGCACGCAATGACGCCACAAGCGGACGTACTGGCTCTCCCAACTCATCGAATGCATCAAGCGCGTCGCCGAAACGTTGACCAAGTGCGACCCGGCGACGAACTTCGGTGAGCGTTGACGCGAAGACTTCGGGGGCATGCGGTTCAACAACGTCGACGACCTGATGCACCGAACGTCCCGCACCGGCGGCGAGTCGAAAGAGATCAACCAACTCAGGGACACCTTGGCGACGCGCGCTCTGGATCGATAACTGTTGGGAACGATGACGCGCGACGGGCACGAGGAATGCTCCGATTGCGAGAGCTGACCCGACAACGGGGCCCACGCCGATCATCGATGCCGCCCGATAAGCCGAGTCATCCAGACCGCACCAAGCGCATCGAGACCGAGGCCCAGTCCGAGGCAGGCCCATCCGATTGGTTCACCGAGAAGAAGGTTGAGGATCCGACCGTCGACCATCGACGCTGCAGCAGCAAAGACCACGGGGGCAACGACGAGCACTACCGCCGAGGCCCGAGCCTGTGAAGAAAGCGCCGCAACCTCGCGCTCCAATGCCACCCGCTCGCGCAGTGATGCAGCAACACCATCGAGCACCCGTGCCGAAGCACCGCCGGTTTGAGATGCCAGATTGAGCGCAGTCGCCGTCAGTTGGCGGTTCGGCAACTCGTCTTCCTGGCGCCAGTCTTCGACCGTGTCGGTCAGTGAACGCCCTTGACGCAACTCTGCCGAAATGCGAGCAAAGACCGGATCGTCTTCGCCCACGCTGCGTAGCGCCAATGGAAGAGTCGCACCAGATCGAAGTTGTCGAACAACCCGATCAAGAGCACCTGGTATGCGCAGGTCGAGAAGACGACGAGTTCTTCGCTCAATGAGTTTGTGGGCGGGATGCAGCGGGCGAGCCGAAATCAACTGCGCAAAAGCAGCGCGAGCTCCCCGAAGAATGAGTGAGTCGCGCGCTGCGAAAGATTCCGCAGCAAACCGCTGGTGCACTCGACGAGCCGCCATCATTTCTGGAGTTGTCGTGATCGCAGCAACCGTTGCAGTGACAGAGAGAATTGTCAGCGCAATGATGGAAAGCAGTTTGAGATTCATGATTCGATCCAGTCCTCTGATGGAGCGCTGACATGAACTGCTCGTCGAGGCCTTTTGGGCAAGCCAACAAGCCGCCCTTCTGGATCGGTTAATTCGTTCACTCGCATAGCAGCAGCAGATTCCGTTTCAGCCACGGGCTCGGCGACCGCCACGACGCGCCGAGATCCATCGGGCATTCGAGCCACATGCACGATGAGATCGATTGCTGCTCGCAACTGTTCACGCACCGCAACAAGTGGCAACGC
>WLGJ01000041.1 GCA_009703275.1 Actinomycetota bacterium
GAAGTGATCGACCACCCATTCGTGACCGTGATGGAAGTTCGTGACGGCAAGATCAGCCGTTGGCACGACTATTCACATATCGGTCACCTGATCGACAACGCGCCGCAGTGGTGGCTCGATCACATCATCACCGCATCTGCCGAACCGGCCTAATTGCTAGCCGTTTGGTCGAACGGTCAGGGTTGAGCCTTTGCCATTGGGAAGTCGATCAACACGAATTCCCATCGCGAGGTTTTCCTTCATTGCTTCAACGTGGGTGATGACGCCAACGGTGCGACCACCTGCCTGAATATGGGTCAGGGCGTCGACGGCTTGATCGAGGGAGTCGGGATCGAGTGAGCCGAATCCCTCGTCGACAAACAGGGCCTCGAAGACGCGACCGTTTGCGTTGCCACCATGGCCAATGACATCGGCGAGCCCAAGAGCAAGCGCCAACGAAGCCTGAAACTGCTCGCCGCCACTGAGTGAGCCCGGTCGGCGTGACGCACCCGTGTGCGCATCGAGCACGCGTAGGTCGAGTCCTGACTGGCGACCGCCGTGACCGGAATCGTCCGACCGCTCGATCCGATATCGACCATTCGTCATCTTTTGAAGGTGATGGTTTGCTGCAGCGGCAACGCGTTCAAGTTCTCCGGCAAGTACCCAGGTTTCAAGAGCAATCCGCTTAGGACCTTGGCCGTCACAAGTTTTTGCCAGCGACTGCAGCGAGCTTGAGCGTTCGAATGCATCGCCCGATCCGTCGTCGATTGCTTGTGCCGCAGCCAGATTGCTTCGGGCGAAATCGAGATGGCCCGTGATTTGATTCAACGCTGTGGAAGCTTCCTCGGCAGCGACGCGAGTTGTCTGCGAAACAAGCTCAAGATCAGAAGCATCGGGACGATCCTCAGGAAGTTCGAGTTTGAGATTTTCGGACAAAAGTGTCTGATTCGCGGAGTCACGCGCATCGAAGTCCGAGATTTTGTTTTCAAGAAGTGACAATTCTTCGGGGCTGAGTGCAACAGCTTCCGCCTCGTCAACTGTTGTGAACGACGAGGCTGTAAGCGCTTGCGCAAGTGCCGATGCTGATGCTTTCGCTGTTGCCTGGGTTGTCGTGAGTGTTTGCGCCGCGTCGCGGCAGTTCACAATGCATCGCTCCACTCGATTGAGCGCAGCGGCAATGACGTCGAGAGCTTGTGTCGCCATGTGAGGATCTGCATCCCAAGAAGCAGCGAGTTCTCCGACCTCATCGCGAAGGGATTCACACTGGATGGCGGTCGAAGTGATCTGGGGTTCGATTCCGGCGAGTTCAAGATCGATCTCGGAACGTCGATTGGCGAGAACAGTCTTCTCTGCCTCTGCCGTTTCGATCTCGGCGATGACCGATTTCACCTTCGTTGCGGCCTCAAGCGCAGCCGTGTGTTCGGTCGCAGCGAGTTCACGTTGCGCGACGAACTCCTCGACCGGTTTCGTTGCGGCCTCGCCAAGCGCAGAAATCAGTTCCGCTTGACGATTCCCAAGACGCAGAAGTTCTTGCGTGGCATCCATCACGGCTTGGGCTGCGGCATCGCGACTTGCACTATCGACCTTCTGGTCACCGACCGATGCCGCTGGAGTCGGGTGCTCGTGCGAACCACAAACCGGGCAGGATTCGCCGGGAACAAGCGATTCCGCAAGTCGTGGCGCCGCAGAGTCGTCGAACGCCTTGATTGCTGCTCGCTGCACGCCGAGTGCTTCGTCCTGCACCGCCTGAGCCTGAGGAATCAGCGTGCCAACAGCGGCCAGTTCCTCGCGCTGGAGAAGAAGTTCTTGAGCCTTATCAACCTGGATTCTGCATTCCGCTTCCGTTGCGGCAATTGCCTCGAGCGAGAGTTTGTCGCTCTGACGTGGAACAAGGAGCTCGTTGATGTCATCGGACCGTTTCGTGCCCTCTGCGCGCTCGAGCTCAAGATCTGACTTCTGCTTCTCAAGTCGAACGAGCAATTGCGATGCTTCCGCCAAGTTGCTGAGCGCAGTTCGCTGTCCCTCGTTCCTTGATCGAGCCACCACCAGCTCATCGGCCGCAGCATCGGGGTCAGAGAGGTCTCCGATCTGAGCCTCAGATGACGCGATGCCTAACTCCACCGAGCATTCGTTCAACGCGGACTGCGCTGTCGCGCTTGCGATTCCATCGCGGCGTTCAGTCACGGCGACTGAAAGAACCGGCACCGCTTCGCGCGCTGAATTCCGCTTGCTGCGAAGTTCGGCAAGTTCCTCTGCTTGCTCATCGAGAAGTCGGCGATCCTCGAGAAGTTGAACACGCTTGTCCCAGGATTCGATGATCAACATCGCTTCTGTGTGCGCCGCAAGTGCTGCGTTCGCCACCTGATTCAGTTGACGCTCGTCTTCACGCAACGGTGCAATCCTGCCGACGAGGCTCTCTAATTGTGCTGCCAATTCATCGAGAGACTGCTCGACAAGAGACTCGTCGTCGAGCGATTCCTCGACAGTTTGGTCATTGATCGCTTCATCCGAAGTTGGCAGCAGCGCCTGGGCCGCTTGCAAGGAACCACTGATCGCAAAGTGATGCTGACGAAGTTGATCTTCGATATCGGCAACAACGCTTTTTGCCTCGTTGGCCCGAGCTTTCAGTTCATCGACAACTGTCAACCACTTTGCAGTACCGAAGAGTTGGCGCAGAAGCGGCAAGCGCGTTGTCGTGTTCGCGAGCAGGAACTCTTGAAATTGACCTTGAGGGAGCAGAACGACGCGTTCGAATTGATCGGCGTCGAGGCCGATGAGTGCGACACAGGCAGCTGTGACCTTCTTTGATTGGCTTGCGAGTGAGAAATCGTCGGATACACGAACAAGCACGGCCTTCGGGGAGACCTTTACCGGGTCACCACCGCGAAGCCGAGGTCGAAATTGCTCAGGCGTGCGTTCGACTCGGTACTCAACACCATCAACAGCGAAGTGGAACACCACAGAACACGTGACATCGGCATGAGCATGCTGCGAGCGAACATCGCCCTTATCGCGCGCTCCCGGAACCTCGCCATAGAGCGCGTAGGCCATTGCGTCGAAGATCGTTGTCTTGCCCGAACCGGTAGGGCCAGTAACGACATAGAGACCAAGTTCGGTCAATGTTCCGAAATCCACTGTTTCGGTCCCGGGATACGAGCCGAACGCCGTGAACTCAAGTTTCAACGGCTTCATTTCGTCACCTCATTGGTGATGAAGACCTTGTCGATCGCCGCGACCACGGTGTCGCGCTGCAGATCGGACAGGGGTTCATTGACGATGTCTTGCCAGAACTTCTCGGCGGCATCTTGCGGCGAAAGCGCTGACCGGATTTCATCATTTGGACCAATTGTCGTTGACGTGCCCGCCATCTTCATAACGACATCGGTGCAATACGGATACACCTCGAGCAGTCGCGACTTTGCATCGACCACATACGCGTTGTCGGTGAGTACCGCCTTTACGTACTTGTCGTCAGCCTCGGGATGCGCGCCGGGCGCAAGCAGTTCGTCGATCGTTCCAATAAGTGTGATGACGCCGCGACCAACAGGAACCGGAATTGCTTCGATGGAACTGGTGCCATCGGCATTCATGTCGATGAGGACCACCGACTTCGGAGCAATTTCAGAAAACGAATACGCAATCGGTGTGCCCGAGTAGCGAACATGTTCGGCCCCACCGATGACCTGGGGGGTGTGGAGATGCCCGAGCGCGACGTACGAAAAACCCTCGAGCACCGTGGCCGCGACCTGATCTGTGCCGCCGACCGTCAGTTGTCGTTCAGATTCGGCGGTGGTTGAACCACCCACGAATGCATGCACAACCGCAAGCGACCGAGGAGATGTTGCACCGGCCCGAGCTTGGTCCATCGCCTTCTGAAGAACGGACTCGTGTGTGGGCCGCACCTCGGCCTCGGCCAGCTCCGTTTTCCATTCAGGTGGAGCCAACTGAGGATCGAGGAAGGGAACAAGGGCGATGTCGATTGGCCCATCGGCGAAGTCGAGCGTGAGGATCTCGCCCGCCCGGCCATAACCGCCCCGCACGAAAATTCGGGCGCCATCGGTGAGGCCATCGAAGGCGGCCACCCGATCGGCGCCGTCGTGATTGCCAGCAATGGCCACAACGGTGATGCCCGCCTTGTGAAAAGCGGTGAGGGTCTCGCGCCAGAGGACCACGGACTCCTGAGGCGGAATCGAGCGGTCGTAGAGATCGCCCGCCACCACAAGCAGCTCAACCTTCTCGGAGACGGCAACCTCAAGAAGCCACTCGCAGAACTGCGTCTGGGCGTCGTGCAGGGAGACCGAGCCAAAGCTGCGGCCCAGATGCCAGTCGGAGGTGTGGAGGATCTTCATCGCCGTCGCCGATCGTAGAGGTCGCCACCGACAGGGGTGTCGGGTCCCAGTGAAACGCACCAAACGTCCGGAAAGGTGCACATTTGGATCATTTTTTCTCCCGGATGTGCAATCGGGGTCCCGACCGAACTAAGAACCGTGTCGGACATTCGAGGGGGCCGTCGGTGGACGACCGGGCTTCCTTATCGACGGGCGGTTCTGTTTCCGTCGTGTCCTGACAATTCGCCTCAACCTTTCCGGAGAGTCACACTCCATGACAACGACGACCGAAGAAGAAGAGCTGCTCGGTGTTGTACTCACACCCCGACAGATCTGGGAACTTCTTGATCTTCTCAACGATGCACCCGGCGATGCCGATGAAGACGTGCTCGACGCAGTCGCAAACAAGCTGCGCTCACCTCGCGTGTTCACCCGTGTAAGCGCCGCTCGTTACCAGGGCCGCCTTCTTGCCCTCACCCCTGACGAGCACCGTGCGCTCGTCGATCTTGTCGAGAACGACACCACTCCCGCTGACGAGGTCATCAGTGTTGTCGGTGCTCGTCTTATCGGCCTCGTGCCCGACCGCACCCGTACTGGCAAGATCCGCGACTGATCCGTTCGTTCATCGGACGAACAACCAACACTCCGGGGGGAACGATGGCTACCGCGCCGCTTGACGATCACCGCCAACGCAATTTCGACGTTATTCAAAGTGCGTTTGCTGCTGTTGGCGCCGGCGATGCCGATGCACAGGTCGCCAATTACACCGAGGACATCGTCCTTGAGTTCCCGTTTACCGATCCGCCTACCGTCGTTCCTGGGCGAGGTGCTGTGCATGAACGCCTCAAAAATGCGTTCAAGGTGTTTCAGTTCGATCTGACGATTAGCGAAGTACACGCGTGTCTCGACCCCGACAAACTCATTGTTGAGTTCACCGGTTCGGGTTCGTACGTACCCAATGGCGCGCCATATGAAAACCGCTACATCGCAGTGTTCAACTTTCGCGACGGAAAGATCTGTCGTCAACGCGAATACTTCGACCCCACTCAAGCGGCGAAGTCTGCAAACACGTAGACGTTTGCGGGCCTACTTCTCAGCAGGTTCCCAGTACGGCGGTCGGAACGGATACTGCACGGCAGTCCCGACTGATTTCGCGCGCACCATCTTCTTGATCATTGAAACGTTCTCGTGGAACATGATCGGCAAGATTCGGAAAGTACCGACAGGAATTGTGAGTCCGTAGAGGGGATTGACTTTCTCGACCTCGGCATAAGTGCCGAAGATTCGATCCCACAAAATAAAGACTCCTGAGAAGTTCTTATCGATGTAGAGCTTCTGGCGCGCGTGGTGAGCCTGATGATGTTCAGGCGTGTTGAACACGTATTCGATTGGTCGTGGAAAGCGGCCACGCCAGCTGACATGAAGCGGCAACTGGTAAAGCATCACGAAGCCGTAAATGCCAAAAAGAGCAATCGGCGAAAATCCGAGTAGTGCCCAAAGCGATACAAGAACGAGATCCCAGGCCTCATCAAGAAATGAAATCCGCACGGCTGTGGTCGGGTTGTAGTGCTCGCTTGAGTGATGGACCGAATGGTTCGCCCAAAACAGTTCCATCCTGTGACCCAACCGATGGGCCCAGTAGTAACTGAAATCCACGACAATGAAGAGGAGGATCGCAATGACCACGGTCGATGCGCCTCCAAAGATGTCCTTGAGGCGTTCATTGATCTGGAAGATGGCGTGACTATGCACCCATTGCGCAAACGCGTAGAGCAGAGGAATCACGATCAACGCTGATCCGATGCCGTAAATCAGGGCAATGCAAAACGATGAGGCGCCGTCGACAAATGTTGTGCTGTCCAACTTCTCACCGGTCTGCGAACGAGACCGGCGCCAGCGAAGAAATTCGACACCGAGAAGGAGAACAACACCGACTGCAAAAATGACAGCCTGTAATTTGTGGGTTCGGAGTTTTGAGACCACCCAAAACGCGCCGATGATGAGCGCAATTACGAGCGGAAGCCACGAATACCGCTCGAAAATTTTTGCTTCGGCTTTCGTTGGATGCGGATTTTCATTCGTGGTCATGGACCAACTCCTCGTTCTTTTTCTTCGTCTTGCGGTCAGGTCGTTCATCGCGTGGAAGCCCAAGCGAGAAAATCAATCCGAGTGCCACAAGTCCCGCCGCACTAAAGGCGGTGTAGCGAGCGGCATCGGTATAGGACTGTTTTGCGTCAGTGACTACTGCCGAGTCACCAGGGATCTTCTCGTAGGCAATGATCGCTTGACCCGAGGTGTTCACCACGGTGTCAACAATTTGCTGCTGTTGCTCAGCGCTAAACTGCGTTTCTTTCGAAATATCACGAGTCAAGGTGCCACTGAACGTAGAGAACAACACTGCACCGAGCATTGCCGCACCAAGCGCCGAACCGACCTGCCGGAACGTTGAGGTCACCGAGGACGCACTTCCGGACTGATCCACCGGCACATCTTCAAGCGCAACGTTCGTGAGCTGCGCGGCATCGAAGCCCAGACCGAGTCCGTACAGAATCAGCGGCGGCGCCAACCACCAGGGCGACCACGAGGTCGACATTGCGCATCCAACGCCAATAACGCCGATGATTTCGAAAATCATGCCGGCACGAACCAAACGGGTCGCGCCCAATGCCGCAGCAGCCTTACGTGCAAGACCACCCGAGATGAATGTCCCCACGGCGAGCACCGCAAGGATCGCACCGGTCTCAAGCGGCCCGTATCCGTGCACAGCCTCAATCCAAAGCGGCAAGACGAACAACACGCCGAACTCGCCAAGTGCAACAACAAGTGCCGTGAGACTGCCGAAGGTGAATCGGCGGATCTTGAACAGACCCGTGTTCACCAACGCAACCTTGTTCTGGCGATTGCGGTGTGCTTCCCAAAACCCGAACGCAATAAGCAACACGATGCCGAAGGCAATCGCAATGGGAGCAACGGAGAGACCAGGCGGATTGAAAGAGATCGGGCCGATTGAGGTTGCCTCAAGTGCCTTCCACCAGCCGTACTGCTGGCCGTCAATGAGGCCAAGAATCAGTGAACCAAGACCAATGGCCGACAAGAACACGCCGACGGGATCGAGGCCGTCCATCTTCTCTTTGACCGAAACCGGGATGTACTTGAACATCAGCGCAAGGCTGATGAGTCCCACAGGAATGTTGACGTAGAACGCCCACCGCCAGGAGAAGTCCTGCGTGAGCCATCCACCGAGCACCGGACCAAGCGCGGCCATTCCACCGAACACCGCGCCGAACATGCCGAACGCAATCGCTCGACGTTCTCCGGTGAATTCAACATTGATGATCGCTGTCGAGGTCGGCAGCATCATTGCGCCGCCCACTGCGGCGATCACGCGAGCGAGGATCAGAATTCCTGGGTTTGGCGCCGCGCCGGCAATCACGCTGCCGAACATGAAGATGACGGTGCCGATCATGAAGAAGCGTCGGCGCCCAATTCGGTCGCCTAATCGACCAGCAGTGATGAGCAATCCTGCGAACACCAGTGCATAGGCCGAGTTACACCACAACACTTGGCTGCGGTTGAGGTTCAGGTCGCTCACCATCGATGGAATGAGAATGTTCACCAGCGAACCGTCAAGCACGATGAGTGAAACGCCACTCAAAAGTGCAAAAAGACCCGCCCATGGACGCGGGAGTCGCCCGCTTTCTTGCGCGGCGAAGTCACCCGCTGCCGTTGCTGTTGTCATTTCATCAGTTCCTTGTGAAAAGCGCGTACGTCTGCGATGAACGCTTCTGGTCGTTCGAACGCCGCAAAGTGTCCGCCGCGTTCTTGTTCCGACCAATACACAACGTTGTATTTCTTCTCCGCCCATGCGCGCGGTGTTTGCAACAACTCATACGGATACTGCGCGTGTCCGGTGGGAACTTCAACACGTCCCGACCAACCTTGTGCTGCGCCGTTATTGGCGCGCTGTGATTCGGCATAGAGACGTGCAGCGGAACCAACGGTGTTCGTCACCCAGTACACCATGATGTTGTCGAGCACTCGGTCCCATGAATAGGTGTCGGCAATGCTGTTGTTATCGAGATCGCTCCAGCCGTTGAACTTCTCGAGGATCCACGCCGCTAAACCAGTAGGCGAATCGGTCAGTCCATACGCAAGCGTTTGCGGCTTCGTGCTTTGAATTGCCATGTAGCCCGTGCCATCGGCAATGCGCTCACCGGCTGCAGCAAAGCGTTCGTTATCGGCATCAGTAAGACCGGCCATCGGGTCGGGATCGTCCGCACCGGGGAAGGCGAAAATCATGTTGAGGTGAATGCCAAGAAGGCGATCGCCATAGGCCTCGCCAAGTCGACGAGTCACGATCGCTCCCCAGTCGCCGCCTTGGGCGATGTAGCGGTCGTAACCGAGCTGCGCCATCACTTCGGCAATTGCGTCGGCAACGCGGTTCACGTGGAATTCGGGTTGAACCGTTGGTCCTGAAAATCCATAACCAGGCATGGACGGAACGACGACATGAAACGCGTCGGCAGCAGTGCCGCCATAGGACTCTGGATCAGTGAGCGGACCGATGACATCGAGGAACTCAACAAATGATCCCGGCCATCCGTGCGTAAGAACGATCGGAGTGGCGTCTGCATGCTTTGAACGAGCGTGAATGAAGTGGACCTGCTCGCCAGCGGCAGTGGTCATGAAGTTCGGCCACGCGTTCATGCGAGCTTCGCGAGCGCGCCAGTCGTAGTTGTTGCGCCAGTGGTTGACTGCGGCCTTCACTTCAGAGACAGGAATACCGAGCGACCACGGTTCACCGGGTGCCTGATCAGGCCAGCGGGCGTTATCGAGGCGGCGGTTGAGATCCTCAAGGACCTCATCAGGGATTGCGATGGTGAATGGTTCAGGAGCCATTCCGAGACGCTAGGTCAACCGCCAAAGGTGATGGTTCCTTGACTGGCCTCTCGACCATCAACAAGCGCCGACACCCTCGTGGTGCGACCTTCCTCGATTCCACCCAATGTCACCGTTACTCCAGGAAGGATCGATCGCTTCATCGCAAGGTCGACCCCGACGATTCGTTCGGTAGGTCGGTGCCGTTGCGCCGCGCCCGCCAGTCGAGCCACCTGCGATGAGGTGTCGAGGATGATGTCGGCCAGCCCGGCCCTCTGAGCCGCGTCGGTGTGGTGATGGGCTGGGGCCCACACATGGTTCGCCGCCGCCTCGCGCCTGATCGACTCTGTGGTCACCGAAAAGCGCTCTTCCCAAGCGAACGGCGAGGGGTCTTGGGCCTTACGCGGTTGCGCTGTACCCGGTTCACCGGGCCGGTAGCCCAGCATCCGGAATCGTTCGATGCCTACGGGTGAGCCAGCAACAGTCGAGGTTGCGACCTCAATGGTCCAATCTCGGCCCGGGCCGAACTTTGTCGACCGCTCCTCGCCGAGGTCGGCGATGCGTTCTGCGGAAATCAACTGATCACCGATATGAACGACGCCGGTGAGTTCGAGTTCATAGCCAACAGCGATCGCAACGGGAAGATCGAGCAAGGCCTTCAGCTGGTCATGAAGCGCAAGACCAGTTGGTGCCATCTCTCCCGCGGCCGGGGGCGCTGGGGGCCGAGCGAAGGTGGTGTACATCAACGAAGGAACAACATCGCCTTCGCATTCGGCCCAGTGCGCGCCGAACTCGGCGATCCAGTCCGAAACAACTTCTTGGGTGACCACCAAAGACGGATCACGCTGCACGCGCTGTTCAAGCAATTGCTTGAGCGCGTCGTTCGTCATTAGCGCTTCATTGCTCCGGCGGTAATCGCGCCGTCGACGTAAATGACCTGACCGCTCACGTAACGCGAATCATTGCTGCACAAGAACGACACCACATCAGCAATATCGGCAGGAGCGCCAACGCGTTTCATCGGAACGCCTTGAGCTCGTTCGTTTGCCCGTGCACCTTCGAAGTTTCCTGCAGTGCCATCGCTCACGATGAGACCTGGGCCGATCGCGTTTGATCGAATGTTGTCGACACCAAGTTCAAGCGCAAGCGTTTTCGTCAGCGATTCAACCGCTGCTTTGGTCGCCGGGTAGATACCGACCTCTGGCGAATTCGTCCATGCCGCACCCGATGACATGTTCACGATGCTTCCGCCACCACCGGCTCGCATCTTGGGAACAAATGCTTGGCAACACCAAACGATGCCCTTGATGTTCACTTCAATCACTGACTGCATCTGTTGTTCAGTGACATCGAGAATCGACGGGAAGTTCCAAATTCCAGCGTTATTTACAAGCGCAAAGCATTCCGAAATCTGATCAGCAACTGCGAATACCGCAGCGCGATCGGTGACATCGAGTTGAAACGCAGTGCCGCCACACAACTCCGCGGTTTCGCGCGCAGCGTCGAGATTGAGATCAAGGCACATGACGTCGAATCCGTCTTCAGCCAAGCGCAAACAATCAGCGCGACCAAGTCCTTGACCGGCTCCGGTAACAACGGCGACTGGCATCAGGGAACTCCATCCATCTTGAACAACTTCATGGCGTTCTCACGCAGGAACTTCGGCCACACCGAATCCTTCAGAGGAACGTTCTTCATTTCGGTGAAGATGCGCTCGAGCGTAAGACCTGCCGGGAAGTAACCGGCATACATGATCTTGTCCGAACCACGCGAGTTCGCGTAGTCAAGAATTGCTTTCGGGTAATGCTTCGGCGCGAATGCGCTCGGCATGTAATACAGACCCGGCCACTTGAGCATGAGCTTCACCGCAAGCGCTTCCCACGGCTCAGCGCCATGACGCATCACGATCTTCAATTCAGGAAAGTCATAACAAACCTGATCGAAATGCATGACGTGCTGACATTCAGCGGGAAAGCGCGGGCCGGGAATGCCCGCGTTCGAAATAATCGGAATGTCGAGGTCGATACAGGTTTGGTAGATCGGGTAGTAACGACGATCGCTCACCGGCACCTGCGGAAGACAACCAGCGGGGAAGGTCGTCACTGCGCTGAGACCATCGGACTCGTTCGCTTCACGAATCTTGCGAACCGCGCCCGTGATGTCGTTGGGATCAACTTCAAGGCTGAAGAACACGCGACCGGGGTGACGCTTCTTTGCTTCGCGACTTGTATCGGTCAGACCAAAGAGGCCGGCAGACACGCCGTACTTGTCCATTTCGGTGAAGGTGAAGTCGATGGGATCAACTTCTTCAGCCGCTTCTTCGGGAACGTCTTTGAACATGTAACCCGCGGGCATTGCGAGGTCGTCGGAACCCTTGTCCTTGATGCCGCCCTGCAGGTATTCGTAGACAGCCTTCTTGTCGCGGAAGGGAAAGCCGATCATCAGATCGATTGCGCCAATGCCTTCGGGATACGCCATTAGGAGCCTTTCGCAGGGGTTCCGGGCGTCGCTCGTCCGGACTCTGGGCATCGTAGGACCC
>WLGJ01000042.1 GCA_009703275.1 Actinomycetota bacterium
GAGTTCGAGGCGCGTATTACGCAGGCCGAAGAGGCTCGTCACTCAATTCCCGTGACCATCACGAAGGCGTCTTCGCATGGCTGAGTCCGAGGTGACCCCCGTCGACGGCGTGGCCGTCGAAATCAATGGCGTTGAGGTCATTGCCCGTAAGGGTGAGCTGCTCATCGATGCCGCCGAACGCACCGGCACCTACATTCCGCGCTTCTGTTACCACGAGCGCATGAAGCCAGTTGGTATGTGCCGTATGTGTTTGGTCGAGGTCGACACAGGTCGCGGGCCAGCGCTTCAGCCCAGCTGCATGATCGAGTGCACCCCCGGCATGAAGGCCGATACCGAATCGGCAGTCACAAAGAAAGCACAGGACGGAATCCTCGAGTTCCTGCTCGCGAATCATCCGCTTGACTGTCCCGTCTGTGACAAGGGCGGCGAATGTCCGCTCCAGGATCAGACCATGGCCTACGGCCCCGGCGAGAGTCGCTTTGTTGAAGAGAAGCGTCACAAGGAAAAGCCGATTCCGATCAGCGACCTTGTACTTCTCGACCGTGAGCGCTGCATCCTCTGCGATCGTTGTACACGTTTCGCAAAAGAGGTTGCTGGCGATCCGCTGATTCACTTCATTCATCGCGGGAACAACACCGAAGTCAACACATTCCCTGATGAACCGTTTGCTTCGTATTTCAGTGGCAACACTGTGCAGATCTGCCCAGTCGGCGCGCTGACCGCATCAACCTATCGATTCAAGGCTCGTCCGTGGGATCTTGAAACCACCGAGTCCACCTGCCAGACCTGTTCGGTTGGTTGTCGTATCTCGATTGATTCCTCTCGCGATCAGGTCCAACGTTTCGCCGGTGTCGACATTGATCCAGTCAACTGGGGTTGGCTTTGCGACAAGGGTCGTTTCTCAAGCCAGGTCGTGACGTCTGATGCGCGACTTTCCGAACCTCTGGTTCGCGATGGCTCCGGTTTGGTTGCGGCCAAGTGGTCCGATGCATTGGGTCGTTTCGCAAGTGCACTCGACAACGCATCTTCAGCACAGTCGATTGGCGTCATCGGTGGTTCACGTCTCACCAACGAAGATGCCTACGCATGGTCGAAGCTGTTCAAGGGTGTTCTTGCTACCGACAATGTCGACGCACAACTCGGCGATGGACTTCCTGCCCACGTAGTTCTCGGTCTCCCGAGTGCAACAATCGACGAGGTCTGCGCTCCTGGTGGCACCGTTCTGTTGCTCGGTCCCGACGTCAAGGAAGAACTTCCTGTTCTGTTCCTCCGCCTTCGTCACGCCGCTGTCGAAGATCGCGTCACCATCGTCGAGGTTTCGCCTCGTTCGAGCGGTATCACCTCGCTTGCTGCTGCGTCGGTGCATCCCCGCCCAGGTGAAACCGCCGATGTCGTCGCTGCGCTCGTGGGCTCGTCAGTCATCGATCGTGAAATTGCTGGCGTTTCTGCTGAAGAACTTGAGCAGGCTCGTGCCGCTCTTTCTGCATCGACTGGCCCGATCACTGTCGTGCTTGGTCGTGCATCGCTCGCCGAATCGGCAAGCATCACGGTCGCTGCAGCCTCTGCAATTCTCAACGCTCGTCCCGACACCACGTTCCTCTCGGCGTTGCGTCGATCCAACGTTCGCGGTGCACTCGACATGGGCCTTGCTCCGGGGCTTCTTCCCGGTCGCGTCACCCTTGAAGATGGTGCCGAGTGGTACTCCGAGGTTTGGCCGGCAACACCAAGTGCAACCGGTCTCGATACAGAAGGCATTCTTCGAGCAGCCGCCGACGGCCGCATCGATGTCCTTGTTCTTTTGGGCGCCGATCCGCTTTCTGACTTCCCCGATGCCGATCTCGCTGAGCGTGGTCTCACAGGTGCACGCACAGTGCTCGCAGTCGATACGGCACTCAATTCTTCAAGCAAGCGCGCCGATGTTGTGCTTGCTGCTGCAGGCTTTGCCGAAAAGACAGGCACGACCACGAACATCGAAGGTCGCGTCAGCACGCTTTCACATCGCGTAACACCGCCGGGAACCTCGCGTGCTGACTGGATGCTTGCCGCCGAAGTTTCGAGCCGACTTGGCACCGATCTCGGTTTCGAAAATTTCAGCGATGTCCTCGCTGAAATTTCTGCAGTCGCTCCGGCGTACCTTGCACTTGACCAAGCAATCGCCGAGGGTTCGCCTGATGGCATCCTGCTTCCGCTCGATGTCGTTGTGATCATCGACGAAGAAGACGACGACATTGTGATCGTCGACGAAACCGTGACGGTGTCCGAAGATGGCGCCGAGGTCGACGTCACCGCCGATGTTGTTACTGAAGAAATCGATGGCGACGCTGTCGAAGGCCTGATCGAGATCATCTCCGACGACTCCGATGTTGCTGGCTCCATGCCTCCGTTCGTTCAGTTCACGCCGATCGAAGCAGTTGTCGCTCCTCCCGTCGATTCCTACGGCTTCCGTCTTGTTGCATCGCGGAAGTTGTACGACCAAGGAACTCTTGTGCAGTCGGCACCTTCGCTTGCACCGCTCGCCCCAGGGTCGACGGTTTCGTTGAATCCGTGGGAGTTTGATCGCCTCGGTGTCGCTTCGGGCGGACGCGCAATTGTTCGCACGGCAA
Source organism: Actinomycetota bacterium (assembly GCA_009703275.1). Lineage (GTDB taxonomy): Bacteria > Actinomycetota > Acidimicrobiia > Acidimicrobiales > Acidimicrobilacustridaceae > Acidimicrobilacustris. The sequence continues at coordinate 2,604 of WLGJ01000042.1, forward strand.
AGGCATCAGTAAACGTCACCGTGCAGTCCGATCCGGGCGTTCCGCGTGGTGTGGCTGCGATGATCGTGAATCAGGCCGATGGGCGCGTGAGCGACCTTGTCTCTGCCGACGAACTTGTCGCCGAAGTCAGGATCGAGACCGCATCATGAACATGCTTGGTGGTGATCCGCTTCTCTCCGGTCATATCGATCTTGCTGTTGTCCTCATCGTCATCCTGAAGGTCGTCTGCGTTTTCGCATTCCTTCTCGTGGCGACCATGTTGATGATCTGGTTCGAACGCAAGGTTGTTAGCGATTTCCAGAACCGAGTCGGCCCCAACACCGCGGGTCCGTTCGGCATCCTTCAGACGCTTGCCGACGGCATCAAGTTCTTCTTCAAAGAAGACCTCATCCCGGACAGGGCCGAACGTCGGGTCTTTATCTTGGCGCCACTACTCACCGTGGTTCCTGCGTTCTTGCTTTTCACCATCGTTCCATTCGGTGGCGATTTCAGTAATGGTCACGATGGTTCGGTCGAGATCTTTGGCAAAACGACCTATCTCCAACTCGCCGATCCGGCGATCGGCATTCTGTTCGCTCTCGCTATGTCATCAATTGCGGTCTACGGCGTGATGCTTGCCGGTTGGTCATCGGGTTCGAAGTATCCGCTCATCGGTTCTGTTCGTGCTTCGGCGCAGATGGTCTCTTATGAAGCGGCCCTCGGACTTTCCGTGTGTGCAGTTGTGCTCACGACGGGAACGCTTAGTACGCACGGCATCGTGATGGCGCAGGCTGGCAGCGGTTGGGGCGGCTTCATCCCTCATTGGAATCTCATTGCCACAGGGTTTGTGCCGTTCGTGGTCTTCTTGCTTGCAAGCCAAGCGGAACTCAACCGTCCGCCGTTCGACCTTGTTGAAGCAGAACAGGAACTCGTCGGCAGCTATCACACCGAGTATTCCTCTATTCGTTTCGCGCTTTTCTTTGTTGCCGAGTTCATGAACTCCGTAACCATGGCTGCAATCATCGTCACCCTGTTCTTGGGTGGTCCCGCCGGTCCTGCGCTTCTTGGCCCAGGTTGGCTGTGGGGAGTCATCTGGTTCCTCCTCAAGATGACTGGGTTCCTGTTCCTGTTCGTTTGGGTGCGCAGCACGGTTCCTCGTGTTCGCTACGACCAACTCATGGATCTTGGCTGGAAGGTGCTCATCCCGCTTTCACTCGGATGGATTCTCCTTCTCGCCACGTTCTGGGTTGCGCGTGATCAGCACTGGAACGGATTCATCACTGTTGCAATCGGCGCCGTCGTGGGCCTTACGGGTTACGGACTCCTTAAGGCAGCGATTGCAACCTCTAAAGCTCGCCGACTCGAAGGGGTGGTCGACTGATGGGTTACCTCGGTGGTTTTCTCGTCAGCCTGCGCCAAATCGGCCGCAAGCAACGGGTAACAACTCAATATCCGAAAGAAAAGGCACCCAAGCCGATTCGCGTTCACGGTCGTCACGTTCTCAATCGTTACGAAGACGGAATGGAAAAGTGCATCGGTTGCGAACTCTGCGCCGGTGTATGTCCCGCGAAGTGCATCTTCGTGCGTGGCGCTGACAATCCGATCGAGGACCCAGTTTCTCCCGGTGAGCGTTTTGGCTACATCTACGAGATCAACTATCTCCGATGCATCCATTGCGACCTTTGTGTCGAAGCCTGCCCAACTGAAGCCATCACCGAGAGCAAGATGTTTGAGTTCTCGTTCACGAACCGCGCCGACGCGATCTACACCAAGACCGAACTCGTTGTCGATGACGACGGCATGCCGCAGAAGATGCCGTGGGAAGACTGGCGAGCCGGCGAAGATTTGCCGACCTCTGCTTGGATGCGCGCAACGTCACCTTCTGGTTCTGCAGCCTTTGAAGGCGTTGTTGGTTGGTCGGGCGAACTTGGCTATGGCATTCGTGCGCCCGAAGCTGCGCAGGACATCAAGGACTCCGTGGCCACTCCTCTCGACATGATCGATGAACACGGTCATGGTCACGAGGATCATGCGCCGGGAACCCCCGAGCACGTTTCGCCCGGACACGATGAGCATCACGACGATGAGCGCGGCGGTGATCGCTGATCATGGAAACTGCGGTCTTTATCGTGAGTGCGCTCATCGTGCTCGCCGGAGGACTCGGGGTCGTCTCCTCGCGCAACCCGGTGCATGCTGCGCTCAGCCTCATTGCGACGCTGTTCGGAATTGCTGTGCTTTTCCTAAACCTTGGTGCCGAGCTGCTCGCCGTTGTGCAGGTCATCGTTTACACCGGCGCCATCGTCGTGCTGATTCTCTTTGTCATGATGCTGTTGGGCGTCGATCGTGAAGAGGACCTCGATACCGAACCCCTCGTTGGCCAACGACTTCTTGCTGGACTCGTTGGGCTGCTCTTTCTTGGCGCAATGCTTGCCATCATCATTATCGGTAAAGACGCAATCGTTACTGGCTCACGGTCGGTCACCGGCGCTCTCTCGCCCACGGTCTCGAACATCACGCAGATCGGTACCGAACTGTTCACGACCTACGTCTTTGCGCTCGAAGTCACTGCCGGTCTTCTCACGATCGCTGTTGTCGGAGCGGTTGTTCTTTCCCGCCGCCCCCGTGATCTCGAGCCCATCCCTGAGCCGGAATCCATGACCGATATGGGCGACGAACCACTCACCGCCATTCCCGAGGAAGGAGCGCACTGATGGGTTCAAACCTCTCGCTCGCGTACCTGATGCTCTCGGCGATTCTTTTTGTGATCGGTGGCGTCGGCGTTCTGATCCGCCGCAATCCACTGGTCATGATCATGTGCGTCGAACTCATGCTCAACGCCGTGAACCTGTCATTCGTGACATTCGGCAAGATGCTCGATGACGTCTCTGGTCAGATCATCGTCTTTTTCGTCATGGTTGTCGCCGCCGCCGAAGTTGTCGTTGGCCTGGCCCTCATCGTGGCGATGGCACGTCGTCGTCCCGGCGCTACCGCCGATGACCTTCGGACATTGAGGGGATAGGGGACATGGTCGGACTCGTCTGGTTAATCCCTGCACTGCCACTTGCAGGTTTCTTGATTTTGGTGTTTTTCGGTAAGCGCATTGGCGAACCGCGGGCTGGTTGGATCGGCACGGGTGCCGTCGCCCTTTCGTTCGTGACCGCTTGTGTTGTGTTCGCCGGACTGTGGGGCGAGCCCGAACACACCTACGAACTCTCGTTGTTCGAGTGGATCCCGGCTGGCAACTTCAGCGTCGATGTTGGTTTCTTGCTTGATCCTCTTTCAATGGCGATGGTCCTGTTTGTAACGGGCATCGCATCGCTGATTCATCTCTACTCAATTGGGTACATGCACGGAGACAGTCGCTTCCCGCGATTTTTCACGTACCTGAATCTGTTCGTGTTCTCGATGCTCATCCTCGTTCTCGGCGACAACTTGGTGCTCACGTTCCTCGGCTGGGAAGGCGTGGGGGCTTGTTCGTACTTCCTCATTGCGTTCTGGTTTGAAAAGGATGAAAACGCCAGCGCAGGCAAGAAGGCGTTCATCACGAACCGAGTTGGCGACTGGGGCTTCATGGTCGCCATCTTCATGACGTTCTTCGCCTTCGGCACCGTTACCTATACCGAGTTCCTTCCGTTGTCTCCAGGACTAGCGGAAACCACGGCGACATTTATTGCACTGATGCTGTTTATCGGCGCTATTGGTAAGTCGGCACAGATTCCGCTGTTCATCTGGTTGCCCGACGCCATGGCTGGCCCCACTCCTGTGTCGGCGCTCATCCACGCTGCAACGATGGTGACCGCAGGCGTGTACTTGCTCGTTCGCGTGAACCCGATCATCGCCGCTTCGGCATCCTGGATTCCTTGGATGATCGCCATCGTCGGTATCGCGACGGCATTTCTCGCTGCGACGATCGCTCTGGCTCAACAGGACATTAAGAAGGTCTTGGCGTACTCGACCGTCAGCCAGCTTGGCTACATGTTCTTGGCTGTGGGCGTCGGCGGTTACAGCGCAGCGATCTTCCACATGATCACGCACGCCTTCTTCAAGGCGTTGCTCTTCCTTGGCGCTGGTTCAGTCATCCATGGCATGCACGATGAGCAAGACATGCGACGCATGGGTGCTTTGCGCAAAGTCATGCCGGTCACAGCAGTCACGTTCATCATCGGCTGGCTTGCTATCGCCGGTGTCCCGCCGTTCTCGGGCTTCTGGTCGAAGGACGACATCCTTGCGTATGCACTCCATAAGAGCCCGATCCTTTATGTGATTGGCCTCATCACTGCATTGCTCACCGCGTTCTACATGAGCCGTCTCGTGTTCCGCGTCTTCTACGGCGACGCGCGTTGGGGCGAATCAGCCGAGGGCGAACTGGCCAACCTGAAGGCGCATACGACTTCCGATGTCGCCGAATCGGATGATCATGCTGATGCCCACGACGATGCGCACGCCGATGCTGGTCACGGCGCGGTGCATCCGCACGAATCAAAGTGGCCAATGTTGGTGCCGCTCATCGTGCTCGCGTTCTTCGCCGCTATTGCCGGGTTCCTGAACCTTCCGTTCACTCACAACCTTGAGTTCCTCAACAACTGGCTTGAGCCAGTCGTTGGTGAGAACCAAGCAGACTTTGATCTTGGTGCCTTTCAGCTCACCTTTGAACTCGCGCTCTCAACGACGATCGCACTGCTCGGTATCTTCGCTGCCTACATGGTGTACCTGAAGAACAAAGTGGATCCGCGTCGCATTGAACTTCCGTTCTTCGCCAACGGTTGGTATATCGACCAGAGCATCACGAAGTTCATGGGCGGGATTGGTCGTAAAGGCTTTGAACTCATCGCCATGTTCGACAAGGTGGTTATCGATGGTGCAGTTAATGGCGTCGGACGAGCCACTCGCGGTGGTGCGTCCCGACTCCGCGCTATCGAGAACGGCTACGTGCGCTGGTATGCACTCATGATCGGTGTTGGTGCCATTCTCATCGTCGCATTCGTCATGACGCAGGTGAGTCTCTGATGAGCGCGTCACTCCTTTCCACCATTTTCGCTTCGGGCGGCTCAGCATCGTTCCCGATCCTTCCTGCACTGATCTTCGTTCCAGTTGTCGGTGCCGTCCTTATCGCCCTCATGCCGAGTTCCCGCCCGGAACTTTCACGACAGATGGCGATCCTCACCGCACTGCTCACCGGAATTTTGAGCATTGCGTTGCTCGTTCAGTTCAAGACCGACGATGCTGGATTCCAGTTCGTGGTGCAGCAGACCTGGGTGCAATCGCTCGATATCAAGTTCTTCCTTGGCGTCGACGGCATTTCACTTTTCCTGGTTGTGCTTACGGGCATCTTGTTCCCGATCGCTCTCTTTGCAGCGAAACCGGCACACAGTCCCAAGGGCTACTACGCATGGCTCACCCTCCTCATGGCGGGTTGTATGGGTGCATTCCTTGCGCTTGATCTCTTCCTCTTCTTCTTGATGTTCGAGATCACCCTTGTGCCGCTCTACATGCTCATCGGCAAGTGGGGTCACGGACGTCGGGTCTACGCCGCAACGAAGTTCTTCCTTTACACAATGCTCGGATCAGCGTTCATGCTGGTCTCGATCGTCACGCTTGCGGTTCTCGCCGGAGCTGGTGACAACGGTGGCGTGTCATTCGACTTCACCAAGATCATCGCCACAGACAATCTGGCGACCAGTACTGGCCGTTGGTTGTTCTTGGGTATGGCAATTGCGTTCGCGGTGAAGGTTCCGTCGTTCCCCTTCCATACATGGCTGCCAGATGCACACACCGAGGCTCCGACTGCAGGTTCTATCGACCTTGCCGGCATCCTCCTCAAACTCGGCACCTACGGTTTCCTTCGCTACGGACTTGAACTGTTCCCCGAGGCGACAGTGTGGTTCGCACCAGTGATGCTCACCTTGGCCACGATCGGTGTGGTCTACGGCGGCATCGTCGCAGCGATGCAGCGCAACCTCAAGCGTCTCGTTGCTTACTCATCAGTCGCACACATGGGCTTCGCACTCATGGGTCTGTTCGCGCTAAACGTTGAAGGCATTCAAGGTTCGGTTCTGCAGATGGTGAACCACGGCATCACGACTGGTGCGTTGTTCATCCTTCTTGGCTTCCTCTACTCACGTCGCCATACCTACGAGATTTCCGAACTCAACGGAATCGCAAAGGTGGCCCCGGTCTTCGCTGGCATATTCACGCTTGTGATGCTTGCGTCGATTGGCGTCCCTGGCCTGAACGGTTTCGTTGGAGAATTCCTCGTACTTGTTGGCACCTTTGTTGCCAACCGTTGGTGGGCAGTCATCGCTGCGACAGGCGTGATCGTCGCAGCGCTTTATTTGCTCTGGGCCTATCAGCGTGTGTTCCAAGGCGAACCTGACGAAGCGAACAAGAACTTCCCGGATCTCAAGATTTCCGAAAAGCTCGTCATGGTGCCGCTTGTTGGTCTCATCATCTTCCTCGGCATTTACCCGAAGCCGGTTCTCGACCGCATTGAGCCTTCGGTGAAGCGAGTTGTGACTCGTCTCGAGGTGAAGGTCGAAGGGTTCCGCGAGCCAATCACCCGCAAGGGCGCTGACCTCCTTTACCTTCCGGAGTCCTCGCATTCGAAGTCAGGTGAACACTCTCTTGGTGTCGCCACGAACGGACAGGGAGCGGACCAGTGATCGCGTCTCTTTTCGCTCAGGTTGATCCCAGCATGCTTCGCGGTGGCGATGTTGCTGCTGAAACCCTCGATTCTGGAATCGTGCAAGTTGCTGGTCCGTCAATCGACTGGCTGGCGCTACTGCCGTTAATCATCTTGTTGGTCGGCGGATTGCTCACACTCACGTTCTCTTCATTCTTGAAAAAGCGTGAGCCGAAGGGTTTGTTCACAATGACCACGGTTGCAATCGCCGTTGCTGCGGCGATCAGCTCGTTGCCGATGTGGGCACGCGTGCAGGGCTGGGATTCGCTGCTGTGGTGGAACATTGACCAGTCGCAAACCGGACCATTCAGCACTGCCGGGGGAGCGGTTGGCATCGACGGCTTCTCGCTTTTCATCACGATCGTGTTGTGTCTTGGTGTCGTGTTGGCTGCGTTGTTGGCCGACAGTTTCCTGCGTCGTGAGTCCATGACGGGCCCCGAGTTTTACGTTCTCCTTCTGCTTTCAGCTGTTGGTGGCGTCATCATGGCGATGTCGAACGATCTCATCGTTCTGTTCATCGGCCTTGAGACACTTTCCATTGCTGTCTATGTGCTGGCTGGCATGAACCTGCGCCGTGTGCAGTCGCAAGAGTCCGGACTCAAGTACTTCATCCTGGGAGCGTTCTCGTCAGCGTTCCTTCTGTATGGCATCGCGATGCTCTACGGCGCGACCGGATCAACCAACTTTGCCGATATCCGCGACTTCATGTCTGCGGTTGTCCCGATCCATAACGGTTTACTTCTGGTCGGGCTCATGCTCGTGCTCGTCGGCTTGGCGTTCAAGATTTCGGCAGTTCCGTTCCACGCGTGGAGCCCCGACGTTTACGACGGTGCCCCCACTCCGGCAACCGCATGGATGGCATCGGGCGTGAAGGCTGCAGCAGTTGCTGGTCTGGTCCGTGTGTTCATGTTGACCTTCCCGAACTACGCCTCGACGTGGAAGCCCATCGTGTATGTGTTGGCAGTCCTTTCGATGGTCGTTGGTGCGGCGCTCGCAATCGTTCAGAGCAACGTCAAGCGCATGCTGGCCTACTCCTCAATCAGCCATGCAGGTTTCATTCTCATGGCGATCCAAGCCAACAGCGCCAACGGCATCACCGCTGCTGCGTTTTATGTGGCCGTCTACACCTTCATGGTGGCGGGCTCATTTGGTGTGGTCGCGATCGTGGGACGCAAGGGCGACGGAAACCACCAGCTTTCCGACTACAACGGCCTTGCTCGCTCAAACCCGTTGCTGGCCGGTGCCTTTATCGTCATGCTCCTGGCTCAGGCGGGTGTTCCTTTCACCGCCGGCTTCTTCGCCAAGTTCCTCTCGATCACCGCTGCGGCCGACGCCCACGCCGTCCCGTTGGCGATCATCGCGATGGTTTCCGCTGTCATCTCGACCTTCCTCTATCTCCGGATCATCGTGGCCATGTTCATGTCCGGTGGCGACGACGGGACCGAAGCGGTCATCGATCGGTCAAAGCGGCTCCACGTGCCGTTTGCCGCTGGTCTCGCCATCGCGATCTGCGTTGTCGTCACGATCGGCTACGGCCTGTTCCCAGATCTCCTGCTTGACCCCGCCCGCGACGCCACTCCGGCAGCGGTGCACGCTGCACCTCCCACCGACTCACTCAACCTCGGCGCGGCCGGATCCACCTCTGGGTCCACCACCGCTGGTCGTTGATCGCCAAAGATTGAACCGCTCTATGCCACAAGGATTTCATGCCGTGTTCGGCCCTTCTGTAGTGTCCGGGAACGATGATTGAGTACTCCGATTTCGTCAGGCAGTACCTCACCGTTGCAATTTTCGCGGGCGTCGGTATTGGCCTCGGGGCCGGTCTTCTCGGCATCGGCAAGATCTTCCGACCAACGCGCCCTCAGGAACAGAAATATCTGGTCTATGAATCCGGTGTTGATCCGGTCGGCAGTGGCTGGTCGCAGAGCCAAATCCGCTATTACATCTATGCCCTCCTCTTCGTCATGTTCGACGTCGAAGCGGTCTTCATGTTCCCGTGGGCGACACGACTCGAGACCTACGGCGTCTTCGGTCTGGTCGAGATGCTGATTTTCGTTGTCATCCTGGCCCTCGGGCTCCTGTATGCCTGGCGCAAGAAGGTGCTTCAATGGGCCTAGTTGAAAGCGGCAAGCTGCCCAAGCCGCTCGCAAAACTCCTCAATATTTCTCGGAAGTACTCCATCTGGGCGTACCAGTGGGGCCTTGCGTGTTGCGCTATCGAAATGGGTGCAGCGTTTGCTTCGCCTCGTTACGACGTGATGCGTCTCGGCGTGATCCCGTTCCCGGCCAGTCCTCGCCAGGCCGACCTCGTGGTCATCGCCGGCACCGTTACTGACAAACTCGCACCGGCCGTCGTTCGTCTTTACGAGCAGATGCCCGACCCCAAGTACGTCATCTCCATGGGATCCTGCGCCAACTGCGGTGGCCC